>JBCCZI010000003.1:0-106269 GCA_039187815.1 Pseudomonadota bacterium | reverse complement strand
GTTCAACCCGCCGACCGAGTCCAAGCAGCCGACCTTGCGCAAGGGCGATGAGAACGCTGATGGCTGGGTCGAGTACCTGCAGACGATGCTCAACAAGCTCGACAATGCGGGCATCGGCGTCGACGGGCAGTTCGGCAACGGCACGTACAAGGCCGTCATCGCCTTCCAAAAGAAGAACTGCAAAGCGGTCGACGGCATCGTGGGCAACGAGACCTGGGCCGCGCTGCGCGGCGCGCCGCCCGAGAAGCCCAGCACCGATGGACGCGAGCCCCACACCTATGAGGAGACGGGGCGCGAGGGCCGCTGGATGTCCGAACGCTCGACCATCGCCACCTATGACGCCAAGGCGGACAAGCTGGTGATGCTGATCGTCTCGCTCGGCGATGAGCCCATCGACGATGCCGAGGCGACGGTGCAGGTCCACCGCCCCGATGGCTCAAAGGCGGTCGAGACCTTCAAGATCGGCCGCGCGGACCGCACCAGCGGCAGCGACTCCGGCGGCGGCGACGAGCATTCGCTCAAGATCTCGAAGGCGCGCGAGGTGTTCGACCTGCCGGACGGGACCGATCTGACCACGCTCGAGATCGAGGCCTATCTGCCCGCTGAACTCGGCGGCGATTACTGGAAGGGCAAGCCGGTCGCCGGCTGAACGCCGCCGCCCATGCCCCTGTCTATGCCCCTGGGCCCAAGGGCCCGGGGGCAGCCCTCGCCCCGATCAGAGCGCGCCGCGCCGGTTCAGGCTGATCGCATAGACCGAGGTGGTCGCGGTGATGAACAAGCGGTGCCGGTGGCGCCCGCCAAAGCAGACATTCGAGACGAGCTCTGGCACCAGGATCTTGCCCAGCAGCCGCCCATCCGGCGCGATGCAATGCACCCCATCGGCGGCCGAAGACCACAGATTGCCCTCGCTGTCGCAGCGGAACCCGTCCGCGACGCCGGGGCTGATCGCGTGGAAGACCGCTCCGCCCGACAGGCGCGCGCCGTCCACGTCGAAGACGCGGATATGCGTCGGGTCCGAGCCGAACATCCGCCCCGTATCGGCGATGTAGAGCCGGCGCTCGTCCGGGCTGAAGGCGAGCCCGTTTGGACAGTGGAAATCACCGGCCACCACCGCGATCGAGCCGTCCGGATCGACGCGGTAGACATGGCAGGGCAGCTCTTGCTCGGCCCGGTCGCCCTCGTAATCGGTCTTGATCCCGTAATGGGGGTCGGTGAACCAGACGGCGCCGTCCGAGGCGACGATCACATCATTGGGGGAGTTCAGCCGCCGGCCCTCATAGCGATCGGCGATCACCGTGACCGTGCCGTCATACTCGGTGCGGGTGACCCGGCGGGTGCCGTGCTCGCAGCTGACCAGCCGGCCCTGGCGGTCGCGCGTGTGCCCATTGGCAAAGTTCGAGGGCGCGCGATAGGTCGAGATGCCGATCTCGGGCGTCCAGCGCAGGATGCGGTTGTTGGGTATGTCCGAGAACAGCAAGCAGCCCGCATCGCCGAACCAGACCGGTCCCTCGACCCAGTCGAAGCCGGTCGCCAGCTGCTTCACCGGCGCATTGCCGAGCACGAACCGGCCGAACTCGGGCTCGATGGCCTCGAAAAACGACATGGACGCCCCCCATTGCCCTGTGTTTTGATATGTTATCGGTAACATAACAAAACTTAGCAGGAACACAAGTCATGCAGAGCGCAATCGAAAAGACCAGTCGGCTGACCCATAAAGGCGTCATGGCGATGCTACAGGCCGGGGTGGCGGCGGCGGAACAGCTGGGCCAACCCCAATGCATCGTCATCGTCGATCCAAGCGGCGAACCTTTGGGGGAGTTGCGCATGACCGAGGCGAAATTTCTCAGCCGCCGCAGCGCGCGGGCCAAGGCGCTGACCAGCGCGTCGCACGGGATCCCGTCGGACCGCATCCCCAATGCGGTGCGCGGGCCCATCGCCGCGGCGACCGAGGGCCAGGTGACCGGCCTGCCCGGCGGGCTGCCGATCCGGATCGGCGGGGCGCTGGTGGGTGGCATCGGCGTCGGGTCGGGCTCGCCGGACCAGGATCTCGAGGTGGCGCGGGCGGCCTTGGCGGCCATCGGAGCAGAGCCGGTGTGACCCCTCCCCCGGGGCCGGGTCGCGCGGAGGGAGAGGCCGCACGGACCGGACCCCGGGGTGGCGATTTGGCGGTGCGGGGAGCGCGCCGCTAGCCAAAGGCGATCTGGGCCTTCATCGCTTGGGCGCGATTGCTGGCCAGCGTGAAGGCGCGTTCCGCCTCTGAGAGCGGGACGGTGTGGGTGATCAGCGGCGCCACGTGGATCAGCCCCCGCTGCATCAGAGCCACGGCCGTGGCGAACTCTTCGTGAAAGCGGAAGGATCCGCGCAGATCGAGCTCCTTGGCCGTCAGCGCCTGCACCGGCAGGGTCATGTCGCCGCCGAGGCCGAGCTGCATGACCACCCCGCGGGGCCGCATGGCGGCGATCCCGCCCGCCAGCGCCGCGGCGACGCCGGTGCACTCGAACAGCACATCGAAATGGCCTTTGTGGGCGGTGTAGGGGGCCAGCGCCTCGGGCTCGGCGGCCATGTTGATCACCCGATCGGCGCCGGCCTGCTCGGCATGGGCGAGCGCGTTGGGCGCGAGATCCGTCGCCACGATCTCCGCTGCGCCGGCCCGGCGCGCGGCCAGGATACAGAGCACGCCGATCGGCCCGCAGCCGGTGACCAGCACGCGAGCGCCCAGCATCTCGCCCGCCCGGCGTGTGGCGTGGAGACAGACGGCCAGCGGCTCGGCCATGGCGGCTTCGGCGGGCGAGAGCCCCTCGGCCCGCACGCATTGCGCCGCATCGGCCACCAGGACTTCGCGAAACGCGCCCTGGATGTGCGGAAACGGCATGGCCGAGCCATAAAAGCGCATATCCAGGCAGTGGTTGTGCAGCCCCGCCACGCAATAGCGGCAGACCCCGCAGGGGCGCGACGGCGAGACGGCCACCAGATCGCCGATGGCCAGGCCCTCCACCCCGGGGCCGAGCGCCTCCACATGGCCCGCCACCTCATGGCCCAGGATCATCGGCTCGCGCAGCCGCACCGCCCCGAAGCCGCCATGGGTGTAGTAGTGCAGGTCCGATCCGCAGACCCCGCCCATGGCGAGCCGCACCCGCACCTCGCCCGGCCCGGGCTCGGCGGCGTCCCGCTCTTCGATCCGCAGATCCTTGGGCGCGTGGATGACGATGGCTTTCATGGGATCCTCGGCGGGCTTGGGCGGGCTTGCAAGTGTTACCGATAACATATACCCCTTCGCCAAGCAGGCCAAGGGAGGCGCTATGTCCACGACCCTGTTCGATCTTTCCGGCAAGACGGCGCTGATCACGGGCTCGAGCCAAGGCATCGGCTACACGCTGGCCATGGGCCTGATGGAGGCCGGCGCGCGCGTTGTTCTGAACGGGCGCGATGCGGACAAGCTGGCGGCGGCGGCCGAGCGGCTGGGGGCCGAGAGCCTGGCTTTCGATGTGACCGATGCGGCGGCGGTGCGCACGGCGGTCGACGGATTCGAGGTGGCCGAGGGGCGCATCGACATCCTCATCAACAATGCCGGCATGCAGCATCGCACGCCGCTCGAGGATTTCGAGCCCGCCGATTTCGACCGGCTGATGCGGACCAATGTGCACTCGGTCTTTCATGTGGGTCAGGCGGTGGCGCGGCATATGATCCAGCGCCAAACGGGCAAGATCATCAACATCGCTTCGGTCCAGACGGCGTTGGCGCGGCCGGGGATCGCGCCCTATACGGCCTCAAAAGGGGCGGTGGCGAACCTGACCAAGGGCATGGCCACCGATTGGGCGCCCAAGGGGCTGAACGTCAACGCCATCGCGCCCGGCTATTTCGACACGCCGCTGAACGCCGCGCTGGTGGCCGATGCCGAGTTCACCGCTTGGATCGCCAAGCGCACGCCGCAGGGGCGCTGGGGCCAGCTGCCCGAACTGGTGGGGGCGGCGGTCTTTCTGGCCTCGCCGGCGGCGAGTTTCGTGAATGGCCAGACGCTGTTCGTCGATGGCGGCATGACCGCCTGTCTCTGAGGAGGGGTGCCATGAACCGGGTTGCACTGATCGGCTGCGGGGCGATGGGCGGGGCCATCGGCGCGCGGCTGGCCGAGCTGGGTGAGGACCTCACGGTCTTCGATCTCGATGCCGAAGCGGTGGCGCGGCTGGTGCGCCTGGGGGCCAAGGCCGGCGCCTCGGGCGCCGAGGCGGCGGCGGGCAAGGCATTTGTGATCCTGTCGCTCAACTCCGCGGCGATCGTGCGGGCGGCGGTCTTTGGCCCCGGCGGGGTGGCCGAGGGCGCGGCGCCCGGCACGCTGATCATCGATATGTCTTCGATTGATCCGCCTGCGACCCAGGCGCTGGCGGCCGAGGCCGAGGCGCGGGGGCTGCGCTGGCTGGACGCGCCGCTCTCGGGCGGGGCGCCCAAGGTGCGGACCGGTGCGCTCACGGTCATGGCCGGCGGGCGGGCCGAGGATTTTGCAGCCGCGCGGGCGGTGATGGATGGGCTCTGCGCCAACTTCACCCATATGGGGCCTTCGGGCGCCGGCCAGACCACCAAGCTGATCAACCAGGTGCTGTGCGGGCTGGGCTTTATGGCGGTGGCCGAGGCGACGCGGCTCGCCCAGGATGCGGGCGTCGATGCGGCGATGATCCCCGTGGCGCTGAAAGGCGGGCGGGCCGACAGCGCGATCCTGCAGGAGTTCATGCCCCGTATGGCGGCCCGCGACTATACCCCGACGGGGCGCATCGCGAACATGGTCAAGGACTTGAACGGCGCGCAGGATCTGGCGCGGCTGACCAACACGGCGATGCCGCTGACGGCCGCCTGCGCCGAGGTGCACCGGCTCTTGACCGCGGCGGGGCTCGGCGATGCGGACCAGGCCGCGCTCATGGAGTTCTTTGCCGAACGGGACACGCGCGGCATCCCGAGCTGAGGCTACTCGCCCGCCTGGCGCGGATCGGCGGGCCGGCGCACGCCCCAGCCGATCAGCTTGCGCCGGTTGCCGGGGAAGCTCGGGTCCGGGCCCCAGATCGCCTGATAGGTGTCCACCGCCATGCCGCGGCGCTGGAGCACCCAAAACACCGCGGCCAGCCCGCTCCACCAGAGCGCCAGCGCCAGCCACATCCAGCGCGGCGCATTGGCGAGCCAAAGCCCGTTCAGCAGCGTCCAGGCCGCCAGCGCCAGCAGGCCGTAGCCCGCGCTTTTGTGGAAATGCTCGAAGATCCGCCGCCGCCGCGTCATGTCGAAATGGTCGCCCGCACGCTCGGGCTCGGTCGGCCCGCCCTTTGAGCCGCGGAGCCAGCCGGCAGCAAACTGCAGCGCGGCAAAGACCGCGACCGTCCAGCCGAGCAGACCGTGGGTGCCCCCGCCCGCGCCGCCATGCAGCAGGATCAGCGCGAGCGCCGCCAGCATCGCCGCGCCGCCGGTGTATTGCAGCCCCAGATGCGCATGCCACCACGCCTTGTTGTCGAGCTCGCGCGGCCAGTCCTGCCCGGGCGTGATCTTCCAGAACCGCGCGGCCAGGATGCCGAGCGGGAACAGCCCGCCCCAGGCCAGCACCATCAGCCGCCCGTGCCAGGAGACATAGGCGCCGAGCTCATGCGCTCGCGCGGGGTCGATCGGGGCCGTCAGCCAGTCGATCACCCCTTGACCGCCCCCGCGGTCATGCCAGTGATGATCTGCTTGGACGCAATGAAGGTGAACAGGATCGGCGGGATCGCCAGCAGCGTCCCCGTCGCCATGATCACCCCCCAGTCGATGTCGTGCTCGGTGAGGCTGTTGACGATGGTCACCGGCACCGTGCGGGTGCCCCGGTCCGAGAGCGCATTGGCCAGCAGGAACTCGTTCCAGGCGATGCGGAAGGTGAAGATCGAGGCCGCCGCCAGCCCCGGCTTGATCACCGGCAGCACGATCAGGAAGAAGATCTGGAAGGGCCCAGCGCCGTCCATCTTGGCGGCTTCCTCCAGCTGGATCGGCACTTGGACGATGAAGCTCTGCAAAATCCAGATCACAAAGGGCAGGTTCATCGCCACATAGACCAGGATGATGCCCGTATAGGTGCCGTCGAGGGCGTATTGGAACGTCCAGATGCCAAAGACCGGCACCAGCAGCACCGCGGGCGGCACCATGCGCATCATCAGCGTCGTCAGGTTCACCGCCCCGCGCCCCATGAACCGGAATCGCACGATGGCATAGGCCGCCATGGTCCCGATCACCAAGGTCAGCACGGTCGAGAGGATCGCGACGATCAGCGAGTTGCCGAGCGCCCGCCCAAAGGTCTTGTCGCAATACTCCACATGCGCGGGCTCGTACCACAGCGCGTTGCAGAGCACGGTCTCGTAATTGCGCAGCGTCGGCATGAACAGCAGGCTCGAGGCGTCGTCCATGATGTCGACATTGAGCTTGAGCGAGGTCACCAGCATCAGCGCGATGGGCCCGGCCGACATCAGCACCAGGCAGGCGATCAGCGCATAGAAGGCGGGGTTGGGACGGGCCTGCATCAGCTCTCCTCCGCCGCGGCGCGCAGGCGCGCGGCCCGCGCCTCGACCGCCTTGTTGTAGAGAAACATCGCCACCGTCAGCACCAGAAGCAGGATCAGCAGCACGTTCGACATGGCCGCCGCCTCGCCGAGCTCGCGGAACTCGGAGGCGGTGCGCGAGATCCGCAGCGCCAGGATCTCGGTCGAGAGCCCGGGGCCGCCATTGGTCATGACCAGGATCACCTCCAGCACCTTGAAGGCGTCGATCAGGCGGAGCAGGCAGGTGACGATCAGCACCGGCATCATCAGCGGCAGCTTGATGTGCCAGATCTGCTGCCAGGGGGTGGCGCCGTCGATCCGCGCGGCCTCGAGCGCCGAGCGCGGCAGCGATTGCAGCGCCGCCAGCGCCAGGATGAAGATAAACGGCGTCCATTGCCATATATCGGCGATGACCACCGAGGCAAAGGCCCAGCCGCCATCGGAGGTCCAGGGGATCGGCTCGAGCCCGAGGCCGCTCAGCGTGCGGTTCACGATCCCGACCGAGGGGTGGTACATATAGCGCCAGACCATGCCGACCACGATGGGCGCGATCATCATGGGCAGGATGAACAGCGTGCGCAGCGCTGCCATGCCCCGCAGCTTGCGGTCGAGCAACAGGGCGAGGCCGACGCCCAGCACCATCTCGATGGTCACCACGATGGCGGCGAATTTGATGGTGACCCAAAAGCTCTCGGCAAAGGCCTCATCGGCCCAGAGACCGGCATAGTTGCCCCAGCCGCGCCAGTCCGCCTCGCCGATCCTCTGGCTGGGGTTCCAGTCGAGGAAACTCGCATAGACCATGTAGAGGATCGGGTAGAGCAGCCCCACCGCCAGCACCGCGAGCGCAGGGGCTAGGAAGAGATAGGGCGTCAGCCGGTTGAGGCGCTGCTTGAGCATGCGGGGCTCCGGGGGGCTACGGGCGCTTGGGCCCGCCGCCTCGCCAAGGTCACTGCCAAGGTCACTGCCAGGTGTAGTACCCGGCCTCGTCCAGGGTCGTGCGGGCGCGCTCGGCCACGCCGTCCAACGCCTCCTGCGGGTCCAGCCCCTCGGTCAGCACCTTGCTGAGGGCCGTGCCGAGATCGGCGTTGATCTTGCCCCAGACGGGGATGATCGGGCGCCAGTCCGGGTCGGCATGCTTCAGCGCCTCGCCAAAGGTCGCCATGTGCGGGAACTTGGCGTTCACCTCCGCATCCGCATGGGTCGAGAAGCGCGAGGGGTTGCCGCCGGCCAAAGCCACCAGCTTGTCGCCCGTCTTCGAGGTCAGCCATTGCATCAGCAGGAAGGCGGCCTCTTTGTTCTGGGCGTTCTTCGGGATGCCGATGCCGAAGCCGCCGGTCTGCGAGCCGCGGCGCACGCCCATGGGGTGCAGCGCCCAGCCGACCTTGCCGACCACCTTGGATTTCGAGGGATCGTCGATCTGCCCCGCCACCACGGTGGTGTCGAGATACATGGCCGTCTTGCCCTGCAGGAAGCTCGACAGCGCCTCGCCAAAGGCAAAGCCCGAGGCGCCCTCGGGCCCGCAATCGACGATGGTCTTCAGGGCATTGGCCGCCTCGACCCCGGCCGCGTTGTTCACGATCGGCTGCCAGCTGTCATCCAACACCCGCCCGCCGAGCGGCGCCAGATGCAACAGGAAGGCGTGGGAGGCCTGGTGCCCCGAGGCCGCGCGCGAGGACATGCCACCCATGCCGGGCTCGAGCTCGGGGATCTTGCAGGCCAGATCCAGCATCTCGTCATAGGTCTCAGGCACCGCGAGCCCGTGCTTCTCGAAGATGTCCTTGCGATAGCCGAGCACCGAGGTCTCGGAGCCGAACGGGATACCAAAGAGCGAGCCGGTCTTGCCCGGCAGATAGCCCTTCTTGCCGCCCGCGACGCCGATGTTCTCCACATAGCCGTCGATCAGATCCGCCGCGTCATAGGCCGGGTCCGCCAGCTTGGGGTTCATGAAATAGCGCGCGAGGTTCTCGAGCTGGTCGGCAAAGACATAGTCGGCCTTCGAGAACACCACATAGGCGATCAGGTCGTAATCGCCCTCGCGCTTGGTCAGCTCGAGGGTCTGGCGTTCGCGCATCTTGAGGTATTGGAGCTGGTCCACCTCCACCTCGATGCCGGTCTCCTTGATGAACTCGGGCAGCACCTTCATCACCGCGTCGTAGTGGGGGTGCGCGGGGAAGTTCACCACCAGCGTCGTGCCCTCATAGGGTTTATAGGGGTTGGCGGCGGCGGCCCCGGCGATGGCCAGCCCCATGGCGGCCATGGCGGCGGTCTTGAGATATCGGTGCATGAGGGTTCCTCCCGTTTTGTTGTGGTTCAGAGCGTCTTGCCGCTCTCGGCGTCGAAGAGGCGGATGGCGTCCGGCGGCACGGCAAAGGTCATGGTCTCGCCCGGCTTGGCCTTTGGGCCGCCGGCGATCTCGACCTGCACCTCGGTGGCGCCGCAGCGGGTGACGAGCACGCTCTGGGTCCCGAGATATTCCGAGACCACCAGCGTCAGCGCGATCGGCGCGCCGGCATCCGGGTCGGGGCTGAAGGCCGAGGGGCGGATGCCCATCACCACCCGGCGCGCGGGCGCGTTGCCAAGCCGCGCTGCCAACTCGGGCGCCAGCGGCAGGCGGTATCCGTCGCCCTCGACCCAGAGCCGGTCCTCGGCGGCGCTGAGGCTGCCATCGAGGAAGTTCATGGTCGGCGTCCCGATGAACCCCGCGACAAAGCGGTTGACGGGGCGCTCGAACAGCTCCTGCGGGGTGCCCTGCTGCTGCACCACCCCATCGGCCATCACCACGATGCGGTCGCCGAGGGTCATCGCCTCGATCTGGTCGTGGGTGACATAGATCATGTTTTTGTCGATGCGGTCGCGCATCTCGGCCAGTTCGGTGCGCATCCGCGCGCGCAGCTTGGCGTCGAGGTTCGACAGCGGCTCGTCGAACAGGAAGGTGCCGGCATCGCGCACCAGGGCGCGGCCCATGGCGACCCGCTGGCGCTGGCCGCCCGAAAGCTCGGCGGGTTTGCGCGCCAGCAGATGGGCGATGTTCAGCATCTCGGCGACGCGCTTGACCTTGGCGTCGATCTCGGCCCGCGGCGTGCGCTGGAGGCGCAGCGCAAAGGACATGTTCCGCGCGATGTTCATATGCGGATAGAGCGCATAATCCTGGAACACCATGGCGATGTCGCGGTCTTTGGGCTCGAGGTGGCTGATCGGCGTGTCGTCGAAATAGATCTCGCCGCCGCTCGCGGTCTCGAGACCGGCGAGGATTCGCAGCGTCGTGGACTTGCCACAGCCGGACGGGCCCACCAGCACGGTGAACTCGCCGTCGGCAAAGTCGAGCTCGAGCGGATGCAGCACGCGCACCGGGCCGAAACTCTTCTCGACCTTGTCCAGCATGATGCGGGGCATGCTGGGGCCCTCCCGATATGTTTTTGTTATCGGTAACGCGTCGCAGGAAATGCGCTTGCAAGGCAAGCGGGATGCTCGGAAAAAGAACGTTAGCGCTAACGTAGAGAGGGGCGGCGATGGGCCGGGAGCCGGGCACGGTTCGGATCGAGGATGTGGCCCGGGCCGCGGGGGTCTCGATCATGTCCGTCAGCCGGGCGCTGCGGGGCGTCGAGGGGGTCTCGGAGGCGACCCGCGCCCGCATCACGCGTCTGGCGGCCGAGATGGGCTATGCCCCCAGCCGGCTCGCCGGATCGCTGGCGCGCGCGACCTCGAACCTTGTCTGCATCTCGGTGCCGACCCTGTTCGACGCGGTCTTTGCCGAGATCATCTCGGGCATGCGGGTGACCCTGACCCATGCGGGGCTCGAGACCATCATCGAGACCTCGGATTACAGCCGCGCGCGCGAGGCCGCCTGGATCGAGCGCATGATCAAATGGTCGCCGGCGGCCCTGGTGCTCTCGGGCGTCGACCATGCGCCCAAGGCGCGGGCCCGGCTCGAGAGCGCGGGGATCCCGGTGCTCGAGATCTGGGACGTGACGCCGCGGCCGATCGATCTTTGCGTCGGCATCGACCACCGGGCGGCGGGCGCGGCAATGGGGCGGCATCTGGCGGGCCTCGGCTATCGGCGCCCGGCCTATATCGGCATCCGCCCTGGGCGCGATCCGCGGGCCGAGAAGCGCGCCGCCGGGCTGGCCGAAGCCTTTGCCGAGCACGGCGTGGCGCTGGCCCAGCAGCGCGTCGACGGCCCGCCCTCCTTCGAGACCGGCCATATCGGGGCGCGCCGCGCCCTGGCCCGCTCGCCGCGGCCCGATGTTCTGTATTTTTTGAACGACCACCTCGCCTTTGGCGGGCTGATGGCCTGTGAGGCGGCCGGGCTCTCGGTGCCGGGCGATATCGGCGTCGCGGGCTTCAACGGGCTCAACATCAACGATGTGCTGCCGCGGCGGCTGACGACCTCCGAGACCCCGCGCGAACAGATGGGCAAGACCGCTGCGCGCCTGCTGGTGGCGGCGATTCGCGGCGTGCGGCCCGAGCCCTGTCTCGCCATGCCCGTGGCGCTCGCACCCGGTGCCACGAC
Source organism: Pseudomonadota bacterium (assembly GCA_039187815.1). Lineage (GTDB taxonomy): Bacteria > Pseudomonadota > Alphaproteobacteria > Rhodobacterales > Rhodobacteraceae > Thermohalobaculum. Next base: position 95,224 of record JBCCZI010000003.1, on the reverse strand, counting down.
GCGGGCGATCCTGCGGGCGTGATTGACAGGGGCGCCGCCTCGGCCCTAGCAATGATACCGGTAACATTTTGCCGAGGCGCATCCCCCCAATGCCTGGCCAACAGAAACCCACGATGGCCGATGTGGCGCAACTGGCTGGCGTGTCTCCGATGACGGTCAGCCGGGCGCTCAGGCCCAACACCGCCGTCAGCGCCGAGACCCGGGCGCGGATTCGCGCGGCGGCCGATGAGCTCGGCTATGTGGTCGACGGGACGGCGGCGGCCTTTGCCTCGCGCCGCTCGGGCTTTGTTGCGATGACCATCCCCTCGATCAACAACGCGAATTTTGCGGACACCGCGCGGGGGCTGACCGAGGGTCTGCTCGACAGCGGGCTGCAGCTGTTGCTGGGCTACACGGATTATGATCTCGCCGAGGAGGAGCGGCTGGTCGAGGCGTTTCTGCGCCGCCGCCCCGAGGCGATCGTGGTCACAGGCGGTGCGCATACCGCGCGTTGCCGCCGGCTGCTGGCCAATGCGGGCGTGCCGGTGGTCGAGACCTGGGACCAGCCCGCGGCGCCGATCGACCGGGTGGTCGGCTTCTCGAACGCCGAGGCGGCGGCGCGGATGGCGCGGCATCTGGTCGAGCGCGGGCATAGGCGCATTGCCTTCATCGGCGGCAATGGCGCCCGCGACACCCGGGGAGCCGACCGCCAGCGCGGCTTTCTGGGCGCCTTGCGCGATGCGGGGCTGGCCAGCGACCGGTTGGTCGCCGATCTCGATCCGCCGATCAGCATGCACCAAGGGGCCGCGGCCATGGAGCGCTTGCTGGCGCGTTGGCCGGACACGACGGCGGTCATGTGCGTCTCGGATCTCTCGGCCTTTGGCGCCATGACGGCGGCGCTGCGGCGCGGCCTTGCGGTGCCCGAGCGCCTGGCCGTCGCCGGCTTCGGCGCCTATGACGTGGCCGAGATCGCGCTGCCGGCGATCACGACCATCGATGTCCAGGCGCACCGAATCGGCGTCGAGGCGGCCCGGGTGATCTTGGAGGCCCTTGCCGGGGAGGCGGGGGATGGAGGGGACGCGGACGCGGTGGCGGATCGCGACACCCAGGTCACCGTGACGGCGCGTCTGCTGCCGCGGGCCAGCACAGCGGGGCATGCAGGCTGACGGGGTATGCCGGCCGAGCCTCAGCCCTCGCGGCTGGTCAGCACGATCGCCACCGCCGAGGTGCGGTTGTCGACGCCGAGCTTGGCATAGATCTGCTCGAGATGCTTGGTCACCGTCCGGGGGCTGAGCGATAGGATCGTCGCGATATCCCGGTTCGACTTGCCGCGGGCGAGCCAGGCCAGCACCTCGGCCTCGCGCGGGGTCAGGCCAAAGCGCTCGCCGATCCCGCCCGACAGCGGCCCGTCGCTCTCGGGCTTGATGCGCACCAGATGCGCACCTTTGGCCGTGCGCGCGAGATAGGCGACCTCGAGCCCGCGCTTGCCCCAATCGGCCAGGCGCAGCGGGTCTATGTCCGAGACTGGCCGCGTGCGGTTGCGCCCAAGCCAGTCGATCAGCGCATCGGGGCTGGGCGTCTCGGGGTCGATCAGCCGCTCGGCCAGTTGCGCGGCCTGGGGCGAGGCCCATTGCACATCGGCCGCATCGTCGAGCGCCAGCACCGCCCGCCCCGCGGCATCGAGCGCTGTGCGCGCCTCGGCCACCACCCGCGCATTGGCCGCATGCACCGAGATCCGCGCGACCAGCGCATCGGTGTCCACCGGCTTGGTGACATAGTCGACGCCGCCCGCCTCGAGCCCGCGCACCACATCCGCGCTCTCGCTGAGGCCGGTCATGAAGATCACCGGCGTCACGGCAAAGCGCGGGTCCTCTTTCAGCCGCCGGCAGGTCTCGAACCCGTCGATCCCGGGCATGATGGCGTCGAGCAGCACCACATCCGGATCCACCCGCTCGAGCAGCGACAGCGCCGACAGCCCGTCGCGGGCGACCACCACCGTCAGGCCGGCCTGTTCCAGCGTCTCGGTCAACATGCCGAGGGTCTCGGGGCTGTCATCGACCAGCAGGACGATGTCGCGTTGGGCGTGATAGCTGCTCATGGCGTGGCCTCCGCGTCGCCCGCCAGGGTCTTCAGCGCCTCGAAATCGAAGTTCGCTAGATGGCCGCGAGCCTCTTCGACAAAGCGGGACCAGGTGGGATCACGCCCTTCGAGCGCATCGAGCTCAGCGGTGCAGGCCACCGGCTGGTGGCGGTCGATCGCATGGCGCAAGGGGGCCAGATCAGCGTCGGGCGGCCGCGCAAACGCAGCCGGGGGGCGGGCGAGCCCGGCCGCGTCATGGGTCCAGATCAGCCCCAGCGCGCTGGCGATCCGCGTCAGCAGATCGTCGACGCGAATCGGTTTGGTGACAAAGGCGTCGTGCAGCCGCTCGGGCCCGTCATGGCGTTGTTTGTCGAAGGCATGGGCCGAGATCATAAAGACCGGCGCGGTCACGCCGTGGGCTTCGCGCAGCCGCCGAAGCAGGGTCCAGCCATCGGTCCCGGGCATGGCGACATCGAGCAGGATCAGATCGGGGGTGAGATCCGGCAGCATCGCCTCGACCACCTCGGCCGTTTCGGCAAAGCTGAGATCGAAGCCCAGCGGGCTGAGGATGTCGGCCACCAGCTTGCGGTGCTCGGGATTGTCGTCGATCACCAGGATCTGCCGGCGCCGGCCGAGATAGCCGCGGATGCGCCGGCTGCCCGGGGCGGCGAGCTTTTCGTCCGCATGGGCGCGTGGCAGGCGGAGGCGCACAGTGAAGGTGCTGCCGACGCCGACGGCGCTTTCGAGCTTCAGCTCGCCCCCCAGCATGTCGCAGAGCAGCTTGGTGATCGTGAGGCCGAGACCGGTGCCGGGCACGGGCGCGGTGGGGTCCTCGATCCGCTCAAAGGGGCGGAAGATCAGCTCGCGCTTCGGCTCGGGGATGCCGCGGCCGGTGTCCGAGATCTCGATCACCGCGATGTCGCTGGTGAAGCGCACGGCAAAGCGCACGGCCCCGTGGTCGGTATAGCGCACCGCGTTCGAGAGCAGGTTCATCAGGATCTGGCGGAGGCGCTTTTCGTCTCCGTGCACCGCCTGGGGCAGCCCGGGGGCGAAATCGGTCTCGAAGCTCAGCCCCTTCTCGGCCGCCTGCATGCGGAAGATCGCGGCGATGTGGTCGAGACAGTCTGGGAAGCGGATGAGGTCGCGGTAGACCTCGAGCCGGCCCGCCTCGATGCGGCTGATATCGAGCAGGCCCTCGATCAGCCCGCCCAGATGCTCGGCCGAGCGGCGGATGACCCCGATGCCCGTCTGGCGGTGTGCGGGGATGGTCGGATCGCCCTCCATCAGCTGGGCATAGCCGAGGATGGCGTTCAGCGGGGTGCGCAGCTCGTGGCTGAGGCCGACCACATAACGGCTCTTGGCCTCGTTGGCGGCTTCAGCGTCCTCCTTGGCCTTTTGCAGGGCGGCATCGGTGCGCTGGTGGGCGGCGATCTCGTCGACCAGGCGGGTGGTCTGGTGCTCGGCCTCCTGCAGTGCGCGCACCCGGCTCTCAACCGCCAGCACATGCAGCCAAGTGGCGATGCCGACCACCAGCGAGAGCATGAAGAAGGCCATCAGAAAACCGCGCTCGAGGATCGCGGCCCCATCCGGATCGGTCAGGATCAACTGCTGGTGGATCAGCAACAGCCCCGCGCCGATGATCGCCAGAAAGCCCGCGAAGATGCCGATGAAGAGGCTGGTCTGCCCCGGCCCCAACCAGCGCGAGCGGCCGGGCCAGCGCGCCCGCAGCCAGGCGGCAAGGCGGGTCATGGCGCCGTCTGTCGGCTTGCAGCGATCGGTGCAATGGGCATCGAGCGTGCAGCAGAGCGAGCAGATCTCGCCGCCATGGAAGGGACAGCAGACCATGTCCTCGATATCGAAGCGGTGGCCGCAGAGATTGCAGGGCGCCTTGCCCTCGACCTTGGCCGGCTCGCGCGCCAGGTAATAGCGCCCGCCCGTCGCCCAAGCGATCAGCGGCGCGGCCACCAGCGAGGTGCCGAGCGCCACAAAGCACGACATCGCCTCGGCCAGCGGCCCAAAGACGCCGAGATAGCAGGCCAGCGAGACGATGACCGACAGCCCCATGGCGCCTGCGCCCACCGGGTTGATGTCGTAGAGATAGCCGCGGCGGAACTCGATATGTGCGGGGCTGAACCCGAGCGGCTTGTTGATCACCAGATCCGCCACCAGGGCGCCGACCCAGGCCACCGCCACATGGGCATAGAGCCCGAGCGTGTTCTCGAGCGCGCCGAACACCCCGAACTCCATCAGCATCAGCGCGATCAGCACGTTGAAGCAGAGCCAGACGACGCGACCCGGATGGCTGTGCGTCAGGCGCGAAAAGAAGTTCGACCAGGCGATCGAGCCCGCATAGGCGTTGGTCACGTTGATCTTGAGCTGGCAGACGATCACGAAGATGCCGGTGACGGCGATGGCCAGCCCTTCCCAGGGCAGGGCGCTGGAGAAGGCGGTGAAATACATCTGCGTGGGCTCGACGGCGTGTTGGGCGATCACCCCGGCCTCGAGCGCCAGCACCGCCAGGAACGAGCCCGCAAGCATCTTGAGCGTGCCGAGCACCGCCCAGCCGGGCCCCGCGGCGATCAGGGCGGCCCACCAGTGCAGCCGCTCACGCGGGGTGGTGGGCTCGGGCAAAAAGCGCAGGAAATCCACCTGCTCGCCGATCTGGGCCGAGAGCGAGAAGATCACCGCCGCCGCCAGCGCAAAGGGCAGCAGATCGAGCCCCGCCTCGGCCAGCCGCCCCTCATGCTCGAGCCAGGGGGTGAGCTCGCTCCCCGACCACAGCAGGAACAGAAACGGCAACAATTGCAGCCCGATCCAGACCGGTTGCGTCCATTGCTGAAAGGCGCCGATGCGGGTGAAGCCGTGGCTGGCCAGCGGGATCACGATCAACGCGTTCAGCAGATAGCCGATCTCGAGCGGGATGCCGAAACAGAACTGCAGCGCGAGCGACAGGATCGCCGCCTCGAGCGCAAAGAAGATGAAGGTGAAGGACGCATAGATCAGCGAGGTGACCGTCGAGCCAATATAGCCAAAGCCCGCGCCGCGGGTCAGCAGGTCGATGTCCACCCCGGCCTTGGCCGCGTAATAGCTGATCGGCAGGCCCGTTAGGAACAGGATCAGCCCGACCACCAGGATCGCCCAGACCGCGTTGTCAAAGCCGTAGGAGAGGGTGATCGCCCCGCCGATCGCCTCGAGCGCAAGGAACGAGATTGAGCCGAGCGCCGTGTTGGCGACCCGGCCTGCCGACCAGCGCCGGGCGCGGCGCGAGGTGAAGCGCAGCGCGAAATCCTCGAGCGTTTCGTTCGCCACCCATTGGTTGTAGGTGCGCCGCGAGGTCTGCGGGCGCGCAGGGTGGGTCAACAACGGTCCGGTGTCGCGCACGGCGCGTAGCCTCCTCGTCTCGGCCGAGCCATGCTCGCCGATCTCCTCGTGCCTCGCTCCGGACCACCTCCCCAGGTCACCCGCTGTGCATCGGGCCTCACATCAGGATAGTGCAGGAATGAAATGCGCAGGGCGATACGCAATTCTGCGTATTCCGCTGGATGGGCAGGTTCTGGATGGTGGCGTGAGATGCCGGCCGACAAGGCAATGCGGCAAGACGACGCTAGGGCACTATGCCACATCTGGAGGACCCGAGATGACCGATCACACCGACGACCCCAAGCGCAGCGGCCCGCGCCTGCCGGCCCAGTTCTCGCGCCCCAGCCGCCGCGGCGTGCTGATGGGCATGACGGCCGCGGCCATGACGCCGGCGCTGTTCCGCCCGTCGGGCGCCCGCGCCGCCGACTTCCCGACCGCCGAGGTGAACACCACCGGGCTCGCGGTCACCGACGACACGGTGACCATCGGCATCCTGCACTCGATCACCGGCACAATGGCGATCTCGGAGACCGGCTCGGTGCAGGCCGAGAAGCTGGCGATCGACCAGATCAACGCCATGGGCGGCGTGCTGGGGCGCAAGATCGAGTACATCCAGGAAGACGGCGCCTCGGATTGGCCGACCTTTGCCGAGAAATCGCGCAAACTGCTGCAGAACGACAAAGTGGCCAGCGTCATGGGCTGCTGGACCAGCGCCTCGCGCAAGGCCGTGCTGCCGGTCTTTGAGCAGTACAACGGCTTTCTCTACTACCCGACCTTCTATGAGGGTCTCGAGCAGTCGCCCAACGTGATCTACACAGGCCAAGAGGCGACCCAGCAGATCATCGCCGGCCTCGACTGGGTGAACCAGACCAAGGGCGCCAAGACCTTCTACCTGCTCGGCTCGGACTACATCTGGCCGCGCACCTCGAACAAGATCGCGCGCAAGCACATCGAGAACTTCATGGAAGGCTGCAAGGTCGTGGGCGAGGAGTACTATCCGCTCGGCCACACGCAGTTCAACTCGGTGATCAACAAGATCCGCCTGCGCAAGCCGGACGTGATCTATGCGATCGTCGTCGGAGGCTCCAACGTCGCCTTCTACAAGCAGCTGAAGGCCGCCGGGATCGACATGACCGACGAGAAGCCGCTGCTGCTCACCATCTCGGTGACCGAGGACGAGATCCGCGGCATCGGCGGCGAGAACATCGTCGGCGCCTATGCCTGCATGAAGTACTTCCAGAGCCTCGAGAACGAGAACAACCAGGCCTTTGTCCAAGCCTTCAAGGAGATGTGGGGCGACGACATGGTGATCGGCGACGTGACCCAGGCCGCCTATCTCGGCCCGTGGCTGTGGAAGATGGCGGTGGAGAAGGCCGGCTCGTTCGATGTGGACAAGGTCCGCGCGGCCAGCCCCGGCATCGAGTTCACCAGCGCGCCCGAGGGCTATGTGAAGGTGCACGAGAACCATCACCTGTGGTCCAAGACCCGCGTGGGTCGCGCCAAGGACGACGGCCAGTACGAAGTGGTGTTCGAGACCACCGAGCTCGTGGAGCCCGATCCCTTCCCCAAAGGCTACCAATAAGCGCGCCTGCCGGCCCGCGTCTGGGCGCGCGGGCCGGCCCCTTTTTCTCGAGCGACGGGGCTCTTGCATGTTCGACGGCTACACCTGGGGCGAGCTCGGCGCGATTGCGGCGATGCAGGGCTTCGCCGGCCTGATCCTGTTTTCGGTATTCGTCCTGATGGCGCTGGGCCTGGCGATCATCTTTGGCCAGATGGGCGTGATCAACATGGCGCATGGGGAGTTCATGATCCTCGGCGCCTATGTCACCTATCTCTGCTCGATCGTGTTCGAAGGCTACATGCCCGCCCTCTATGGCGGGTATTTCTTCGTGGCGATGATCCTCGCGTTCATCACGTCGGGAGCGCTCGGCATGGCGGTGGAGTGGGGGTTGATACGCCATCTCTACAAACGTCCGCTCGATACGCTCTTGGCCACCTGGGGTCTCTCGCTGATCCTGCAGCAGATCTATCGTTCGACCTTCGGAGCGCGTGAGGTCGGAGTCTCGGTGCCCGATTGGATGTTGGGGTCGATCCCCATCACCGATCTCATCGAGATCCCGATCAACGGGCTCTTTGTGATGATCCTGGCGGTCACGATCTTTGTTGCGGTCTATGTGATGCTGTTCCGCTCGACCTGGGGCAAGCAGGTGCGGGCTGTGGTCTCGAACCGCCAGATGGCGGGCGCCGTAGGCATCAACACCGAGTGGACGGATCGCCTGACCTTTGGCATCGGCTGCGGGGTTGCGGGCGTTGCGGGCTCGGCCTTTACCATGATCGGCTCGACCGGACCGACGGCGGGCCAGCTCTATATCGTCGACACCTTCCTCGTGGTGGTCTTCGGCGGCGCGACCAGTCTGCTCGGCACCATCGCTTCGGCGTTCACGATCTCCCAGTCCCAATCGATCCTCGAGTTCTTCCTCTCAGGCTCGATGGCCAAGGTCTTCGTGCTGCTGAGCGTGATCGGCATCCTGATGCTCCGTCCCCAGGGCCTGTTCGCCTTCAAGGTTCGCAAGTGAGGCCTGAGAGATGCAGTTGACCCACTCGAAAAACCCATTCCTGACGCCGGCCGAGATGATCGGTTTCGCCATCCTGGCCGGCATCATCTTTGTTGCCCTGCCGATGGGGCTGGACAGCTTCCGGCTGAACCTGTTCGGCAAGTACCTGACCTATGCCTTCGTCGCGGTGGGGCTCGTGCTCTGCTGGGGCGCGGGCGGGATCCTCTCGCTCGGCCAGGGGATCTTCTTCGGGCTCGGCGGCTATTGCATGGCGATGTTCCTGAAGCTCGAGGCCTCGACGCCCGAGAACACCTCGATCCAGTCGACCCCGGGCATCCCGGACTTCATGGACTGGAACCAGCTCACGGCGCTGCCGTGGTGGTGGGAGCCGTTCAACTACCTGCCGCTGGCGCTGCTGGCGGTGCTGATCGTGCCCTCGGCGCTGGCCTTTGTCGTCGGCTACGCGATGTTCCGGCGGCGTGTGGGCGGGGTCTACTTTGCCATCATCACCCAGGCGTTGGTGTCGGTGCTGACGATCCTGATCATCGGGCAGCAGGGCTATACCGGCGGCATCAACGGGATGACCGATCTGCGCACGCTGCTCGGCTGGGACATCCGCACCGACGAGGCGAAGACCACGCTCTATTTCGTCAACGGGGTGCTGCTGTTCGGCTGCCTGTTCCTGGCGCAATATGTGCGGCGCTCCAAGCTCGGCCGCGTCCTGATCGCCATGCGCGACCAGGAGGAGCGGGTGCGCTTCTCGGGCTATGACGTCGCCTCGTTCAAGGTCTTTGTCTTCTGTCTCGGCGCGGCCATGGCGGCTGTGGGCGGGGCGATGTTCACGCTCCAAGTCGGGTTCATGTCGCCGACGCTGATCGGCATCGTGCCCTCGATCGAGATGGTGATCTTCTGCGCGGTCGGCGGGCGGCACTCGATCCTCGGCGCGGTCTATGGCGCGCTGTTGGTGAACTGGGCCAAGACCACATTCTCCGAAAGCTTCCCCGAGCTCTGGCTGCTCGGCCTCGGCGGGCTTTTCATCGCCGTGGTGCTGGTGTTCCCGAACGGGTTGGCCGGGATCTATGACGACTGGGTCAAGCGGCCGATCGTCAATCTTCTGAACCGCCAGCGTGGGCGCGAGGCCGGGGTCGGCCTGCCTGCCGGCGCCCCAGCGGAGTGAGGGCCATGAACGCCAAAGCCATGACCCACACCGACTATCTGCTCGCGGTCGAAGGACTGACCGTGTCCTTCGACGGCTTCAAGGCGGTGGATGATCTGTCCTTCTATGTCGACAAGGACGAGATCATGGTCATCATCGGCCCCAATGGGGCCGGCAAGACCACCGTGCTCGACCTGATCTGCGGGCGGACCAAGTCCACCAACGGCTCGGTCAAGTTCAAGGATCGCGAGATCCTGTCGATGCGCGAGGACCAGATTGTCCATGCGGGCATCGGACGAAAGTTCCAGAACCCCTCGATCTACGAGGATCTGACGGTCTTTGAGAACCTCGAGCTGAGCTACCCCACCGGCTATTCGGTGTTCGGCAGCCTGGCGTTCAAGCGCTCGGTCGAGGTGGTCGCGCGCATCGAGGAGATCGCCGAGACGATCTTCCTGGCCGATATGCTCGGCACCAAGGCCGCGGTGCTGAGCCACGGACAGAAGCAATGGCTCGAGATCGGCATGCTGCTGATCCAGGACCCCGAGCTTTTGATGCTGGACGAACCCGTGGCTGGCATGTCGGTCGCCGAGCGCAAAAAGACCGCCGAGCTGCTCAACCGCATCATCAAGAACCGAAGCGTGCTGGTCATCGAGCACGACATGAAGTTCGTCGAGGACATCGCCCACAAGGTCATCGTGCTGCACCAGGGCAAGATCCTGGCCCAGGGCTCGATGGCCAAGGTCCAGGCCGACCCCAAGGTGGTCGAAGTCTATCTCGGACATTGAGGATCCCATGCTGAACGTGAGCCAACTCCGCGTCGCCTATGGCCAGTCCGAGATCCTGCACGGGCTCGATCTCAGCGTCGCCCCGGGCGAGATCGTCGCCATCATGGGCCGCAACGGCATGGGCAAGACCACGCTGATGAAATCGCTGATGGGGGTGATCCCCTCGCGTGAGGGCCAGGTCCGCATCGGCGAGACCGAGATCACCCGCATGAAGAGCCACAGCCGGGTGGCCTCGGGCATCGCCTATGTGCCCCAGGGCCGCGGCATCTTCTCGACCATGACCGTCGAGGAGAATGTCGAGACCGGCCTCACCGTCACCGGCGAGCGCGAGGTGCCGGGCGAGATCTATGAGCTCTTCCCCGTGCTGCTCGAGATGAAGCATCGCCGGGGCGGCAATCTCTCGGGCGGGCAGCAGCAGCAGCTGGCGATCGCCCGCGCCTTGGCGGCCCAGCCCAAGGTGCTGCTGCTCGACGAGCCGACCGAGGGCATCCAGCCCTCGATCATCCGCGAGATGGCCCGCACGCTGAAGCGCATCCGCGACGACCGGGGCCTCTCGATCGTGGTCTCGGAACAGGTCCTCAGCTTTGCCCTCGACGTCGCCGACCGGGTGGTGGTGATCGAGAACGGCAGCTTTGTCTTCGAGAGCCCGCGGGACGGCATCGACGAGGCCCGCGTCACCAAATTCCTGTCCGTCTAACCAAAAAACCAGCAGAGGAGGCACTTATGCCCGATACCGCACCACACTATACGACGCCGTCCAACACGCTGATCTCTGTCGATCTGGAGGACAGCCCCCACAACAACCCGATGATCCACAACCGCTGGCATCCGGATATCCCGATTGTGACCTGGGTCGAGCCGGGCGATGATTTCGTGGTCGAGGCCTACGACTGGACCGGCAGCCAGATCGCCAACAACGACGACGCCTCTGATGTGCGCGATGTGGAGCTGCCGCAGGTGCACTACCTCTCGGGTCCGATCGGCGTGAAGGGCGCGGAGCCGGGCGATCTCATGGTCGTAGAGCTTTTGGATGTGGGCCCGCTCAACCGCAGCCTCTGGGGCTTCAACGGCGTGTTCTCCAAGAACAACGGCGGCGGCTTCCTGCAGGAGCAGTTCCCCGAGGCGCAGAAAACGATCTGGGACTTCAAGGGCATGTTCACGACCTCGCGCCATGTGCCGGGGGTGCGCTTTGCCGGGCTGATCCACCCGGGCCTGATCGGCTGTCTGCCCGACCGCAAGATGCTGGACGCCTGGAACACGCGTGAAAAGGCGCTGTTCGACACCAACCCGACCCGCGTGCCCGCACTGGCCGAGCTGCCGAACACCCAGGCCGCGCATATGGGCAAGATGACCGGCGAGGCGCGCGATGCCGCCGCGGCCGAGGCCGCCCGCACGCTGCCTCCGCGCGAGAACGGCGGCAACTGCGACATCAAGGATTTGTCGCGTGGCTCGGTTTGCTACTTCCCGGTCTATGTGCCGGGCGGCGGTCTCTCGATGGGCGACACGCATTTCAGCCAGGGCGACGGCGAGATCACCTTCTGCGGCGGCATCGAGATGGCCAGCTGGCTGCACGTCAAGGTCAGCCTGATCAAAGACGGCATCGCCAAATACGGCGTCAAGAACCCGATGTTCAAACCCTCGGTGACCACGCCGAAGTACGACGACTACATCATCTTCGAGGGCATCTCGGTCGATGATGCCGGCAAGCAGCACTATGTCGACATGACCGAAGCCTATCGCCAGGCCTGCCTGAACGCGATCGAGTACATGACCAAATTCGGCTACTCGCGCGAGCAGGGGCTGGCAATCCTCGGCACGGCTCCGGTGCAAGGCCATGTCTCGGGCATCGTCGACTATCCCAATGCCTGTGCGACGCTGTGGCTGCCGACGGATATCTTTGAATACGACCTGCTGCCGAACCCCGACGGGCCGACGAAATTCGTCGACGGATCGGTGACGGTGCCGGTCTCGCCGGATCTCTGAGCCATGCCGGTCTATGAGTATATCTGCGAGACCCATGGCGCGTTCGAGGCGATCCAGCCGATGACCGCCTATGCCGATCCGTGCCCGTGCCCTGTGTGCGGGACGGCCTCGGCCCGGGTCCTGCTGTCGATGCCGCGGCTGGGCGTGCTCGACAGCCGGGTCCGCCATGCGCACGAAACCAATGAGCGGGCGGCGCACGAGCCGAAATCGACCCGCACCCATGGGTTCGAGAGCGGTGGCCGGATCCGCCGCGGCAAGACCCGCGTCGCGGCGAACGGCACAAAGAGCACGCCAGGCAGCCGGCCCTGGATGATCTCACACTGAGGTCAGGGCCATACCCGGACCGGTCCCCCTGGTTCGGGTATGGCCACTGCGCGAGGAAGCGCTTGCCTTGGCGCGCGTGCCTGGCGGATGATGCAATTCGCAACAGAGGAGGCCGCCCATGCGACACCTGCGCTGTGCCACCGCCGCCGCCGGGCTGATCAGCCTGGCCGCCGGCGCGATGGCCGACACCACCGACGTCACCTGGCAGACCCGGATCGTGATCGACAAGCAGGGCGCGTTTTGTGCCGATGATCCCAATTGCTTCAACCGCTATCACCCGGAGATCCCCTCGGTCGCGGCGGCGAGCCCGGGGGACTACATCGTGTTCCACACGCGCGACGCGCTCGACAGCGACCTCACGCTCGATTCGAACGCCGATGATGTGGCCGCGCTCGATCTCTCGGGCGTGCACCCGATGCAGGGGCCGGTCTCGATCGAGGGTGCCGAGCGCGGCGATGTGCTGGCCATCACCATCGTCGACATCGCGCCGGACGAGTTCGGCTATACAGTGATCGTCCCGGGCTTCGGCTTTTTGCGCGACGAGTTCACCGAGCCCTATTTCGTCGGCTGGAAGCTCGACCGCACCCATGCGCGCTCGGATGCCATGCCGGGGATCGCGGTGCCCTACGAGGCCTTCACCGGCGCCATCGGCACCATGCCGGGCGAGCCGGAGGTGGCCGCCTGGCTCGCGCGGGAGGCGGAGCTGGCGGCGGTCGGCGGCATCGCCCTGCCGCCCGAGCCCACGGGCGCCCTTCCCGCCGCGGTCTGCGGCAAGGACGGCAGCCATGCCGACACCTGTCTGCGCACGGTGCCGCCGCGCGAGAACGGCGGCAACATGGACGTCCAGCAGATGCAGGTCGGCACAACGCTGCTGATCCCCTGCTTTGTCGATGGCTGCGGGCTGTTCATCGGCGATGTGCACTATGCCCAGGGCGATGGCGAGGTCTCGGGCACCGCCATCGAGACCGGCGCCGTGGTCACGGTGACCACCGAGATCCGCAAGGGCCTCGGCAGCGCCATCACCAGCCCGCAGGTCGAGGGCGGGGCGCAGATCAAGAACATGGAGCCCTCGAGCTTCCACCAGACGATTGGCTATCCGCTCAAGGATGCGGGCGAGGTGCCGATCTATCACAGCTATCTCGACAGCGCGCCGATCGCGGGGCTCTCGAACCTCTCCGAGGATCTGACCCTGGCGGCGCGGCATGCCTTGCGGGCGATGATCGACCACATCCAGCGGGTGCACGGGCTGACGCGCGAGCAGGCCTATATCCTGGCGAGCGTGGCCGTCGATCTGCGCATCGGCCAAGTGGTCGACGTGCCGAATTATGTGGTCACCGCGGTGCTGAACAAGGACGTATTCGTCGACGATGCCGACTAGACGCGCGGTTCTGGCGGGGCTCGCATCCGCGGGCCTTGCCGGGACGGCTCCGGCGCACACGCCCTATGGCCAGTGGGTCGTCTATCGCCAAAAGCACCTGTTGATCGGGGCGCACCGGGGAGATCCGCAGACCTACACCCTGGCCAAGGCGGTGGTTGCGGCCTTGGAGCGGGAACTGCCGGCCGCCCGGGCGCGGGTCGCCCGCGGCCCCCACCCGCGGCGCATTGCGGCGCTGATGGGCACGGGCCAATTGCTGGTGGCGGTGCTCTCGGCGGCCGAGGCGCAAGCCATGGTCTGGGCGGTCGCGCCATTCGAGGCCGATCCGCCGGTGCCGCTCGTCCGGCTCGCGGCGCTCGGCGGAGAGTATGGGCTGGTCGCGGTGCCGGATCTGCCGCCCGCGCATGCGTGGCAGGTGGTCGATGCGCTCTCCCATGCCGGCATGGCCGAGGCGCCCGGACCCGGAGCGCTGACAGTGCATCCGGGGGCCGGGGCCTTTTGGCGGGGCGAGCCCGCGCCCGACTAGGCCTCGCGCTGGCGCGCCAGCCCCTCCAGGATCGGGCAATCGGGCCGGTCGTCCCCGTGGCAGCGGGTCACCAGATCAGCCAGCGTGCCCTGCATCGCTTCGAGCTCGGCGATCTTGGCCTGGATGCGTGCGAGATGCTGCTCGGCCACGCGCTTGACATCCGCACTGGCGCGCGAGCGGTCCTCGTAGAGCTCGAGCAGCGCCCGGCAGTCCTCGATGCTGAACCCCAACGAGCGCGCGCGCGACAGGAAGGTTAGCTTGTGCACATCGCGCTCGGCAAAGCTGCGATAACCGTTCTCGCTCCGCGCCGGGCGCACCAGGCCGATATCCTCATAGTACCGGATCGTCTTGGCGGGCAGGCCGCAGCGCTCCGCCACCTCGCCGATGTTCATGGCTGCCTCCCTGCCACGCGCCGCGGCGCTGGTGCGAAACGGCGCAGCCGGAGCGCGTTGCCGACCACAAAGACGCTCGAGAGCGCCATGGCCGCCGCCGCCAGCATCGGCGAGAGCATCGGCCCGCCAAAGGGCGCTAGCGCTCCGGCGGCCACCGGGATCAGAGCGGTGTTGTAGCCAAAGGCCCAGGCCAGGTTCTGCCGGATGTTGCCCATGGTGGCGCGGCTGAGGGCGATGGCGCGCGCAACCCCTGTGGGTGCGCCGGACATCAGCACCACATCGGCACTGTCGATGGCGATGTCGGTGCCCGTGCCAACGGCGATGCCCACATCCGCCGCTGCCAGGGCTGGGGCGTCGTTGATGCCGTCGCCGACAAAAGCCACGCGCCGGCCGCCCTCGCGCAACGATGCGAGCGCGGCCACCTTGCCGGCGGGGAGCACCTCGGCGACCACCCGGTCGATGCCGAGCTCGGCGCCGATCGCAGCGGCTGTCGCCTGGGTGTCGCCCGAGATCATGGCGATTTCGACCCCAAGAGCGCGGAGTTCGGCGAGGGCGGTGGCGGTTTCGGGCCGGACTGGATCGGCGACCGCAATGGCACCCACCGCCGTCCCGTCGATGGCCGCAAAGAGCGGGGTCTTGCCGGCGGCTCCAAAGCGCGCGGCCAAGGCCGGATCGACCGTGAGCCCCTCACGCTCGAGCAGCCGCGCCGATCCGACCAGAACCCGGCGCCCCGCGGCCCGACCGCGAACCCCGATGCCGGGCAGGCTCTCGACCGCCTCCGCCTCAGGCCACTCCAGGCCGCGCCGCACGGCCTCGGCCACCACAGCGCGGGCGATCGGATGCTCCGAGCGGGCCTCGACCGCGGCGATGGCGGTCAGCAGGGCGTTCTCCGCAACGCCGTCCAGCGTCACGAGATCGGTGAGCACCGGGCGTCCCTCGGTCAACGTGCCGGTCTTGTCAAAGGCCACCACGTCGACCTGGCCGAGCGCCTGCAGCGCATCGCCGCCGCGGAACAGCACGCCGAGCTCGGCCCCGCGCCCCGTCCCGACCAGGATCGAAGTCGGTGTCGCCAGCCCCATGGCGCAGGGGCAGGCGATGATCAGTACCGCCACACCGGCGGTCAGGGCGGCGGGCACGGCCGGCGCCGGTCCCAGCGCCAGCCAGGTCAGCACCGTCAGCATGGCCACGGCCAGCACGGCGGGCACGAACCAGGCGGTGACCCGGTCGACGACGGCCTGGATCGGCAGCTTGGTGGCCTGGGCGGCCTCGACCATCCGCACGATCTGGGCGAGCACGGTGTCTGCGCCCACCCGGGTCGCCCGCAGCGTCAGCGCGCCCGCCCCGTTCACCGTTCCGCCGACCAGCCTCTGGCCCGGAGCAGCCTCCAGCGGCAGCGGCTCGCCGGTGAGCATGGATTGGTCGATGAAGGAGCGGCCCTCGAGCAGCACGCCGTCGACGGGCAGGCGTTCACCCGGGCGCACGCGGACCTGGTCGCCCGGGATCAGGGCGCTGACCGGGGTCTCGATCTCGGCGCCGCCGCGCAGCACCCGTGCGGTGCTGGGCGCGAGGCCGATCAGGCGCCGCACCGCCTCGCCTGTTCGGGCGCGGGCGCGGGCCTCGAGCCACCGCCCGAGCAGGATCAGCGTCACGATCACCGCCGCCGCTTCGAAATAGACCGCGCGGGCCGCGGCTGGCAGGAGCCCTGGTGTGAGCAGGACCACCGTCGAGAACCCCCAGGCGGCCAGCGTGCCGAGCGCGACCAGAGCGTTCATGTCCGGCGCCCCGCGCCAGAGCGCCGGCACGCCGGTCGTGAAGAACCGCCGTCCCGGGCCGAGCAGGACCAGGCTCGTCAGCACCCCTTGCACCAGCCAGTTGGTGGTTTGCCCGAGGCTCTGCTCGACCCAGAGCGCGAGGCCCGGGATCAGATGGCCACCCATCTCGAGCGCCACGACGGGCAGGCTGAGCCCCGCGGCCAATAACACATCGCGGCCGAGCCAGTCCGGCTCAGCGGTCGCTGGTGTCCGATCCTCGCCCACATCGGCGCCGAGGCCAAAGCCGATTTCGCCCAGAGCCATCTCGAGGATCGACCGCGTGGGTCGCGCACCGGTCCATTGGATCCGGGCCCGCTCCGTGGCCAGATTGACCTCGGCCGAGAC
The DNA here is from genome assembly GCA_039187815.1 of Pseudomonadota bacterium. GTDB lineage: Bacteria > Pseudomonadota > Alphaproteobacteria > Rhodobacterales > Rhodobacteraceae > Thermohalobaculum. Next base: position 78,554 of record JBCCZI010000003.1, on the reverse strand, counting down.
GATGCCTGGGATGCGCCGCAGCCGCGCCTCGACCCGCGCGACACACGCGGCACACTGCAGTCCGGTGAGGGCGATCTGCGCCTCGGCGGTCGGCACCTGGAAGCCCGCCGCCTCGACCGCATGGATCACCGCATCCGCCGTGGCGCCCGCCAACTCGATCTCGGCCCGGTGGGTCAGCAAGTTCACCGAGGCGCGGGCAACGCCTGGCACATCGGCCAGCGCGCGCTCGGCCCGCCCAGAGCAGGCGGCGCAATGCATGCCCTCGATGCCAATGCTGATCACGTCCGATGCCATACCTGTCCCGCAGCCTGTCACACGCGCCCACATACGGGCATGTGGGGCTTCCATCAACTGGAAGGTCAAGAGGCACCTGCGATGGGGCGGGCGAGGCCCTCAGGGGCGGATCGCGGCAGCCATCACGGGGGCAAGGTCGAACTCCGCCAGCATACGCCGGCGTGCCTCCCCGGACATCTTGCGTGCGGTTTTGCCGACGATGCGGACCACGTCCTCTTCGGCATGCTTGGCGGCAAAGGCGCCGAGATACCAGCGCACGAAGACAAAGCAGATGACGTCCTCGAGCAGTTGCACCTCCGGATCGCGCTTGATGCCCTCTTTGCGCAGCATGGCGCCGACGCGGGCGCCGTCCTCGGGGGCATAGCCGGCCTCGGCCATCAGCCCGCCCACCCGCTCGCCATGGAAGACCGCCTGGGCGCGGCGCCAGTCGAGATAGCCCGCGCGCCCCTCGGGATACGCGGTGCGCGGCATCTTCCAGCGCTCGATGTGCTGGCCGCGGGCGGCGATGCGCAACAGCTCGGGCGCGTTGGGGGCGAGGCGGTCGAGCTCGGCGCTCATCCGCTGGCCATAGAGCAGGGCGGCCGGCTGCTCGGCCGCGCCATCGCGCTCCAGCGTCGGGTCCAGGGCGTTCGCCGCGTCAATCGCCGCCAGCATCGCACTCAGCCGGTCCGTCATGTCTGCCTCCTCGGTCGACCGGCCAATGGTTGCGCGCACGGCAGCCGGGCGCAAGGGGCCGCAGGTCGCCTTCGGGCGACAAGAGGTCAGGTTTTTTGCAGTCACCCCCCGCGCGGCCATGGCTAAGCTGTCGGGCAGATCGCCCATGGAGAGCCGCATGCCCGAGATCCAGACCGACGAGCCCGCGCCCGCCAAAGCCCTGCCGAGCCATGCCAAGGTCGCGATCATCGGCGGCGGCGTGGTGGGCTGCTCGATCCTGTTCCACCTGGCCAAGTTCGGCTGGAAAGACGTGGTGCTGCTGGAACGCAACGAACTGACCTCGGGCTCGTCCTGGCACGCGGCGGGGCAGATCCACACGATCAGCTCGGATCCGAACATCAGCCGGCTGCAGAGCTACACGATCGACCTCTACCGCGAGATCGAGGAGACCTCGGGCCATTCGGTGGGGTTGCACATCACCGGCGGTTTTTATCTCGCGTCGAACAAGACCTGGTACGACTATCTCAAACGCGAGCGCTCTAAGGCCCGCTATATGGGCCTGCACCAGGAGTTCATCAGCCCCAAGGAGGTGGCCGAACGCCATCCGCTGATCGACCCCAAGCACTATCTGGCCGCGCTTTGGGACGACCAGGACGGAGATCTCGATCCCTCCGGCGCCACTTATGCCTTTGCCAAATCGGCGCGGGTGCATGGCGGGCAGTACTTCACCCACACGCCGGTGACCGCGACGACGCAGCGCGCGGACGGCTCGTGGGACGTCACCACGCCCACGGGTACGCTGAACGCCGAGATCGTGGTCAACTGCGGCGGGCTCTGGGCGCGCGAGGTGGGTCAGATGGCGGGCCTCGCCCTGCCGGTGCAGCCCATGGAGCACCACTATCTGCTGACCGACCGGATCGATGCCGTGGCGACCCACCCGACCCGGCTGCCCTCGGGCATCGATTACGAGGCCAATATCTATTTCCGCCAAGAGCGCGAGGGCATGCTGCTCGGCACCTATGAGCCCAAGGGCACGCCCTGGAAGGTCGCCGGCACGCCCTGGGATTTCGGGCACGAGCTGTTGCCGCCCGATCTCGACCGCATCGCCGACCGGCTCGAGATGAGCTTTGAGCGTATCCCCGCCATCGGCGAGGCCGGCATCAAGGACGTGATCAACGGCCCCTTCACCTTCGGCCCCGACGGCAACCCGATGATCGGGCCGATGCCGGGCATGACGAACTATTGGGTCGCAGTGGGTGTGATGGCGGGCTTCTGCCAGGGCGGCGGCGTTGGCCTCACCATGGCCGAGTGGATGATCCATGGCGAGCCCTCGATCGATGTCTGGGCCATGGATGTCGCGCGCTTTGGCGACTGGGCGACGCCCGATTGGGGCACCGTGAAGTCGACCGAGAACTATGAGCGGCGCTTCGTCATGACCTTCCCTAATGAGACGCTGCCCAAGGGCCGGCTCCAAAAGACCACCGCGCTCTATGACCGCCTGGTGGCCAAGGGCGCGCGCATGGACCAGGGCTTCGGGCTCGAGAACGCGCTGTGGTTCGGGGACGGCCCGGCGGATGCCTGGGAGGATCCGAGCTTCGAGCGCAGCCGCTCGCATGCCTATGTGGCGCGCGAGGTGAAGACGGTGCAGGAGGCGGTCGGCGGCATCGAGATCGCCAATTTCGGCAAGCACGAGATCCGCGGTGCGGGCGCGCGCGCCTGGCTCGACCGCCTGTTGGCGGGCCGGGTGCCAGGGCCGGGGCGGCTGACCCTCACGCCAATGCTCACGCCCAAGGGCCGGCTCTACGGCGATCTGACCGTGGCCTGTCTCGACGAGGATCACTTCTGGCTGATTGGCTCGGGCGCGATGCAAGAGGCGCATCGCCGCTGGTTCGAGCAGAGCCGGCCCCAGGATGTCGCCTATGCCAACATCTCGGACGATTGGCACGGCATCGCGCTGTCGGGGCCGCAGTCGCGCGCGCTGTTGTCCCGTATAACGCGGGAGGATGTGTCGGGCACGGCGCTGCGCTTCCGCGATTGCCGGCTGGTCTCGGTGGGCGGGGTGCCCGCGCTGCTCAACCGGATCAGTTTCTCGGGCGAGCTCGGCTTCGAGATCTATTGCCGTCCGCAGTATCTGCTGCGCCTGGCCCAGAGCATCGAGGAGGCGGGCGCCGATCTCGGATATCGTTGGTACGGGGCCCGGGCGCTGATGTCGATGCGGCTCGAGAAGGGCTGGGGCGTCTGGACGCTGGAATACCGCCCGGATTTCGACGCGGTCGAGAGCGGCATGGACGCCTTCATCGACTGGAAGAAGGACTTCGTCGGTCGCGAGGCCACCGAGACCGTGCGCGCCACCGGCCCGGCCCGCAAGCTCGTGACCATGACGCTGGATGTGGACGGGATCGATGTCGCCAGCGACGAGGCGATTCTGCTTGGCGACGAGGCGGTCGGCTATGTCAGCTCGGGCGGCTATGGCCACCGGGTCGGGCGCTCGATGGCGATGGGCTATGTGCAGGTGGCCTCGGCGACACCCGGCACCCGCCTCGAGGTCGAGATCCTGGGCGAGCGCTACGGCGCCGAGGTTCTGGGCGCGCCGGCCTATGACGCCAATGGTGCCCACATGCGCGCCTAAGTCTTGGTCACCGGTCCGCTGGTTTTTTGATCACTCAGGGGCCCGGCGGTGCGACGGGGCCCTGCCATCGTGGGTCTATGGCAGGGGGCCGCGTGTCTGGCACGCATCGTGCATCGCCCTCATCGCAGGTCGTCTAGGGTTCCGGCTGCGCGGCAGCGTCTGGTCCGAGAGGCGACACCCGGTTGCGCAAATTCGCGTCGGGCACACGGCGGGGGAAAAGCCCGGGAGAGCACTGCGCCGGACCGACCTGCGCCCGGCTCGTCTCCGCCGGTCGGCCCGTTTCGCAGCCGAGACGAGCGGGAGCGTGCCTGATGCCGAGATCCTTCCGATCCCTGACCGCCGCCATTGCCGTGGCCGCCGCGGCCTTCGCCGCCGTCCCGGCGCTGGCCCAGGAGAAAACCGAGTTCCGCGTCGCCTGGTCGATCTATGTGGGCTGGATGCCGTGGGGCTATATGTCCGACAGCGGCATCATCGACAAATGGGCCGACAAATACGGCATCTCGATCGAGGTCGTGCAGATCAACGACTACATCGAGAGCATCAACCAATACACCGCCGGCGCCTTTGACGGGGTCTCGGCGACCAATATGGACACCCTCTCGATCCCTTCGGGTGGCGGCATCGACACCACCGCGCTGATCGTTGGCGACTTCTCGAACGGTAATGACGCGGTGCTGGTCAAAGAGGGCGGGCTCGCCGACCTCAAGGGCAAGCCAGTGAACCTCGTGGAGCTGTCGGTTTCGCACTATCTGCTGGCGCGCGGGCTTGACAGCGTTGGGCTGTCCGAGCGCGATCTCGAGGCGGTCATCAACACGTCCGACGCCGATATGGTCGCGGCCTACACCACGCCGGATGTGGCCGCGGTCGTCACCTGGAACCCGCTGGTCTCGACGATTCTCGAGGGCGGCTACGCCACCAATGTCTTCGACAGCTCGGACATCCCCGGTGAGATCATCGATCTGATGGTGGTCAACACCGAGGTGCTGGAGGCCAACCCGTCCTTTGGCAAAGCCATGGTCGGCGCCTGGTACGAGACCATGGCCCTGATGGCCGCGGGGGATGAGGCCGCTCTGACCGCCATGGCCGAGGCCTCGGGCACCGATCTCGCCGGATACAAGGCGCAGCTCGCCTCGACCGAGATGTTCTATGCTCCCGCCGATGCGGTCGCTTTCACCGAGGGCGCGGATCTGCCGAAGACCATGGTGAGCGTCGCCGAGTTCCTGTTCGACAAGGGGATCCTTGGCGAGGGCGCGCCCTCTGCGGATTTCGTCGGCGTCGCCTATCCCGATGGCTCGACCACGGGGGATGCGAACAATGTGAAGTTCCGCTTCGCGACCGAATACATGCAAATGGCTGCGGACGGGGCGCTCTGAGGCCACGGCCCCGGGGCCTGTCCCCGGGGGCGCTCCCCATGCGGTGGATCAACCGAAAGCCCATCCGGGTGGGGGCGCTGGCGCTCAGCCTGCTGCCCTTCGTGCTGTTGCTCTTGGCCTATGCGGTCGCCTCGGACATCCGGCGGGCCGACAACCCGGCGGACAAGCTCTTGCCCTCGCTCGAGCAGATCGGCACGACCGCGGTGCGCTTGGCCTCCGAGCCCGACCGCCGCTCGGGCGACATCCTGCTGTGGAAGGACACGGCCGCCAGCCTCTGGCGCCTGGCGCTCGGCGTCGGCATCGCCACGGTGGCGGCTCTGGTCTTTGGCGTGCTCAGCGGGCTCTTGCCCTATGCGGGCGCCGGGCTGTCGCCCTTCTTTGCCGCGTTGTCGCTGATCCCACCGCTCGCGATCCTGCCGATCCTCTTCATCGTCTTCGGGCTTGGGGAGGTCTCGAAGGTCGCGCTCATCGTCATCGGCATCGCGCCCATCATGATCCGCGACATCGCGCAACGGGTGGCGGAGATCCCGCAAGAGATCCTGGTCAAGGCCCAGACGCTCGGCGCCTCGAGTTGGGCCATCGCGGTGCGCGTCGTGCTGCCCCAGGTGATGCCGCGGCTGGTCCAGGCGGTGCGGCTCGGGCTCGGCCCCGCCTGGCTGTTCTTGATCGCGGCCGAGGCGATCGCCTCCACCGAGGGCCTTGGCTACCGTATCTTCCTGGTGCGGCGCTATTTGGCGATGGATGTGATCCTGCCTTATGTGGTCTGGATCACGCTGCTGGCCTTCCTGATCGACCAAGGGCTGCGGCTCTATGCCCGGCGCGCCTATCCATGGGCGGGTGAGACGCGATGAGCCTCGTCTCGGTCCAGGGCCTGGTGCACAGTTATGGGTTCCGCCCGGTGCTGGAGGGCATCTCGCTCGAGGTCGAGGAGGGCGCCTTCGTCTCGATCGTTGGCGCCTCGGGCTGCGGCAAATCCACCTTCCTGCGCCTGCTGCTGGCCCAAGAGACGCCGAGCCAGGGCGAGATCCGCATCGCCGGACAGCCACCGGCGCGCGAGCCTGGCCGCGACCGGGGCGTCGTGTTTCAACGCTATTCGGTCTTTCCCCACATGACCGTGCGCGACAATCTGATCGCGGCCGAGGACCTGGGCGCGGGCGGATGGCTTGCCCGGTTTTTCGGCGGGCGCCGGCGGGCGGCGGCGGGCCGCGCCCAAGAGGTGCTCGAGCGCATCGGCCTCGGCGCCGAGGCCGAGAAGTACCCCGCCGCGCTCTCAGGCGGCCAGCAGCAGCGCCTAGCCATTGCCCAGGCGCTGGCCGGCCGGCCCCAGGTCATGCTGCTCGATGAGCCCTTCGGCGCGCTCGACCCGGGCACGCGGCTGCGCATGCACGACTTTTTGCTCGAGCTGCGCGCCGAGACGGGCATGACCGTCTTTATGGTGACCCATGACCTCTCCGAAGGCTTCAAGCTCGGCGACCGCGTTCTGGTCTTTGACAAGGTGCGCTGGGACCCCGATGCACCAGAGGCCTATGGCGCAACGATCACTTACGATATCGATGCTCGGGATGGAGGCATCCCATTCCAGAGGCTGCCCGGATCATAGAGCGAGGCACGCCATGGTGGATCTGCGACCGATCAAGCGCCCGGCCAAACGATTGCTGCGCAAGCTCGGCATGGTGCTGCACTGGTACCGCCCGGGCTATTTCCACGAGGACCGGCTTGCCACCTGGAACCAGACCGCCTTTCTCGACGACCCCGCCTTCCAGGCGGCACTCGCGCGCGGCGAGGCGGCGAGCCCCGGCCACCCCAAGATCCGCTGGCGCCTCCATGTGGTGCTGTGGGCCGCGCAGCAATGCGCTCGCCTGCCCGGCACTTTCGTCGAGTGCGGCGTGAACACCGGGTTCCTGATGGCCGCCGTGATGCAGCGCCTCGGCTGGAACGCGCTCGGCCGCGAGGCGTGGCTGTTCGACACCTTCGAGGGGCTCGATCCTGCGCTGGTCACGCCGGAAGAGGCCGAAGACGGGCGCCTCGGCCTCTACAAGAGCACCAATATCGATGCGGTCAAACGCAATTTCGCCGAGTTCGAGCGGGTGCATTTCGTCCAAGGCTCGGTGCCCGCCAGCCTCGAGGGCGTCGAGACCGGCCCGGTCGCCTTTCTCTCGATCGACATGAACAACGCCGCGCCCGAGATTGCCGCCTTTCGCCACTTCTGGCCGCGCATGACCCCGGGCGGCTATGTGGTGCTCGATGACTACAATTATGAGGGCTATCCGGTGCAGCATCGGGCCTTCGACGCGTTGGCCGAGGAGCTCGGGTTCGAGATTCTGAGCCTGCCGACCGGCCAGGGCCTGATCCAAAAGCCCGCCATCTCTCAACCAGCCGAGGAGCCGACCCCGTGAGCCATCCCCGCCCCCGTTGCCCCCGCCGGCACGCGCCGCGCGCCGATCTCTCGGCCCTACTCGGCCGGCCCGAGCGGGCCCGCGCCCACCACCCGGACCTCACCAAACTGCAGGGCTGGAAGGCAGCCCGCGCCGAGGCCGAGATCCCCGAGGGGCGCTGGGCCGAGGAGCGCGCCTGGGCGCTGCGCATGGGCCTGACCGGCGCCGACAGCATCGAGGACAAGTCGATCCCGACCTTTGCGCGCGGCGAGCTGCCCCATTACGCGGGCATCAACACCTTCCTCAAGGCGCCCTATACCGAGGACGTCACCGAGGTCGGGCACTATGACGCCACCGTGCTCGGCATCCCCTTTGACGGGGGCACCACCTATCGCCCGGGCACGCGCTTTGGACCCCAGGGGGTGCGCAAGATCTCCGCTCTCTACACGCCCTATAACTACGAGATCGGGGTCGATCTGCGCGAACAGATGACGCTCTGCGATGCGGGCGATGTGTTCACCATCCCGGCCAATCTCGAGAAGAGCTTCGACCAGATCTCGCGCGCGGTCAGCCATGTCTTCTCCTCGGGCTCGCTGCCCATCATGATCGGCGGCGACCACTCGATCGGGTTTCCTTGTGTGCGCGGCATCGCCGAGTGCACCTCCAAGACCATCGGCATCGTGCATTTCGACCGCCATGCGGATATCCAGGAAAAGGACCTGGACGAGCGCATGCACACCACGCCCTGGTTCCACGCGACCAACCTGGCCAACGTACCGGCCAAGAACCTGGTGCAGGTGGGCATCGGCGGCTGGCAGGTCCCGCGTGAGGCGGTGAAGGTCGCCCGCGAGCGCAACACAAACATCATCACCATGGGCGATATGGAGAAGATGGGCATCGACAAGACCGCCGAGATGGCGCTCGAGATGGCCTGGGACGGGGCCGACATGGTCTATATGTCCTTCGACATCGACAGCATCGATTGCGGCTTTGTGCCCGGCACCGGCTGGCCCGAGCCGGGTGGGTTCCTGCCGCGCGAGGCGTTGGCGCTCGCCTCCAAGGTCGCAGCCCAAGGGATCTGCGGCATGGAACTGGTCGAGGTCTCGCCCCCCTATGACACCTCGGACATCACCGCGCTGATGGGGACCCGGGTGATCGTCGATGTGCTCGGCGCCATGGTCTCGGCCGGCACGCTCGGCAAGCACAAGGCGCTGATCGACAAGCCGGTGACCATCCCGCACGGCGCGTTCGAGGGCCATCGCTGGTCGAACAAGGGCTGAGCGCGATGACAGACACCCTCGCCCGCGGCCGCGCTTTGGTGGCCGAGCTCAATCCGGGGATGGAGGCCGCACTCGAGGCCCGCTATGGCGCGCTGTTGCCGGGCATGGCCGAGAGCGCGGTCGATTTCGCCTATGGCCGGCAATACAGCCGCCCGGGCCTGCCACTCCGCGACCGCTACATCGCCACGATCGCGGCGCTGACGGCCCTGGGCGGGCAGACCGCACCGCAGCTGCGCGTCAACATCGAGGGTGGGCTCAAGGCGGGCCTCACCCAGACCGAGATCGCCCAGGTGATCTGGCAGATGGCGCTCTATGGCGGGTTCCCGTCCGCGATCAATGCGCTGAACACCGCCCTCGCGGTCTTTGAGGAGCAGGAGGCCAAAGATGCCCCATGATCATCCGCACCATCACCACCATCACAACCATGCGGCGGACCATCTGCACAGCCATATGGAGCCCGCGAACCAGGCCGCCGATCTCCAGGTGCTGGCGACGCAGTTTATCGACGGGTTTCAGGAGGCGCGCGACAAGGCGGCCTATCTGCGCATCGCCGGCGTGCCGCTCGAGATCGCGGACGAGGCGGGCGGGCCGTCGCTTAAGCTGGTGGATGTGACGCTGACCCGCGATTGGCAGGTCGGCAGCGCCTCGCCCTCCTTCGGCTCGCGTGAGCTCAGCTATCTGCCCTATCCCGGCGAGATGATCGCCGAGCGCACCAATATGGCCTTCGTCTATGTCTCGCTCGAGCGCAAACGGCTGGTCGATTTGCGCAGCTTCCTGGCCGAGCGGGAGCCGGTCTGACGCTCACTCGAACATCAGCCGGCGGAAGCTGCAGTCGAGATCGGGCGTCATGATCCGCCGGGCGTTCACGTCGCCGATTGTGAGCTCGTTCAGCCAGGGCCGCTCGTCCCCGGTGTCGAGGAAATCGACCCGCATGCGGTTGAAATGGCGCCCGATGCCGGCGGCGGCCTCGAGCATGCGCTCGGCCGAGGCGGGCGGCGGGCTCGCCATCGGAGCATAGCCGACGGACTGCCCCTTGATCGGCCGAAATGCGGCGTCATAGAACCGCTCGCCATTGGGCAGGCCTTGGGCCTTGCGGTGTAAGATGGCTCGGATCATCACGACCCGCCCGCCGCGGGTGAACAGCTTGAACTCTGGCCGCCCGGCCCGCGCCTCGGTGAGGTCCTGCTCGAGAAACAGCCGCTGCTTGCCAATTGCGTACCACCATTCGCCCCAGCGGACGCCGTAGCGACCCTGGAACCACTCGGACGTCAGGGCGTCGAGACGGGCGCGCTCTTTGGCGCTTGGCGGCCAGTCGATCCACTCATTGGTGGCATTGCCGAGGCCGAGTTTCAGGATCCAGCGCCCAGGCGGTACCGAATCGTCCGGAGGCAGACCGGGCGCGTCGGCCACCCACGGCCGCTCGGCCACACGCACCAGCCCGGACAGCGGCTCGGGCAGCCAGACCGCGGCATTCAGCTTGTCGGCCGGGTTCGGATCGATGGGATAGGCGCCAAAGAACTTGTCGGCGAAGAAGCAATCGGCGGTGCGCTCGAGGCGATGGGGCATCGGCCAGCGCCCATGGCGGCGGCGATGGATCTCCAGCGCCTGCGCCACCACCTGGTGCAGCAGTTCGGGCCGTGCATAGGCATCGATGCCGCGGATCTGCCCCTTGGGCGGCGTGGCCGCGACGATGTCGGGATGCGCCTTTTGGAAGGCGAGCAGCCACTTCCGGGCGATCTCGGGATCGCCGGTCGTGCGCGGATCGGCGGGGGGCTCGCTCATGGCTCCTGATCCCGGCACCGCTTCTCACGCCGGGTATCGGAGGCAGAGAGCATCTCGATGCACATGCGCGTCCCCCTCTCGCATCGGGGCGTTTGTGGCTGCGGCATAGAACCCGCTCGCTCATCCGCTCGCAAGATGGTGCTTGAGGCGGGCGATGAAGCGCGCGCCGTGATGGTGCATCTCGGGACCCGCCGCGACGATCATGGCGAGCTCATAGTCGATCTGCGGGGCGAAGGGCCGCCAGATCACACCGTCGTTCAGGGCAAGCCGCGCATTGATACCGTCGATCAGGGCGAGGCCCCCGCCGGCCGCCACCATGCTGCGCGCGATGGCAAAGTACGAGCACGAGGTCCGCCGCTCAACCCGCACCTTGGCGGTGGCGAGCAAGCCGTCGAGCTGGCGGTCGACCGCATGCTCGCCGGTGATCGCGATGACCGGACGCCCGGCAATGAGATCTGGCGTTACGGTAGACACCTTGGTCAGCGGATCATCGGCGCGCAGGATGCAGACACAGGGCAGGCGAAAGATCTCGGCCACCAGCCCGGCGACCGGAACCGGCGTGTCGATCAGCCCGATATCGATCTGCCCGCCGCTGACCAGGGCCGCGACTTGGCGCGAGCCGTGCACCGAAAGGTCGATGTTCAGCCCCGGCGTCTCGGCCTGGAGCTCGGCGATCAGGCGCGGCAGCAGATTGATCGCCATGGCCCCGTTGCTGGCGATGCTCAGATTGCCCGTCGTGCCTGCGCGGATCTCGGCGGCGCGGCGCTCGACACGGGCCAGAGCAATCAGCCCTCGCTCGGCCTCGGCGTTCAGCAAATGGGCCTCGGGCGTGGGCGCAAAGAAGCCCTTTGCGCGGTTGAACAGCCGAAAGCCGAGATCCCGCTCGAGGTTCGCCAGTGCCACGCTGACCGCCGGCTGCGTGACGTTCAGCTTCTGGGCGGCTTGGGATACCGATCCCGCCTCCATCAATGCGCGGAGCACTTCGAGATGGCGCAGCTTGAGATGCATGGTTGGCCACGAATAAAGGTTGTTTATAAAAGCATAAGGCGAATTCAGTTGACATAATAGATGCCGTGCGGCTCCGTTTCCCTTCGGCAGGTTGTGAGAGTGGCGCGATGACAGAGCCTCGGCGCAGCACCCGGATTGTGGCGCGCACAAGCGATGACCCTGGCGGGGCGTCGCCCGGCCTGTTCACCGAAGATTTCTTAGCGGCGCCCTATTGGGGCGAGGCGGTGCCGCCGCCGCCAGCCCTGCCGCGCCTGCTGCCTGAGCGGGCCGATGTGGTCGTGATCGGGTCGGGCTATACCGGCCTGAACGCGGCGCTCGAGACGGTGCGGGGCGGGCGCTCCACCGTGGTGCTCGAGGCGGGCGACCCGGGCTGGGGCTGTAGCACGCGCAATGGCGGCCAGGTGAGCAGCAGCATCAAGCCCTCCCTCGCCGAGCTCTCGCGACGCTTGGGGTCCGAGCGCGCCCGACGCATCCGCGCCGAAGGCCCGGCCGCGCTCGATTGGCTCGAGGATTTTCTGCAGGCCGAGGGCATCGACTGCGCCTTTGCCCGGGTCGGCAAGGTGCTGGCCGCCCATACGCCCGCGGCCTATGAGACGCTGGCGCGCAAAGCCGAGCAGACCATGCGCGATGAGGGGATCGAGGCCCATGCGCTGCCCCGCGACGCCCAGAGGACCGAGATCGACACCGCCTTCTATCACGGCGGTGTGGTCTATCCGACCTTTGCCCGGCTGCATCCGGCGCGCTATCACCGTGGTCTGTTGATGACGGCCTTGGCCAGCGGCGTGCAAGTGGTGCCCCATTGTGCGGCAGTCTCGGTCGAGCGCCAGCGCGACGGGTTCGAGGTCACGACCGAACTCGGGACGATTCGCGCTCGGGCCGTGGCGGTGGCCACCAATGGCTACACCGCCGGCCTGACCCCTTGGCTGCAGCGCCGCGTGATCCCCATCGGCAGCTATGTGATCGCCACCGAGCCTCTGGCGCCCGGCACGGTCGAGCGGCTGTTTCCCCGGGGCCGGATCGTCAGCGACACGCGGCGGGTGGTGTACTATTACGGTCCCTCGCCCGATGGGACGCGTCTGGTGTTTGGGGGCCGCGTGTCCTCGGGCGAGACGGATCCGAGGCTCAGCGGTCCGCGCCTGCACGCCGATATGGTGCGCATCTTCCCCGAGCTTGCGACCGCGCGGATCTCTCACTCCTGGAATGGCTTCGTGGCCTATACCTTCGATCATCTCGCGCATTGCGGCGTGCAGGACGGCATGCACTATGCGATGGGCTATTGCGGTTCGGGCGTGGGTATGGCGAGCTATTTGGGCATGCGGATGGGTCAGCGCATTCTGGGCCGTGCCGAGGGACAGACTGCCTTTGACGACCTACCGTTTCCGACGCGCCCGCTCTATGCGGGCCGCCCGTGGTTCCTGCCGGCGACCGTCGCCTGGTACCGCTGGCGGGACCGGCAAGAATGCCGGAGGGCTGCGCGCCTGACGACTGCCGGAGCCGCGTGAACCATGCGGAGATCCGGACGGAGCGGGGCGCGCCTCGATCCAATCCGACGACCGGGCGGGGACCCCTCGCCCGGGAATGCGTAACAGGGAGAACAAACACAATGAGACATCTGATTTTTGCATCGGTCGCCACGGCGGCTCTGGCTGCCACGGGGGCGCTCGCGGCCGACAAGACGGTGACGATCGCGTCCTGGGGCGGCTCCTATCAGGAGGCCCAGTCCAAGGCGCTGTTCGAGCCGGCGGCGGCCGATACGGGCATTGTCGTGAAGCAAGAGACCTATGGCGGCATGTCCGATGTGCGCCTGCAGGTGCAGACCGGGGCCGTGACGCTCGACATCGTGGCCTCGGGCTCGGGCTCGGCGGCACGGGCGGCGGCCGAGGGGCTGCTCGAGAAGCTCGACTATGGCGTGATCGACGTCTCTGAGTTCTACCCCACGCTCTTCACCGACTATTGCGTCGGCGGCGATGTGTTCTCGACCGTCTATGCCTGGAACACCGACACCTATGGCGAGGACGGCCCGCAGAACTGGGCGGATTTCTGGAATGTCGAGAAGTTCCCCGGCACCCGCGCCTATCGCGGCAAGGTGGCCGGGGCGCTCGAGCCGGCGCTGCTGGCCGACGGTGTGCCGCCCGAGCAGGTCTATGAGGTGCTCGGCTCCGAAGAGGGCATCGAGCGCGCGCTGGACAAGATCCGCGAGCTCAAGCCGCATATCTCGGTGTTCTGGACCTCGGGCGCTCAGCACGCCCAGCTGATGAAGGACGGCGAGGTCGACATGACCACCGGCTGGAACGGCCGCTTTGACAACGCGCTGAAGGACGGCGCCAAGGTCGCTTACAGCTTCAATCAGGCTCTGCTCGACTATGACTGCTTTGCCATTCCCAAGGGTGCGCCGAACAAGGACACGGCCATGGAGTTCCTCGCCGAGATCTCCAAGCCGAAATACCAGGCCAACCTGCCGCTCCACATCACCTATGGCCCGACCAACAAGGCGGCCTATGCGATCTCGACGGCCAGCGAGGCGACCCTGAAGGCGCTGCCCTCGCACCCGGACAACGCCTCCAAGCAGGTGCCGGTCGATCTGGCTTGGTATGCCGAGTGGGAGACCATCGCGGCCGAGATGTACCAGGAAATGCTCACCGAGTGAGCCGGCTTGCCCCGGGGCGCGCTTGACCGCCCCGGGCTCCCTAGATTCGGAGAGTGCGATGGCGTCTGAGGCACATGAGGCCCTGCCGATCACCGTGCGCGGTGTGACCAAGACCTACGGCGATGTGCATGCGCTCGACGCCGTCGACTTGGATGTCCGCAGCGGCGAGTTCCTGACCTTGCTCGGACCCTCGGGGTCCGGCAAGACAACGCTTCTGATGGTGATCGCGGGCTTCACCCGACCCGACCGCGGCAGTCTGCGCTTTGGCAGCCAGGAGATGATCCGCACGCCGCCGCACCAGCGCGATCTGGGCATGGTCTTCCAGAACTATGCGCTGTTCCCGCATATGACGGTCGCGGGCAATGTCGGCTATCCGCTCAAACTGCGCCGGGTGCCGCGGGCCCAAGCGGCCGAGCGGGTCGAGCGGGCGCTCGAGACCGTGCAGCTCGGCGGCTATGGAGAGCGCAAGATCACCCAACTCTCGGGCGGTCAGCGCCAGCGCGTGGCCCTCGCCCGCGCCATCGTGTTCGAGCCGCGCATCCTGCTGATGGACGAGCCGCTCTCGGCGCTCGACAAAAAGCTGCGCGACCGGATGCAGATCGAGCTCCGCCAGCTCCACGAGACGCTGGGGATGACCACGGTCTATGTGACCCATGACCAGCGCGAGGCGCTGACCATGTCGGACCGGATCGCGGTGATCAATCACGGCCGGCTGATGCAGCTCGGCGACCCGGTCGAGATCTATGACCGTCCGGCGAACCGCTTTGTGGCGGACTTCATCGGCGAGTCGGCGTTCTTGCCGGCCACGCGCGACAATGGCGCGATCCTCTACGAGGGACGGCCGCTGGCCACCGATACGCCGCCGCCCGACACGTCAAAGCTGCTGGTCATGCTGCGGCCCGAGCGCTTGCAGATCGTCGCCGACGACACGGGGCCCGAGATCAACCGTTTTGCCGCGGCGGTCGAGGACGTGGTCTATCAGGGCGACAGCTATCTGCTCTGCGCCCGGCTCGAGGATGGGACAGCGCTCACGCTCCGCGATGTGGTGCGGCGCGACACCTTTGCCGGATTGCCCAAGACGGGCGAGCAGGTGACGCTGGGCCTCCATGCCCGCGACACCGTGCTGATCGCGGATGGGGAGCACTGAAATGGTCGAGGCCACGCTCCCCGCCAGCGGCCGCGCCGCCGA
Source organism: Pseudomonadota bacterium (assembly GCA_039187815.1). Lineage (GTDB taxonomy): Bacteria > Pseudomonadota > Alphaproteobacteria > Rhodobacterales > Rhodobacteraceae > Thermohalobaculum. The sequence goes on along the minus strand of JBCCZI010000003.1, from coordinate 63,323 downwards.
GGCCGACGACAATTCCGAGGGCCTGCGCCAGGACGCGGTGCGCGAGCGGATGGCGCTCTTCGGCCTCTGCTCGCCGGCGTTGCTGTTGGTGCTGGTGATCCTGGTGGTGCCGGTCGGCTGGTTGTTCTTCGTGTCCTTCATCGGAGCGGACGGGTCGTTCAGCCTCGAGAACTATGAGCGGATGCTCGAGCGCAAATCCTATGCGCGGATATTCTACACGACCTTCGAGGTCAGCGTCCTGACCACGCTGATCTGTATCGCGATTGGCTATCCGTTCGCCTATTTCCTCAGCCAGCTGCCGGACCGGGCCGCCAATCTCTGCCTGATCGCGGTGCTGCTGCCGTTCTGGACCTCGCTGCTGGTGCGCACCTATGCCTGGCTCGTGCTGCTGCAAAAGCGCGGGCTGGTGAACGATTGGGCCATGGACATCGGCTTGTGGGACGAGCCGCTGAAGTTCGTGCACAACATGACCGGCACGCTGATCGGCATGGTGCACATCATGCTGCCCTTTCTGATCCTGCCGGTCTACAGCTCGATGAAGGCGATCGACCGCGACTATCTCAAGGCTGCGGCCAATCTGGGGGCCGGGCCTGCGCGCGCCTTTTGGACCGTGTTCTTCCCGCTCTCGATCCCGGGGCTGTTCGCCGGTGCGCTGATCGTGTTTGTGCTCTGCCTCGGCTTCTTCGTGACGCCGGCGGTGCTGGGCGGGGGCAAGGTCATCATGGTCTCGATGAAGATCGCCTCCAATATCGAGCTCTTCGTCAACTGGGGCGCGGCCTCGGCGCTGGGCGTTGTGCTGTTGGTGATGACGCTCGCGATCCTCTGGGTGGCGGCGCGGTTCCTCAAGCTTGAGCAGCTGGCCGGAGGAGGCCACTGATGCGCGCCTGGCTCGACAGTCCGGCCTCCGAGACGCAGATCACCCATGGCCAGCGGCTGTGGCTCTATGTGTTCTCGGGCATCATGATGGTGCTGCTGGTCGCTCCGACGCTGATCGTGGTGCCGATGTCCTTCTCGGACAGCCAGTATCTCGAGTTCCCGCCCGAGGTCTGGTCGACGCGATGGTACGGGCACTATTTCGGCTCGCCCGAGTGGATGGCCGCCACCCGCACCTCGCTGATGGCGGCGGTGCTGACCATGCTGCTGGCCACCCCCATCGGCGTGATGGCGGCCTATGGGCTCCACACCAGCCAGATGAAGGCCGGGCGCCTGGTCTTTGTGCTGCTGATCACCCCGATGATGGTGCCGCTGATCCTGATCGCGATCGGGGCGTTCTACATCTATGTGAAGCTGCAGATCCTCTACACGCTGGCGGGTGTGGTTCTGGCCCACACGCTGCTGGCGCTGCCGCTGGTGCTGATCGTGACCGCCTCGGGGCTGAAGAGCTTCGATATGAACCAGGAGATGGCGGCGCGGAGCCTCGGTGCCTCCCGCGCGCGGGCGTTCATGACGGTGACGCTGCCGCAGATCCGGTTCTCGGTGATCACGGCGGCGCTCCTGGCGTTCCTGACCTCGTTCGACGAAGTGGTGGTGGCCATGTTCATCTCGGGCGGCGACAACGCCACGCTGACGCGGAACATGTTCAACGCGCTGCGCGATCAGATCGATCCGACCATCGCCTCGATTTCAACCATCATGATCGCGATCACTTCGCTGCTGATGGCCATGGCGCAGCTGTTCGGCAAATCGAAATCCCAGCGCTGAGCGTTCAGCGCTGGTCCGGCAGCTGGTAGCCCTCGGCCTCGAGGCTTTTGCGCAAGGTCAGTTTTGAGATCTTGCCGGTTGCCGTATGGGGAATGGCATCGACGAACAGAATCTCGTCCGGCAGCTGCCATTTGGCGAAATGGCCCTCGAGCTGCGCCAGGATCTCGGTCGCGGGGGGCGGGGTGTCCTTGGCCACCACCACCAGCACCGGCCGCTCGCCCCATTTCGGATGCGGCATGGCGACGGCCGCCGCCTCGGCCACGCCCGGATGCCCGACCGCGGCGTTCTCCATCTCGATCGAGCTGATCCACTCGCCGCCCGACTTGATCAGATCCTTGAAACGGTCGGTGATGCGCACATAGCCATCGGCGTCCATGGTGGCCGCATCGCCGGTGTCGAACCAGCCTTCGCTATCGATCGCGGGCGCCTCGGCCTTCAGATAGCGCCCGACGACGCCGGGGCCGCGGATCTGCAATTGGCCGGGCGTCTGGCCGTCCCAGGGCAGCACAGCGCCCGCCTCGTCGCGGAGCGCGAGATCGACCGTGAAGGGCGGATGCCCGACCGAGAGCTGCGCCGCCATCTGCCCCTCGGCATCCAGCGCCGCGATCTCGGGCTTGAACGAGCTGAACGAGCCGAGCGGCGAGGTCTCGGTCATCCCCCAGGCATGCAGCACCTGCACGCCATAATCGTTCTGGAAGGCCTCGATCACCGCGCGGGGACAGGCCGAGCCGCCGATCACCACCCGCTGCAGCGAGGCGAGCCCGACCCCGTGCTCGCGCAGATGCGCCAGCAGCGGCAGCCAGACGGTCGGCACGGCGGCTGTGATGGTGACACCTTCGGCGATCATCTCGAGCAGGCTGGCCGGGTCGAGCCAGCGCCCCGGCAGCGCCATCGCGGCGCCCGCCATGGGTGAGGAATAGCCGCTCGACCAACCGTTCGCGTGGAACAGCGGCACCACCGGCATCATCGTGTCGCGGCTCGAGAGGCCCAGCATGTCCGGCTGGATCATCGCCATGGCGTGCAACACGTTCGAGCGGTGGGAGTAGACGACCCCCTTCGGCTTGCCCGTGGTGCCCGAGGTGTAGCAGATCCCGCAGGCATGACCCTCCTCGACCGGCTCCCAGGCGGCGTCGCCGTCCTCGGATCCGATCACATCGCCATAGGCGATGGCGCCCGGCAGCGAGGTCTCGGGCATCGCACCGCTCTCGGCCAGCACGATCCAATGGCGCACACCGGGCAGCTTGGCGGCGATTGGCTCGAGCACGCCCACCAGATCGGCATCGACAAAGACCGCCGCATCCTCGGCATGCCCGATGATATAGGTGAGCTGCTCGCCGGACAGCCGCGGGTTCAGCGAGTGGAGCACGCATCCCGACCCGGGCACGCCGTACCACAAGGTCATGTGCCGCGGGCTGTTCCAGGCCATGGCGCCCACGACCGTGCCCGGCCGCAGGCCGAGCCGTCTCAGCCCCTGCGACACCTTGAGGGCGTCGGTCCGTACGGAGGTCCAGTCGGTCCGCTGGATCGTCCCGTCCGTGCCGCGTCCGATGACCGGGCGCTTGGGGTGATAGCGGGCGGCGTGGTCGATGATCGCGCCAATCCGCAGCGGCCAGTCCTGCATCTGTCCCAGCATGACCGCAGCCCTCCCTGTTGTCTTGTTGTTGGGCTCACCCTAGCAGACCGCCTGGGCAGGGAAGCAACCGGTTTTACGCGCAGGCGCGTGAAATCTCGCGCCGGATTGTCCGCCTGTCCCGGGGGGCCTGTGCGGCTCAGTCCGTGCCGGCCAGATGGCTGGCGCCGCGGGCCCTGGCCAGCGCCTGCTGGCGCTGCCGCTCGGCAAAACGCGCACGGTCGGCATCACTGTATTCGTCGATGCAGGCGGGGCAGCTGATGCCGTCCTGCCAGGCGGGATGGGCGCGGTCCTCGGGGCTGACGGCGCGCCCGCAGGCATGGCAGAGGCTGTGGGACCCCGGGGCCAGCGCGTGGTCGAGCGCCACGCGGTCGTCGAAGACAAAGCATTCGCCCTGCCAGCGCGTTTGGGCCTCTGGCATGCGCTCGAGATAGCCGAGGATGCCGCCATCGAGTTGCAGCACCTCCGGAACGCCTTGGTCGAGCAGCCAGGCCGAGGCCTTCTCGCAGCGAATGCCGCCGGTGCAATACATGGCGATCCGTTTGCCCGCAAGCCGTGGCCCGGCCTCGGCCCACCAGGCGGGGAACTCGGTGAAGCCGTCGGTGCCAGGATCGAGCGCGCCCGCAAAGCCGCCAATGGCGGTCTCGTAGCGGTTGCGGCAATCGATCACGACGGTGTCCGGATCATCCAGGACGGCGCCCCAATCCTCGGGCGCCACATGGCGGCCGGTTTGGCGGGCATCGACCGCGCCGGCGCCGAGCGTGACGATCTCACGCTTCACGCGCACCTTCAGGCGGCGGAAGGGCTGGGCCTCGGTATGGCTGCGCCTCCAGGGCAGATCGGTGCAGCCGGGCAGAGTGCGGAGATGGGCGATCACCGCTTCGATGCCCGCCTCGGGCCCCGCGATTGTGCCATTCACGCCCTCTTCGGCCAGCAGGATGGTGCCGCGCACCCCTGATGCGCAGGCCAGAGCGGCCAGCGGGCGCTGCAGCGCCTCGGGCGCCCCGAGCGGCGTGAAACGGTAGAATGCGGCGACGGTCACCATGGCCGCCCTATAGCGTGCATGGCGCGGCCGGAAAAGCGGCTAGCGCACCACCATCACCGAGCACTGGGTGTGCAGCGCCACCGAGGCCGAGCGTGAGCCGAACATCATGTCCGACAGCCGCGGCTCATGGCTGGCCATGACGATGAGGTCGACGCCCATCTCCTCGGCGGCATAGCGGATTTCGCTCGGCACCCGCCCGCCCAGCGTCAGCACGCCGTCCATGGCCGTCTCTGCGCGGTGAGCATCGATATAGGCCTGGAGCCGCTGTTCCTCCTCGGCGCCGTCCGGGCTGCTGGGATCTGTGGCGATCGCGATGATCATGATCTGTGCCTCTGGGCTGAGCGTCGCTATGCGCTTGGCGGCTTCGATGGCGCGGTCTGCAATGTCGGGCTGGTCCAGATCGACCGGAACCATGATCTTGTGAAACATCTCTGCCTCGCACTCTGCCGTGGCCTTTGGGGGCGATGGGCGCAGTATGCACAAACGGGCGGCCTCTGGCTTGATCTCGCGCATTGACAGTGTGGTCCCATGGGCGTAGGACGCGCGCATCCCGGAGAGCACAGGCTTTCCGGTCCCGCATGGTGCGGGATCGCCGTCGGTCAGCGCGTTGCGCCCACCGGCGCGTGTGGCATTGTGCCGGGTCGATTTGCGGCCCCCTGGCGACGAGGAGCGTGCATGTTCGAGAGCTTGTCCGACCGCCTCTCCGGCGCCCTTGGTGCGCTGACCGGCAAAGGCGCGTTGACCGAGGCCGATGTCACCTCGGCCATGCGCGAGATCCGGGTGGCGCTGCTCGAGGCCGATGTCTCGCTGCCCGTCGCGCGGTCCTTCATCAAGGACATCCAGGACAAGGCGACCGGCCAATCGGTCCTGAAATCGGTCACGCCGGGCCAGATGGTCGTGAAGATCGTCCATGACGAGATGGTGCGCATGCTGGCGGGCGACGACCCGGAGCCCGGTGCGCTCAAGATCGACAGCCCGCCCGCGACGATCCTGATGGTCGGGCTCCAGGGCTCGGGCAAGACCACCACCACCGCCAAACTCGCCCGCCGGATCCAGGAGCGCGACGGCAAGCGGGTGCTGATGGCCTCGCTCGACACCCGCCGGCCTGCGGCGATGGAGCAGCTGGCCGTCCTCGGCAAGCAGATCGGGGTCGACACCCTGCCCATCATCCAGGGCCAGGACGCGGTCGCCATCGCCAAGCGGGCAAAGCAGCAGGCGATGCTGGGCGGCTATGACGTGGTGATGCTCGACACCGCCGGCCGCCTCTCGATCGACGACGAGCTGATGGGTGAGGTCGAGGCGGTCCGCGACACTGCCAAGCCAAACGAGACACTGCTGGTGGTCGATGGCCTCACCGGCCAGGACGCGGTCAACACGGCCGAGAACTTTGACGGGCGCATCGGCATCTCGGGTGTCGTACTGACGCGCATGGACGGCGACGGGCGCGGCGGTGCGGCGCTCTCGATGCGCGCGGTGACAGGCAAGCCGATCAAATTCGTCGGCCTCGGCGAGAAGATGGACGCCATTGAGGAGTTCCATCCGGAGCGGGTTGCGGGCCGCATCCTCGGCATGGGCGACATCGTCAGCCTAGTCGAGAAGGCCCAGGAGCAGATCGAGCAGAAAGAGGCCGAGCGCATGCTCAAGCGGTTCCAAAAGGGCCGCTTCGACATGAACGACCTGCGCAACCAGCTCGAGCAGATGCAGAACATGGGCGGCATGCAAGGGGTGATGGGCATGCTCCCCGGCATGGGCAAAATGGCCAAGCAGATGGGCGAGGCGGGCTTTGACGACAAGGTGATCCGCCGCCAGATCGCGATCATCCAGTCGATGACCAAGGACGAGCGCAAGAAGCCCGATCTGATGAAGGCGAGCCGCAAGGAGCGGGTCGCCAAAGGCTCGGGCCTCGCGGTGCAGGACGTCAATCGCCTGCTGAAGATGCACCGCCAGATGGCGGACATGATGAAGAAGATGGGCCGTATGGGCAAAGGCGGTATGCGCGGCCTGATGGGCCAGCTGATGGGCAAGGGCGGTATGCCGCCGGGCATGATGCCGGGGATGCCGGGCGGAGCGTCTGGCGCGGCGCCGGGCCTGCCGCCCATGGGCGGGCCGGGTGGCTTGCCCGGCGGCCTGCCAGGGCTCGGCGGGCCGGTCAAACCGGGCCTGCCGCTGCCGCCGGGCCTCTCGGGATTCGGGAAGAAGAAATGACCGAGGTGCCGGTCCTCACCACCGAGCGACTGGTTCTGCGCGGGCATCGGCGCACGGATTTCGCGCCCTATGTGGCGTTCTATGCCTCGGACCGTGCGGAGCATATCGGTGGGCCCAAATCCGAGGCCGAGGTTTGGCAGATCTTTGCCGCCGAGCCCGGCCACTGGGCGCTTAAGGGCTTTGGCTGGTGGATGGTCGAGGCCGAGGGCGCGCCCATCGGCACCGTGGGTCTGCATCATCCGCCAAAGAACCCAGAAGTCGAGATCGGCTGGACGCTCTTTGCCGAGGCCGAGGGCCGCGGCTATGCCCGCGAGGCGGCGGAGGCGGCGCTTGCCTGGGGCCTGCGCCATGTCCGCCCGGCCAGCCTGGTGAGCTATATCGCGCCGGCCAATGACCGCTCGATCGGATTTGCTAAGCGTCTCGGCGCCGTGTGGGACGAGGCGGCGGTCCGGCCCGCGACGGCGCCCAGCATCCATGTCTACCGCCACACGGTCCCGAACACGGCTGCGGCATGACCCTGGCCGCTTGCACCCAGGCGCCAGTTGGCGCTGCGGCCGAGGCCGCCCGGTGCTATGCCGGCGCGCTGCCGGTTCTCGAGACCGAGCGGTTGCGGCTCCGGGCCCCTGAGGTCGGCGATTTCCCTTTGTGGGCGCGGATCTCGGCCGGGCCGGGCTCCGAATATCTCGACGGCCCGGCCAGCCCGGCGGCCGCGTGGGAGACCTTTTGCGGCAGCGTCGCATGCTGGCTGCTGCACGGGCATGGGCCATTCACAGTGCTGCGGCGCGCCGATGCTGCGGGCCTCGGCTTTGTCTTTCTCGGCTATGAGTGGGCCGATGAGGAACCCGAACTCGGCTGGTTTTTTGCCGAGGAGGCGCGCGGGCAAGGCTATGCCACCGAGGCCGCTGCGGCGGTGCGCGACTGGGGCCTTGGCCTCATGCCCGAGTTCGTGAGCTGCGTGCGGGTGAGCAACGCGCCCTCGAACGCGCTGGCCGCGCGGCTCGGCGCTCGGATCGACGCCGAGGCCAGCGCGCGGCTTGGCGGCAATATCTGGCGCCATGGGGTGGCGGCATGAGCGGCCCTGTTCTCGAGACCGAGCGTCTGGTGCTGCGCCCGCCCAAGCCACAGGACTTCGAGTCCTATCTCGGCTTCATCACCTCGGACCGCGCCCAATATGTCGGGCGGGTGCAGACACGGTTGGCCGCATGGAAGGCCTTTGCCGTCGAGGCCGGGCATTGGTCCCTGCACGGCTATGGTCCTTGGGTGGTCACGCTGAAGAGCACCGATCGCTCGTTGGGACAGGTCGGCGTCTGGCATCCCGAGGGATTCCCGGAGCGTGAGCTCGGTTGGCTGATCTGGGCCGAGGCGGAGGGCAAGGGCCTGGCCTATGAGGCCGCCATGGCCGCCAGGGACCATGACTACCGCGTATACGGGACCAAGACGCTGGTCAGCTATATCGAGCCCGACAATGCCCGGTCGATCCGTCTGGCCGAGCGGATGGGCGCCGTGCTCGATCCTGCGGCCGAGAAAGCCGACGAGATCGATTTCGTCTATCGCCATCCAGGCCCCGAGGGCGCGCGATGATCCCTACGATCGACAGCGCGCGCCTGGTTCTGCGCCCCTTCCGCGAGGCGACGGATTTCGCCCCCGTGGCGGCGTTCTTCGCCAGCGAGCGGTCTGCCTTTTACGGCGGCCCGGCGCCGCGCCCCGAGGCCTGGCGGAAGTTTGCCGTCTTTTCCGGCCACTGGATGGTGCGCGGCTATGGCCCCTTCGCGCTCGAGGAGAAGGCGAGCGGCGCATTCGTCGGCCTTGCCGGTCCGTGGTTCCCAGAGGGCTTTCCTGAGCCTGAGATCACCTGGATGTTGTGCGACGGTGCACTCGGCAAAGGCTATGCCACCGAGGCGGCCCTGCGCGCTTTGCGCTTTGGCTATGAGGATCTGGGCTGGACGACGGCGGTCAGTTCGATCGTGGCCGAGAACGGCCCCTCGCTCCGCGTTGCCGAGCGCCTGGGGGCGGTGCATGAGTATGATTTCCAGATGGGCGACGTCCTTCTTGGGGTGCATCGGCATCGCGGGCCAACAGCCTTGGCCGAGGTGGCGGCATGATCCCGGTGCTCGAGACTCCGCGGCTGATCCTGCGTGCGCCAGAGACCGCGGACCACGCGCTCTATGCGGCGTTCCTGGGTCGCGCCGATGGGCCGAGCGCCTTTTATGGCGGGCCGTTGCGCCCCGATGAGGCGTTCCAACGCTTGGCGGCGGATCGCGGGCATTGGGCGCTGCGGGGGCACGGAAAGTGGATCCTCGAGCGCCGGTCGGATGGGCAGGCGGTCGGGGGGTGTGGCCTCGTGCATCCGCCCGGCTGGCCACGGCACGAGCTGACCTGGTGGCTGGCCGAAGAGGCGCGCGGCGCGGGTCTCGCGACCGAGGCATCCGTTGCCGCCATCCGCTGGGGCTATGACGTCCTCGGCCTCGATCCGGTCGAGACGCATATGCGCGACGAGAACGCCGCGGCCCATGCGCTGGCCCGGCGCCTCGGCGGATGGGTCATCGCGCGCGAGCGTTTTCCCGACGGCGCGACCCGAGACGTCTATGCGCTGCCCCACCCCGATCGGACCCAAAGGGAGGCGATGGCATGACCGATGACACCGCGCGGGCCGAGGCCCTGCTGGCGGAGCTCCGCCACTCGATCGACAATCTCGACGCCATCCTGGTGCACACGCTGGCCGAGCGCTTTCGCTGCACCCAGGCGGTCGGGCGGCTGAAGGCCGGGCACGCCTTGCCCGCTGCCGATCCTTCGCGTGAGGCCCGCCAGATCGAGCGGCTCGAGCGCCTGGCGACCGAGAGCGGGCTCGACCCGGTCTTTGCCAAGAAGTTCCTGCGCTTCGTCATCGACGAAGTGATTCGCCACCACCGGCAGTTCCAAGAGGACGGGGGGCGCTGAGCCTCCGCTGCCACATCGAAACCACGACGAACCAAAGAACAAGAGGACCAAGATATGGCCATCAAAATCCGTCTCGCCCGCGGGGGCTCCAAGAAGCGCCCGTTCTACCGCATCGTCGCGGCCGACAGCCGCATGCCCCGCGATGGGCGCTATATCGAGCGGCTGGGCACCTACAATCCGCTGCTGCCCAAGGACAGCGAGCAGCGGGTGACCATGGATCTCGAGCGGGTGAAGCACTGGCTGGGCGAGGGCGCCACCCCGACCGACCGGATCGCGCGCTTCCTTGAAGCGGCCGACGTTTTGCCGAAGTCCACCCGCAACAACCCCAAAAAGGCCGAGCCCGGCAAAAAGATGTCCGAGCGCGCCAAGGAGCGGGCCGAGAAGGCGCAGGCCGCGGCCGACGCCGCCGCCGAAGCCGAGGCCGCCCCCGCTGGGGAAGCTGCCGCCGAGTGAGGCATTGGGAGAGGGCACGCGTATGGTCGCTGTCTGCAAAGGTTTGCCGGTGCTCTTGCGGGCGCGCGCAGTCCTGAGGATCGCGCCGCGGTTTGTGGCGCGCGGCCGCTTGGCGCCGTCGCGCGGCCGCGGGAGGGCCTGCCATGGCGGCTGAGCGCGAGCCCATGATCTGCGTCGGTGCCATTGCCGGGGCCTTCGGCGTGAGCGGCGAGGTGCGCCTCAAGAGTTTTTGCTCAGAGCCGCGGGCGATCGCATCCTATGGCCCGGTTCTCGACGCCGATGACCGCGCCTTCACGGTGCGGATCACTCGTGAGGTCAAAGGCGGGTTTGCCGCGCGGCTGTCGGGGATCGCCACCCGCGAAGAGGCCGAGGCGCTTCGCGGGACCCAACTGTTCGTGCCGCGGGCCCGCCTGCCCGCAGCGCCCGAGGATGAATTCTACCACGCCGATCTGATCGGGCTCGAAGTCGTCGACACCGGCGGCGCGCAGATGGGAGAGATCCGTGCGGTTCACGACCATGGCGCCGGCGACGTGCTCGAGATCGCAGCACCCGGAACCGACGGCCTGCTGGTCCCGTTCACCCGGGCCTCGGTGCCCACGATCGATCTTGCGCTTGGCCGCGTGGTGGTCGACCCGCCCCGCTACCTGGAGGAGGACGCAGAATGACGCCGCCGCCCCGTCTCGTGCCCGAACTCTATTGCCGCAATTTCCGGAGGAGCTTGCAGGTCTACACGCAGATCTTTGGCTTCTCATTGTTGCACGAGCGGGCGGGCTTTGCCCTGCTGGATCTCGGCGGTGAGCGGGTGATGCTCGAGGCGCTCGGCCCGGATGCATGGCGGATCGTGCCCGCAGTGCAGTCCGGATGCGGGGTGCATCTCGACATGATGGTCGAGGCCCTCGCACCGCTGCTGGAGCGGGCCAAGCGCGCGGGTCTGGCGGCCTTTCGCCAGCCCGAAGAGGCCTGGTATCGCCTCGGCGGCGCCTTCACCGGCCAGCGCCACGCGGTCTTCTCGGATCCCGACGGCCACCGCTTGCGCTTTTCGGAGCCATTGGGCCGCCGGTCGGTTGCGCCGGGGGGACGCGTGTTGGCATGAGCGGGCCCTCGGACCCCGAGGCGCCGCGGAGCCATGGCCTGCGCCAACCGGTGGTCAGCGCCCAGCCCCGGCCTCTGATGGAGGACCGCCGACGCCCCGGCGCCTTTGCCGCCACCGTGCTGACGCTGTTCCCGGCGATGTTCCCCGGAGCGCTCGGCGTTTCACTGACGGGCAAGGCACTCGACCAGGGGCTGTGGACGCTCGAAGCTCTAGACATCCGCCGATTTGCACGCGATAAGCACCGCACTGTGGACGACACCCCTGCGGGGGGCGGGCCTGGCATGGTGATGCGGGCCGATGTCGTTGCGGCGGCACTGGACTTTGCGGTTCGCTCGGGCCCTGGACGGGTCGAAGGGCGGCCTATTTTGTGTCTCTCTCCGCGCGGGCAGCCGTTCGATCAGGCGCGCGCGCGGGCGCTGGCAGACGGCCCGGGTGCGGTGCTGCTCTGCGGGCGGTTCGAGGGCATAGATCAGCGCGTGCTTGAGGCGCGCGGGGTCGAGGAGCTCTCGATCGGCGATTTCGTTCTCTCCGGAGGCGAGATTGCAGCGATGGCCGTGCTCGACGCGGTGCTGAGGCTCCGACCCGGGGTGCTTGGCAATGCCGAGAGCCCGGAGGACGAAAGTTTCTCGCGGGGGCTTCTTGAGCATCCGCACTATACGCGGCCCCAGGTTTGGGAGGGGCGCCCGATCCCGGAGACTCTCCTCTCCGGGCACCACGGGCGGATCGCCGAATGGCGGCTCTCCCAGGCGGAAAGGCTGACACAAGCAAGGCGCCCCGACCTCTGGCGGGCCCATCTCGCGACGCGAGACGGCACCGAGGGAGACCGAGAGCTCTCGGGCACCAAAACCTCCGCCGCAAACGGCGGGCATGATGAGGACTGACCGATGGATCTGATCCAGCAGCTCGAGGCCGAGCAAATCCAGGCGCTCGGCAAGACCATTCCCGATTTCGCCCCCGGCGACACCCTGCGCGTCGGCGTGAAGGTGACCGAGGGCACCCGCACCCGTGTCCAGAACTTCGAGGGCGTGTGCATCAGCCGCCGCGGCGGCTCCACGCTCGCGGCCTCGTTCACCGTGCGCAAGATCAGCTTTGGCGAGGGTGTGGAGCGTGTGTTCCCGCTCTATTCGCCGCAGATCGACGCGATCACCGTGGTGCGCCGCGGCAAGGTGCGCCGGGCCAAGCTCTACTATCTCCGCTCGCGCCGGGGCAAATCGGCCCGCATCGTCGAGAAGACGAACTACCGCGCGCCAAAGCCCAAGGGGGGCGAGGACGCAGCCGCCGAGTAAGCGCGCCCGCAGACCTTGCGATTCGGATCGAGATCCCGACGTGTCACCCGGATCGAGGGGGACACGGGCGATCTTGTGTGTCTGCCAAAGCGGCTGGCCCGGCATTGGGGCGGATGGTCGAACAAGGGCGTTCTGCTCGGGCCTTGCGCCCGGGACGACGAGAACAGCGATTACGGCCATTTCGTCGAGCCACCAGAGACGCTGGTGTCAGAGATGCCTTCCGTGCGGCTGCACGCGGCCGGTACCGATACCGTGATCCAGCTGAATGGCCACGAGCCAACGGTGTTTCGGCGCAGCCCACAGCTTCTCTACAGCCATTGGATCGAGAGCCCGGATTACATGGACGCCACGGTGCGAGCCTCTGCGGCGCGGCTGCCCGTTTGCGATGCGCCCGAAGCGCCGCGAGACCGGCACGGGTTTGCCAACCGAGACCGGGTCTGGGTGATCTTCGATGGACGCATTTCGTGGGGAGCGGGAGACTATATCGGGCTTAGTCTGCCCTTTGGCCCGGTGGCGCTCACGGTCTCGGAGGTGCCGTTCGAGCCAGCCGACCCTAAACGCCACGTCCTAGCGCTCCGTTTCGAGGGGCCTGAGCCATGTGCCGCAACTCAAGGTCTCGCGATGTAACCCGCCATGTGGGGGAGTGCGGTCAAAGCGCCTTGCACCTTCTTGGGGTGGCGTTGGCGGCTTTCTAGACGCACTGCCCCGCAAAGGTGCGACGTCCGACTAGGTTGGGTCCATGTTTTCACGGGGCGTTTTCAGCTTCCATCAGGCGGGCAATGATCCCGTGATCGGGGTACGCGGCTTTTGGGCGTCCGTGCTTCGCCGCGCACTGCTGATGCTGTTTCTGCACAGCCATGACAACGCGTTGAACCATGGCTATGCGGATGTGGAACGGATGACCGGGCGGCTAACGGTAAGCGGAGACTTGTCGCCTCCCCAAGAGCGTCACCTGTTCCACAACCGGGATACGGCCTGGGTGGTGTTGTGCTCGGAAGCGATTTGGTGCCTATCCTGCGTCGGCGTGAGTTCGGACGTATGGGCTTATAGCCCTGCCTTTCGGCCCGGTGGCGCTCACGGTCTCGGAGGTGGCGTTGAGGCCATAGGATCCGAAGCGCCGAGTCCTGGCGCTCCGGTTCAAGCGGGCGGTCAGTGGAGGCGCGCGCCCACGGCCTTGATCGAGTCGTCGATCAGCGCATCGGCTTTGGCGTCGCCGAGGCGGTCGGTGATGACGCGAGAGGCGGCGGCGACCGCGACCTCGACGGCCCGGTTCTTCACGGCGCGGACAGCGCTTTGCTCGGCCATCGCGATCTGCTCGTCGGCGGCGCGGAGGCGGCGCTCGATCGACTGCTTCAGTTCCTCGCGGGCTTTCGCCGCGGCGGTTTCAGCCTCCTCGCGCGCATGAGTCACGATGTCCTCGGCCTGCGAGGCGACCTCTCTTTGCTTGCGCTCGAACTCGGCAAATGTGGCCTGGGCTTCCTCGCGCAAGCGCCGCGCCTCGTCGATCTCGTTCTTGATCCGGTTCGCTCGCGCGTCGAGCGCGCTGAACAGCATGGTGTGTACGCCGAAGCGGTAGAGGATGGCGAAGAACAGCACCAAGCTGATCAGCACCACCACATTGCTGTCATAGTAGAAGGGCATGCGATCCTCCTCAGCCGAGCTCGGCCTGGACCGCAGCCTTCACGGCGTCAGCATCCATGGCGTCAGGAAGCACGGCCTCGACGACGGCCGCCGCGGTCTCCTCGGCGACTTGGCCGACGCTGGCGAGCGCATCGTCGCGGACCTCTTTGATCCGGCGCTCGGACTCGGCAGCGCGGGCGGCGATCTCTTCGTCGGCCTTGGCCATCTCCGCGTCGATCTCTTTCTGGATCTCGGCGCGCGTTTTGGCGGCGATCGCCTGAGCCTCGGTCCGGGCTTCGGCCAAGGCGCGGTCATAGGCAAGGCTTGCCTCTTCGGCCTTGCGCTTGAACTCCTCGGCGCGATCGAGGTCGTCCGCGATGGCATCGGCGCGCTCCTCGAGCACGCTCGAGATCCGCGGCAGCGCGATCTTGGTCATCAACTGGTACAGAATGACCAGCGAGATCACCAACCAGAAGATCTGGCTCGGCCAGGTCGAAAAGTCGAGCTGGGGCAAGCCGCCCGAACCGCTCGCGGCATCCCCGTGGGAATCGGTCGCCATGGCGCCCTCCGAAGATCGCGTGGCACTCCGCCGGTGGGCGGAGCGTGGCTGTCATTGAGGCGGGCCGGATGCCCGCCCTCAGAGGCGCTCGATCAGACCGCGAAGAGCAGCAGCATCGCGACGACGAGGCCGAAGATGCCGAGCGCTTCGGCAAAGGCCATGCCGATGAAGAGCGTCGCGGTCTGCTCTTTGGCCGCCGCCGGGTTGCGCAGCGCACCCGCCAGGAAGTTGCCGGCGACGTGGCCGACACCGATGCCGGCACCCGCCATGGCGAGACAGGCCAGACCCGCTCCGATGTATTTGCCCAAAAGGGCCGCAGCTTCAGCTTCCATCTCGTCTCTCCTCTGGATGAAAAGGGTGAAGGTCGGTGATCCTAGACCTCAATGCATATGCAGCGCGTCGTTGAGATAGACGCAGGTCAGGATCATGAAGACATAGGCCTGGATGAAGGCCACCAGGAACTCGAGCGCGGTCAGACCCACCATGCCCGCGAGCGGCAGCACCGCCAGCGCGCCAAGCCCTCCGGCCAGCATCATGGCAAAGAGACCCGCGAACACTTTCAGCACCGCGTGGCCGGCCAGCATATTGGCGCCAAGACGGACCGAATGGCTGATCGGGCGCACGAAATACGAGATGATCTCGATCACGCAGAGGATGGGGCGCAGCCATCCGGGCGCCTCCATCGGCCAGAAGAACATCAGGAAGTGCGTCCCGTGCTTCACGAAGGCGATCACCGTGACCGTGACAAACACTGTCAGCGCCATCACGCCCGTGACCGCGATGTGGCTGGTCGGCGTGAAGCTGCCAGGGATCATGCCCAGCATGTTGCAGAACAGGATGAAGGTGAAGAGCGTGAAAATGTAGGGGAAGTATTTGATCCCCTCGTCGCCCACCACGTCCTGAACCGTTTGGCGCACAAAGCCGTAGAGAAGCTCGGCCACCGACTGGGTCCGCGTCGGCACCAGGGCCCGCCCGCGGGTGCCCGTGATCGTCAACAGCGCTATCGCCGCGACGGAAATGGCCATCCACAGGGTCGAGTTCGTGATGGTGAGCAACCCAGTGTTGCCCTCGCTGATGAACAGCGGTTTGACCAGAAACTGGTCCATCGGATGGATGAAGCTGCCGTCTTCGCCTGCCGCCATCGCCTCAGCCCTCTCGTTCCGTCTGCGCCTTGGGATCTGGGTCTGCGGCCTCGGCCGTTTCCATCCGCTGGATCTCTTCGGCCGAGCGCAGCATGGTGCGAACGCCGGCGGCAAAGCCCAAGATCCCCATCACGAGTAGAAAGAGCGGCAAAGTGCCGAGCAGACTGTCCAGCCCCCATCCCATTGCCCCGCCGACCATCACGCCGACAACGAGCTCGGTAACCATTCTCCAGGCGACAGATCCCGCCTTGTATTCATCCCCCGAATTGGAGCGCTTGGGCCTCTGAGCCGCGCGCGCCGCCTCGATGCGGTCGCCGAGCGTCTCGAGGGTTTTGCCCCGGCGGTCTGACGCGCCCATGACACACCCCATCCAAGGCCCGCCGGCACACTCCAGCGAGTTCGCGGCGGACCATAGGGAGGGCCCATTTGGGTGTCAATAAGCGGTTGTGCCCCTGCGAAGAGGGACCCGCGGCAAATGCGCCGCTCGTATCCGAGGCACGCTCCGTGTGGTGCGCGCTCAGGGGGCGCTGAGGTTCGACAGCTCGATGAGGTTGCCGTCCGGGTCGCGGACATAAATCGAGGTGAGCGGCCCCGTGGCCCCGGTTCGTGCCACAGGGCCGTCAATCACGGCGACCCCGGCGCTCTCCAGCCGCGCGGCCAATGCCGCCACC
This sequence comes from Pseudomonadota bacterium, assembly GCA_039187815.1. Classification (GTDB taxonomy): domain Bacteria; phylum Pseudomonadota; class Alphaproteobacteria; order Rhodobacterales; family Rhodobacteraceae; genus Thermohalobaculum. Next base: position 46,981 of record JBCCZI010000003.1, on the reverse strand, counting down.
GGCTCCGAGACCAGAAAACAGAGATCCGCCGAGCCTGGGGTCGGGCGCGTTGCCTTTGGCTCAAACTCATGCCCCGCCTGGTGCAGATTGATCTTCTGTGTGCCATAGGCGAGCGCATGGCGGCCTTCGCCGAACACCACCTCGCGCATGCCGAGATGGTCGCGATAAAAGGCAACGGTTTGCCCGATATCCGCGACGGTGAGCACCAGGTGGTCCAGGCTCTGGATCGGTCCCTTGATCATGCGCTAGGGCTAGCCGAGCATAGAGCAGGGAGCAAGCCATGGAGGACCCGAAGGCCTGGATCGGCCGGAGCCGCACGATCGCGGATCCGATGGACCCGTTCGCCGCCCAGGCTCTGGTGGCGACGCTTGAGCTCGACCGCCCCGCACCCGGTCTCGGAGACCCCCTGCCGCCCTTTTGGCACTGGATGCATTTTCGCGAGGCGGCACGCCGCAGCGCTCTCGGCCCCGATGGGCATCCGGCGACCGGCAGCTTCCTGCCGAAATGCCCCGAGCCTCGACGGATGTGGGCTGGCGGGCGTCTGCGGTTCGCCGCGCCCTTGCCGCTCGGCGCGCCGGCCGAGCAGCGCTCGACCATCGCGGCGGTCACCGCCAAACAGGGGCGCCAAGGCCCGCTCAGCTTCGTCACCGTGCGCCACGAGATCTCAGGCGCGATTGGACTCGCCGTCACCGAGGAGCAGGACATCGTCTATCGGACCGACCCGCCGCCGGAGGCGCCGCGTCCGCAGCCGCCCCAAGCGCCGCGCGACGAAGACGCGGCCTCGGCGTGGTCCTGCGACGCCACTGTGCTGTTTCGCTACTCGGCCCTCACCTTCAACGGCCACCGCATCCACTATGACCAGGAGTATGCGCGCACTGTCGAGGGCTATGCCGGGCTGGTAGTGCATGGTCCGCTGCTGGCCACCCTACTGCTCGAGCAGGCGCGGCGTATGGGTGTCGTGCCGGCTACCTTCCAGTTTCGCGCCACATCGCCGGTGCTGGCCGACGAACCGTTTGAGACCTGCGGGCGGCTTGGGGCCGAGGGCCTCGCGCTCTGGGTTCGGGGCGCGGATGGACGCCTTGCCATGACCGCCGAGGTTCGCACTGCGACGGAAGGCGCGTGACTGTCGCTTGCATCGCCAAGACGTCGGCCTAGGCTGTGTGCGGGGGCCTGATGTCGCCGGGGAGGGCAAGCACCGTGATCCGATCCGCACAGCTTTTGGGCGTGCTCTTGCTTGCCGCCTGCATGCCGGGTCCGCCGCCGATCCAGGGGACTGGTCCGTCCGGTGTGATCTGGGATGTGGCCGCCGATGCCCCGATCTCGCGGCGCATGCTGACCGAGCGGCTTGCAAAGGCGGATGTCGTCATCTTGGGTGAGCGGCACGACAATCCGGTGCATCACGCCCGGCAGGCTTGGCTGGTCGCCGCACTCGCGCCAGCGGGCATCGCCTTCGAAATGGTGCCGAAGGCTTCGGAGGAGGGGATCGCCGTCTTCCTGACCGAGGGCGGGGCGCCGGCCGAGATCGGCCCCGCCATCGGCTGGGACCGCCTCGGCTGGCCCGATTGGGCCTTCTACCGGCCGATCTTCGAGGCAGCGGAGGGCGCCTATATCGCCGGCGGCGGTGTGCCGCGCGCAGCGATTCGCTCGGCCATGGCAGGCGGCGCGGCGGGCGTGTTCGGGTCCGAGGCAGCGGCCTTTGGTCTCGACCGGCCTTTGCCACCGCCCCAACAGCAAGCGGCTGAGGCCGAGATGGTGGCCGCCCATTGCGACCAACTCCCCCCCGAAGTGGCAGCACCCATGGTCGAGGCCCAAAGACTGCGTGATGCCCGCTTTGCCGAAGCGGCGCTGCGTGCGCGGGCCAACGGCGGCGGGCCTGTGGTTCTGATCACCGGAAACGGGCATGCCCGGCGGGACCGCGGCGTGCCGGTCTATCTGGCCAAGGCCGATCCGGGGGCGAGCGTGCTCTCGCTTGGCCAGCGCGAGGCCGAGGCCCCCGACAGCCCGGCCGAGGATCTCGGGGCGGAACCCTATGACTATGTCTGGCTTGCCTCGCCCGCGGACCGGGAGGATCCTTGTGCCGCCTTCCACTAGCGCGCCCTCAGCCTGCCTTGCGCAACACGAAGACCAGCGTGCCGTCGGGCCCGTCTTCGGTCGAGACCAACTCATGGCCTTGTTCGGTGCAGAAATGCGGGACATCGACGCGGGCGGCCGGATCGTCGGCGAGCACGCGCAGCAGCGCGCCGGGGGCGAGCGGCTGGAGCCGCTTGCGGGTCTTGAGCACGGGCAAGGGGCAGAGCAGACCTCGGGCATCAAGCTCTTCCTCGGCCCGCTCAGGGGCGGGAGATTTCTCGGACATAGCTGGCAGGTAGCGCGCCGGGCGAGTGCACTCAAGGGCGCGGTGCTGGCGCTGGCGCTGCCCGCGGCGGCGCAGGACGCCGTGACACCGCCGCCGATCGTCGCCTATACCATCACCGATGGACGCATGATCGCCCAGAGCCTGACCGGAGAGCCAGGCGATCCCCGTCGCGGCAAGGGACTCTTTGCCTCAGCGGGCTGCGATACGTGCCATGGCGGTTGGCCCGTTCCCGGGGCGGCTCTCGCCGATGGGGAGATCCGGCTGTGGATCGTCGCGCCGCAGGTACTGGCCCCCGATACGGCTATGCCGCCGGCCTATGCGCCCGGACAGCGCGACGGGGCGAGCGACCCGCTCCATGGCGGCCCAAAGCTGACCGCAGAGCAAATCGAGCATATCGTAGCTTATCTTGCCGCGGGAGGTTGACGGATTCGTGAGGCTCCGTGGCCAAGCTGCCCCTGTTCGCCAGGCCTGCCTAGGCCTTATGTGAGGGGCCAGAGGAGTTGGGGATGAGCATCGAGATCAGCCTGATCGGTATCGCGACGGCTTTTGCAGGGGGGATCATCAGTTTTCTCAGCCCCTGCGTCTTGCCGCTTGCCCCACCCTATCTGGCCTATTTGGGCGGAACCTCGCTCGACCAGATATCGGGCGAGCGCGACGAGATCGACGAGGCCGCACAGCGCCGGGTCTTCACCTCGGCTTGCTTTTTTGTGCTCGGCTTGGCCACCGTGTTTGTGATGCTGGGCATGGGCGCCTCGATCATTGGCCAGACCCTGCTCCAGAACAAAACCATCCTCGGTCAGATCGCCGGCGGCGTGATCATCTTTATGGGCCTGCACTTCCTGCATGTGCTGCGCATCCCGATCCTGAACCGCGAGGCGCGGTTGGATGGCCCGGCCCAGGCTGGCGGCTATGGCACCAGCTATGTGATCGGGCTCGCCTTTGCCTTTGGCTGGACGCCCTGCATCGGGCCGATCTTGGCGGCGATCCTTACGCTTGCCGCGCAGGAGGCGACGCTGGCTTCGGGCACGGCGCTGCTGGCGGTCTATGCGCTCGGGCTCGGGGTTCCGTTCCTGTTGGCGGCTTTCTTCATCGGGCCGTTCTTGCGCTGGGCCAAACGGTTCCGGCGGCATATGGGGCTGGTGGAGCGGGCGATGGGCGGTCTTTTGGTCGTCGTCGGTGCAATGATGATCACCGGCACCTTCGAGCGCATGGCCTATTGGCTGATCGAGACCTTCCCGGTGCTCGCGACCATCGGCTAGGGCGGCATGGGGCCTAGGGATCGGGCCCCAGCCGCGCTTCGAGATCCTTCAGGACGTACACGCGGATGGCGCTGGCCAGCGATCCCGGCGGCGTGCGTTTGGCATCGATCTCGGCCGCCAGAGCGTTGATCGAGATGCCGCGCCGCATGGCGATCGCGCGGAAGGCGCGCCAAAAGCCCGCCTCCAGGCTGACCGAGGTACGGTGACCCTGCAGCGTCAGAGAGTGCTTTTGCGGCCGCTCCTCGGCGCCCGGATCATTCGGCATCGTCCTCGGACCGCTCGCGCCGATGGGCCTGGTGCTGACGCGTCTCGCGCGCGTCTTCGGCCCTTTGCTGGTCGCGCTCTGCCTTGGGGCGGCCGTGACGCGCAGCATTGGCATCGGCCGCTTGTCGCGCCGCCTCGCGGTCACGCCGCTTGCGCGCCTGGCGGAGATTGACGGTATCGCCCATGCGGTCCTCCCCGATCACATCCGTTCCCCTTGCGCGCCAACGAGGCGCACGGGGTGTCAGCCGCGGTGCTCGCGCCAGAGCGCCAGAAGCTCGGACACCGGCACGCCTTCGATGGTCATGCCATCCAGTTTGCAGTCGTCGATGCGGGCATCGGTCAGATCTGCATCTTGGATGCGAAGCCCGGTCGCCACGGCGTTTTCGATGCTCAGTCCCGTGAGCGTCGCCTGGCGGATCGAGACGCCCGACAAATTGGCATCGCGGATCTCCGAGCCTTCGAACGTGATGACACCGAACTGTGCCTGGGCGAGGTTGATGTTCTCAAAGACAGCACCCGAGAGGTTCACGTCCTCAAAGGCCGCGGCCGAGAGATTGGTATCGGTGAAGCGCGCGCCGCTCAGCACCGCCCAAAAGCTTGCGCCGGTTAGGTTGACGCCGTCGAAGGCGGCACCGGTCATGTCGGCCCGCTCGAACTTGGCGCCCTGCATCTGAGGGCCGTCGAAGGGGGTCCGCTCGGGGGCCTCGGTCATCGCGGGCCGATCATATTGGCCGGCACGACGACCCGGTCGAAGGTCGCCTCATCGACAAAGCCCTGGCGGATCGCCTCTTCCTTCAGGGTCGTGCCATTCTTGTGCGCGGTCTTGGCCACGGTGGTCGCATTGTCATAGCCGATCTCGGGGGCCAGCGCCGTCACCAGCATCAGGCTCTCGTTCATCAGCTTGTCGATTCGGGTTTCGTTGGCCAGGATGCCATCGACGCAATTGTCGGTGAAGGCCACCGCCGCATCGCCGAGCAGCTGCATCGACTGGAGCAGGTTGTAGATCATCATAGGCTTGAAGACGTTGAGCTCGAAATGCCCTTGGGAGCCGGCAAAGCCGATGGCCGCGTCATTGCCCATGACATGGGCGCAGACCTGGGTCAGCGCCTCGCATTGGGTGGGGTTCACTTTGCCCGGCATGATCGAGGAACCGGGCTCGTTCTCGGGCAGGCTAAGCTCGCCGAGCCCGCAACGGGGACCGGAGCCGAGGAAGCGGATGTCGTTGGCGATCTTGAACAGCGAGGCCGCGACGGTCTTGCACGCCCCCGACATCTCGACGACCGCGTCATGGGCGGCGAGCGCCTCGAATTTGTTGGGCGCGGTCTGGAAGGGCAGGCCGGTGATCTTGGCGATCTCCTCGGCGACCCGCTCGGCGAACTCAGGCTTGGTGTTCAGCCCCGTGCCAACGGCTGTGCCGCCTTGGGCCAGCTCGTAGATCTCGGCCAGCGCCCGGTCGACGCGCATGATCCCCTGGGCCACCTGGTGGGCATAGCCACCGAACTCCTGGCCGAGGGTCAGCGGGGTCGCGTCCTGGGTGTGGGTGCGGCCGATCTTGATGATCTCGGCAAAGGCTTTGGCCTTGGCATCGAGCGCGCCGTGCAGCTTTTGCAGCCCTGGGATCAGCACCGTCTGCGCCGTTATCGCGGCGGCGATGTGCATGGCGGTGGGGAAGGTGTCGTTCGAGCTCTGGCTGCGGTTCACGTGATCGTTGGGGTGGACCGGGTCCTTCGAGCCAACGGTGCCGCCCAGGATCTCGATCGCGCGGTTGGCGATCACCTCGTTGGCGTTCATGTTCGACTGGGTGCCCGAGCCGGTCTGCCACACGACCAGGGGGAAGTTGTCGTCGAGCTTGCCATCCGCGACCTCGGAGGCGGCTTGCGAGATCGCGCCGCCGAGACGCGCATCCAGGGTGCCGAGCGCCATATTCGCCTCGGCTGCCGCCTGTTTGATAACCCCGAGCGCGCGTATGACGGCTACGGGCTGCGTCTCCCAGCCAATGGGGAAATTGCCGATCGAGCGCTGTGTTTGCGCGCCCCAGTATCGGTTCGCCGGGACCTCGAGGGGGCCAAAGCTGTCGGTCTCGGTGCGGGTGCCCGTTTGGCCCGTGATGTCGGTCATCGCTGTCCCCATCTGGCGTTGCGTAGCCTTCGGTATAGCGGGTGCCTGCCGCTCTGCAAAACGGCATATGGCGTGTCGCCCTGGGCGTCAGACCTTGCGCCAGTAGACGCCGGTCCAGTCGATCTCGCTGAAGTCGACCACCTCGCCCCGTTTGCCGAGATAGTCGCGCACCGCCTGTGCGCAGGCCGGCACGGCACCAAAATCATCAACGATGACGAACCCGCCTGGGCTGACCTTCTGATAGAGCGCCCTGAGGGCGTCCATGGTCGATTCGTACATGTCGCCGTCGAGGCGAAGGACGGCGAGCTGCTCGATCGGCGCGGTGGGCAGGGTGTCTTTGAACCACCCCTCGAGAAACTGCACGCGGTCATCGAGCAGACCGTAGAGCTCGAAATGCGCCTCGACATCGGCCCGCGAGATCGCAAGGGCCGCGTTCTTGTGATGCTTGTCGCCACTGTCGCTCGGGTACTTTTCCGCATCGGGCGGGGGCAGGCCGGCAAAGCTATCGGCGACCCAGACGGTGCGCTCCTTGGCGCCGTAGGCCTCGAGGATCGCCCGGGCATAGATGCACGCGCCGCCCCGCCAGACGCCGGTTTCGATGAAATCGCCTGGCACGCCCGTGCGAATAGCGGTCTCCAGGCAATGCCTCAGGTTGCGCATCCGCGCCTGGCCAATCATCGAGTGCGCTTGGGAGGGCAGATCGCGCCCGATCGCCCGACGCTCCTCGCCGAAGACCAGCCGCTTCCACCGCTTGGTCTGCTGCGGCGGATCGCGGTAGATTCGGTTGATGATCACGTCCTCGATCAGGTCGAGATAGCGCGCGCGAAGGCGGTCAGTCTCGGCAGTGTCGGTCATGGCGCCCTCTCGGTCTCAGATTGCGCCACTCATGCCTTGAAACCCGATCCGGGCTCAAGGGGCGGGCCCTGACCGGCTCAGGGCTTGCGGAACTGGTCCAGGCTCACCACATCGGCCGAGCCGCCAGAGGGGCCGCCATTGTCGGGATCAGGCTCGTCCGGGGCCTCGGGGTCGGCGACCGTGAACTCGGTGCCCTCGTCCTCATCCGCCGCGTCATCGACCCCCTCGAATTTCAGCGCGAGCTCGACCGAGGGGTCGATGAAGGTCTTCACGGCCGCAAAGGGCACGACCAGCGTTTCGAACGTGTTGGAAAAGCTAAGGCGCACCTGGAACCGGTCGCTCAGCACTGCGAGGTCCTCGAACTCGTGCTGCAGCACGATGGTGATCTCGCGCGGATGCCGCTCCCGCAGCCAATCGGGCACCACTACACCCGGATGGGTCGTATCGATCGAGATGTAGAAATGGTGCTCGCCCGGCAAGCCATGCTCCGCCACGTGGCCGAGGGCTTCTGCCATCATGCCCCGCAGCGCCCGCTGCATCATCTGTCCGTAGTTCAGCTGCGGACCATCCGCCATGGGCCAACCCCTTTCCGGGCCGACCATATCCGATTCGCCGCAGCAGAAAAGGGCCGTCGCACATCGGCGGAGAACCGGCCGCGACAGCATCCGCGCGGCCGGCAAAAACGTCACTCTGGGATCAGAGCTGTTCCTTCACCTGCTTCTCGAGATCTTCGACCATCTCGTTCACGCCGTATTCTTCCGAGAGGTCCTCGACGGTCTTCATAAGCTTGGCGAGCGGGCCATCGGCCGGAACAAAGGCGCTGGCCGGCATCTGCTTGAGCTTGGTGATCAGCTCTTCGAAATCGCCGCGGGCCCATTCATCGGTAATGCCGGCCGGGTTGGAGGCGAAGAGCAGCGCTTTCGAGCACATCGCGGGCACTGTCTGGGTGCTTCCGAGGCCGAACCACGACAGCTCGTACGGCGCCTTGCGGTTGAGATAATAGGCGTCGTCCGAGCGTGCCACGGCCGGCGACAGGATGCCCATGATGGTCATGTCTTCCTCGGCGGCTTCGTTGATCATGCCTTCGGTCGGGTTGGGATAGGCATAGAACACCCCGACCGCGCCGCGAATCGACTGCACCGTCGAGAGGATGTTGCTCATGCCTGAGGCATACTCGAACTTCGGGCTAAGCCCCTGCAGCTCGGGCTCGGCGGCGAAGACCGTCTTGATGAACGCTTCGGTGCCCGAATCCTTGGGCACCACAAAGGTCACCCGCTTGGCGTTCTCGATGACCGAGCCCCAATTCGGCAGCCGCGGCTCGGCGGTGAAGGCCATGGCGCACTCGCCCGGCAGGTCGTTGCGGATGATCTGGGTCGCGCCCGAGGCGACCTCGTCATAGCTGAGCCCCCCTTGGCCGATTCCGAAGCAGATGTGCTGGGTCTCCTGCGCACAGGCCCGCGCATTCGCGACCGCGCCGCCCGAAGGAACCCGGCGCACCGTATAGCCATAGGGCTCGGAGAGCTCCTCGAGCACCTCCTTCAGTCCCTGGCCCATGCCATTGTGGTAGGTTGAGCCCTCTCCCGTCGGGGCGCCGCCCGTGTAGATCACGATATCGGTGGCGCCAGCCGGAACGGCCAAGCTCGCCGCTGCAATGCCAAACGCTGCGAATGCCATCCTAAAGCCCATGGGGTCGTCCTTTCGATTGCCTATTCACTATCGACTGATCAGCCGAGCGCGGAGCGAGGGACTCTCACCCTAACGCCCGTCTGTGACAGCTGTCATGTAGGGGTTGAGAGCCAATTCCGCCAGAAGGGAAGGCGCGCCCTCATCGCGTCGATCCAGCTTTGGGGTGGCGTTCTGCCGCACTTTCGAAGTCTTAACGCGACCTAGCTAGGTTGCGGACAATCACAGTGGGCATCACCTCGCTGTGCGATACAAGAGGACTACGCCATGGTGCGCCACCAGACCATCGACACGGAAACCGCCGTAGCCACCGCCGATCCCGTCCACACCGGTCCGCTCGACCCGCGCGAAGTGGTCTTTGCCGACGCGCTGACTGGCAGTCGCGACACCCAAACCGCCCGCCTGATTGCCAAAGCGGGTGAGCTCTTCCTGGTGGCATCGGCCGGCTTTGTCGTGATTGCGGCAATCGCTGCCAGCGTGTTCTGAGCGGCTCAGCCGGTTCCGATCGTCGGGACCGGCCCTCTCGCCCAAGCGCTGCCTGAGGCCAGTAAGGGCGCTTTACCCCGCACGGCAAAGACGTCACTTTGCTCTCCGAGCCCAACGCAAGGAGACCCGATGTCTGCTGCCGAAACGCTTGGAACAACAGCGCTGACCGCGCATTTTGGCGTGCTGTGCGAAGGCGCCGATCTGACCGAGCACACAATCCCAACACTCTACCCGACCTTGCGCGCACTGTTCGAACGCCACAGCGTGCTGCTCTTTCGGGATCAGGATCTCTCGCCGGCCGCGCATCTTTCGCTCGCCGCGCATTTTGGCCCCATCGAAGACCGCAAGGCCGATGAGCGCACGGCGGACGAAGCCTTCGAGATCCCCGAGGTTTCCAATATCCGCGTCGATGGCGGACTGACGGATGCGGGCAATCTGCACAGCCTCAATCTGCAGTCTAACCAGCTTTGGCACACCGATGGCACTTTTTTGCCCGCGCCGGCCCTGGCGAACATTCTGGTTGCGCAAGTGGTGCCTGGCCACGGAGGCGAGACCGAGATCGCCTCGACCCGGGCGGCTTGGGCGGCGATGCCCGAGAGCCTGCGGTCCCGCCTCAAGGGCGCCCGGCTGCGCCACCGATACAGCCATTCGCGCGCCCAGATCTCTGAGGAGCTGGCCCGCCAGCCGATGTTCTCGAAATGGCCGGACCAGATCTGGCCGGCGCTTTGGCAAAACCCGGCGACCGCTGACGACGCGGTGTACATCGCCTCTCACGCCGTTGCCGTCGAGGGCATGGCCGAGGCGCCGGGCCAGGCGCTGATCGCCGAGGCCATCGCGTTCTGCACGCAGCCCCAGTTCGTCTACACCCATCGCTGGCGGGTCGGAGATGTGCTCATCTGGGATGAGCGGGCCACCCTCCACCGAGGCCGTCCTTGGGATCCGGCCGAGCCCCGGCGGCTCACCAGTCTCTGCGTCACGGCAACCGAGGCGGACGGCCTCGGCGCGATGCGGGGTTGACGGGGATGGGCGCGCGCGAGGGGCGGCGCAAACCGCGCGCCCGCCGGCGGGCGTCGCTGATCCTGCCGGTTGTGGCGGCGCTCGCGGTCTTTGGCTTGTCCACGACCGGCGTGCTCGGCACGCTCAGCTATGCCTTGCCGTTGCTGGCCAGCGCGGAGTTTGGCCGGCTGTTCGAGGCGCCGCGGCATGGGACAGACCTCGATGCCGAGCCGCTGAAGGCGCGGATCTTGGCGCTCCTTTCCGAGCCCGCCCTGGCCTCGGAGGCCGAGGAACGCTGGAGCTTTGACGGCTGTCTCCTCCGCCGAGAGATGCGCCGCCCAGCCGCCAGCTGTACCGGCGATCAGGCCGTGACGATCATCGAGCAGATCGATTTTCGGGATCTTGTCACGGGACCGGCCTTCCAGCGGATCGACGGTCCGGTCCGCAGGACTGGCGGCGACAGTGGCCCCATCTGGACGGTCGCGCTGCCCTGGCGTCCACGCGCCCAACGGGCGGCCGAGACGGCGCAAGAGGGGCTCGCGCTCCTCGCCACGGACCCGGTCGACTTGACCGACACGGGTTCGCTGGCGGTACTCCGCTCAGATCCGCCGCGGCTTGATCCGGAGGTCTACGGGGATGCCATGGCGACCAATCACCGGTTGCGCGTCCTCTGCGACGGGGTCACAGACGCCGAAGCGTTGGTCGATCCTGTGCGTTTCGAGGTGTTGGAGGCGCAGTCCGACGAACTCGCAGGGCTGTTATACAGTCTTGGAGATCGGCTCTGCCGCGGAAGCGGATGGCTCTTTTGATCCCGAGCCACCGTCCCACAACGCCGGGGCGGCTTTGTCCTGTGCCGCCGCCCACGGCAAAGATGACTTAGATCACTAGCTCGCCTTCACCGCGTCACGCAGGGCCGAGGCCGGTTTGAACACCGGGGCGTAATGGGCGGGTGCCTCGCTCTTTTCGCCCGTCCGCGGGTTGCGCACGGTGCGTGCGGCCCGGTGTGCGGCGGCGAACTTTCCAAGTCCTGGGATCGAGACGTCATCATGGGCAACCAATGCCCCGGTGATGATATCTCCAAGAGCGTCCACCATTGCGCCCGCATCGGCCTTTGTCTTGCCCGTCTTGTCGGACAAGGCTGCCACCAACTCGGCTTTGTTCATCGTTTAGGTCCCTTCATTCCTATTTTGTCGCCGGGGGTACGGATTGCGGAGAGTGCACGTCCACCGGACACGAATGCAAGGGTTTTCAATGGGTCACCGGCCCGGTTTGGAACCGGTTTCGGGGCGCTCTCCGGTGACAGCGTTCAGGCCATAGGGCGCGGCAAGCTGCCAAACATGATCTGGGATCATCCAGCGCATTCGCTTCGGTGCGTGCCGGCGCAGGTGCAGAATGGTCTCGATCGCCTTCATCTCGAGCCGAGCGCGGGCGAATTCCAGCCCGCGCGGGCCAATGCGCGGCATCAGCCAGGATATGATCGGGCGAAGCCAGCCCGGCATGCGCCGCAGCGGAAGCCCGCCGGCCGCCCGCTCGGTGTTTGCGAGAAAGCCCGCGACCGAGCCTTTGCGCCGTCCGGCCGAGCCTGTGCGCGCCAGGACGATCTCATCGCCCAGCCGGTCGAGCAGCGCCTGGCCCCGTGCGTTGCGCACGATCAGCCACTGCTCGCCTTCGCCCGCCATGTAGCCGACCGTGATGTCCGCCAGCACATTGGTGTAGTCGACACATGTCCGGCAAGTCAGCGGGAAGAAGTCTTCCGGCAGGTCCGAGATCGGCAGAGACAGAAACGGGATCTCGCGCTTGGTGCCGTCTTCGAAGCGCAGCTCCACTTTATAATCGGCGCGGAACTCGAGGTAGCTGATGCTATCGGGCTGGTCGGACAGCAGCGCCAGGAAATCGTGGAACCGTTCGGTCGTGGTGTTGTCCGAGCAGGGCGTGCCGATCACCGTCAGCGCGTCGAGCCCGAGCTGCTCCTCCAGCGCCCTCAGCGCGAAGATCTGGCACGGAATGCCAATCACCGCCAGCCGCCGATGCCCCGCCTCGGCCGCTTGTTCCACCGCGGCCAGGAGCGGCGCGTGCCCCATGCGCATCCCACGGCAAGCGGCGAGGTCCTCGGGCTTGGTCACGACGATAGGCACCGGCTTCCAGCGGTCATCGTCCGCCGCGCGCATGGTGACGACCGCGTCGACAGCGCCGTCCTCGAGCAAGCGCTCTGCGAGACGCGTGGTGATGCCGGTCCATTGGGCGCCCTCGCGCGGTGCGGCGAGCTGCGCACGGTGCATGGCGCGAAACGGCCCAAAGTGAAGCTCGTCCGGGCGCTCGGGATCGCGCGGACGGCCATGCACGCGGGTCTCCATCGCCGGATAGTCGGGGCGGATGAACTGGCAGGCGCGCCCACAGGCCGAGGGATCGCGCATCCGGCTGACCCCGCAATCGGTGCAGAGCCCGCGCGGCATGGGCCGGCGAAAGGCATGGTCCCGCGGGGGCGCAGGGGTCTCGGCGAGGGTCACGGCTCGTCTCCGCGTTGACGGCTCCAGTAGACCCCGGGCGGCCGCACCTGTCAACGCGGCTTGACAGCCGTGCCGCAGGCTTGGCCCGCTTGGCGGATCGGCGCGTGCGTGCCGCAACGGCATCGCCGCGCCGCACGGCCATGATCGCGGGGTACTCGGCTCATCAAACTGCCGAGAGACGGCGCGCGGCATCTGTGAGGCGGCAGCCCCTGCGTCGCGACGCGCAACGCCATCCTAGGCATTCCTTGTGTGCTCCGCCAGTCGTCTCGCCAGAGGACCGGGGAGAGCCACCCGCTCGCCGATCTTTCGAGTGGCTTGGTCGGCACATTTGCGGGAAGGCTCGCCTGTCGATCCCGCGCTGCGCAGCGGCCCCGCGATTTGAGCGGATGACACCGTCGTTGTCCTGCCACCGTTCTCGGGAGTGCGGTGCCGCACAGCCAGACCGAGTAAAGAGGCGGCCCCTGGGCCGCCTTCCCAATCCTCAGAACGCCAGTGCTTTTGCCTCCCGCACCTGCGGGAGAGCTGCAATCTCGGACAGAACTGGCGCCGACAGCGGCTCGTCCACGCCGAGCAGCGTGATCGCTTCGCCCCCCTTCTCGGAGCGCCCGAGGTTGAAGGTCGCGATGTTCACCCCCTGCTCGCCGGTCTTGGTGCCGATGGCGCCGATGAAGCCCGGCTCGTCCGTGTTCACCACATAGAGCATGTGCGGCTGCGGCTCGGCCTCCATGCCGATGCCCTTGATCTGGATAATCCGCGGGCGGCCGTCCGAGAACAGGGTGCCGGCCACGCTGCGCGTCTTCTCGGGCGTGGTGACGGCCAGGCGGACATAGGTGCCGTAGGCGCCTTGGGCATCCTTGCGGGTCTCGGCGATCTGGATCCCGCGCTCGCGGGCGACCAGCGGGGCCGAGACCATGTTGATGCCGCCCGCACCCATTTGCGGTGTCAGCAGCGCCGCGGTGAGGGCGGCGGTCAAGGGGCGCAGATTCAGATCCGCCACGCGGCCGACGTATTCGATCTCGATCTGGCTGATCGGCTCGTCGGTCAGCTGGCCGGCAAAGGTGCCGAGCACCTCGGCGACGCGCACCCAAGGGCGCAGCACGGGCGCCTCCTCGGCCGTGATCGACGGCGCGTTGATGGCGTTCGAGATCGCGCCCTTCAGCAGGTAATCCGACATCTGTTCGGCCACCTGCAGGGCCACGTTCTCTTGCGCCTCGGAGGTTGCCGCGCCCAGATGCGGGGTCACCACCACACTCGGCAGATCGAAGAGCGGGTTCTCGCGGGCCGGCTCCTCGGCGAAGACGTCGAAGGCGGCGCCGGCCAACCGTCCGTCTTTCAGCGCTGCCGCAACCGCCTCCTCATCCACCAAGCCGCCGCGGGCGCAGTTGATCAGGCGTGCGCCGGGCTTCATGGCCGCGATGCGCTCGGCCGAGAGAATGCCAGCTGTCTTGTCGGTTTTGGGCAAATGCAGGGTGACGAAATCGGCGCGGCCGAGCAGGTCCTCGATCGCCTCGACCTTCTCGACGCCGAGCTCGCGGGCGCGGGCCTCGGACAGGAAGGGATCATAGGCGACCACCTTCATCTTCAGCCCGCAGGCGCGGCTGGCGACCACCGAGCCGATATTGCCGCAGCCGATAAGACCCAGCGTCTTGCCGGTGATCTCGACGCCCATAAAGCGGCTCTTTTCCCATTTGCCCGCATGGGTCGAGGCTGAGGCCTCGGGGATCTGCCGGGCCAGGGCGAACATCATGGCGATGGCGTGCTCGGCGGTGGTGATCGAATTGCCAAAGGGCGTGTTCATCACCACGATGCCGCGGGCCGAGGCGGCGGGGATGTCGATGTTGTCGACCCCGATGCCGGCGCGCCCGATCACGGCGAGCCCGTTGGCAGCCTGCAAAATCTCGGGCGTCACCTTGGTGGCCGAGCGTACGGCCAGGCCGTCATAGTTCCCGATCACCTGGCGCAAGCGCTCGGGCTCTTTGCCGAGATCGGGTTGAAAATCGGTCTCGATGCCGCGGTCGCGAAAGATGGCGACGGCCGCTTCGGACAGCTTGTCGGAGATCAGGACTTTGGGCATGGCGCCCTCCTTTGGTGCGGTGGCGAGCAGCCTGCCGACGGATCAGCAGGTGCGGCGCCGCGTGTGGGGATGTGTGTCAGGCGGCCGCTCGCTTGGCGCGAACGCTCGCAAAGGCCCAGTCGAGCCAGAGGGTCAGCGCCTCGATATCGGCCGTGTCCACCGTGGCGCCGCACCAGATGCGCAGGCCCGGCGGCGCGTCGCGGTAGCCACCGATGTCATAGGCGACAGCCTCCTTGGCCAACAGGGCGACGATCTCTTTGACCACAGCGCGTTGGTCCGTGGCATCGAGGGCCGCAACCTCCGGGTCCGAGATACGGAGACAGACTGAGGTGTTCGACCGGTGCGCCGGATCCGCGACCAGGTTCTCGATCCACACGCTGGCATCGACCCAGGCCTGAAGCGCCGCGAAATTGGCGTCAGCCCGGGCGCGCAAGCCCTCGGCACCGCCCACATCCTCGGCCCAATCGAGCGCGTCCACATAGTCGGCCATGCACAGCATCGAGGGCGTGTTGATGGTCGCGCCGCGGAAGATCTCGCGGTTCAGCGCACCGCCCTTGGTCAGGCGGAAGATCTTTGGCAAGGGCCGCGGCGGCTGGAAGCTCTCGAGCCGCTCGATCGCCCGCGGGCTCAGCACCAGCACCCCGTGTGCCGCCTCCCCGCCCATGACCTTCTGCCAGGAGAAGGTGGCGACATCGATCTTCTCCCACGCAATGTCTTGGGCAAAGGCAGCCGATGTTGCGTCGCAGAGCGTCAGCCCCGCGCGATCCGCCGCGATCCAGTCGCCGTTTGGCACCCGCGCGCCGCTGGTGGTGCCGTTCCAGGTGAAGCAGACATCCGCTTCCGCGCGCACCGCCGCAAGGTCGGGCAGCGCGCCATAGGGGGCCTCGATCACCCGGCAATCCTCGAGGTGGAGCTGTTTCACCGCATCGGTGACCCAGCCCGAGCCGAAGCTCTCCCAAGCCAGCATATCGACCGGGCGGGCGCCCAGCATCGACCACATCGCCATCTCATAGGCGCCTGTGTCCGAGGCCGGAACGATGCCGACCAGATAGTCGGCCGGCAGACCCAGCATCGCATGGGTCCGGTCGATCGCCTCGGCGATTTGCGCCTTGGGTCCCGCGGCGCGGTGCGACCGGCCGAGATGCGCTTTGGCAAGCACACGCTCGAGCGACCAATCGGGATGTTTGGGACAGGGACCAGACGAAAATTCAGGACGCCGAGGCCGCACCTCGGGCTTCTGGGGGAACGTCATGGGACGCGCTCCATCGTCAGGGCAAGATCGCTGAGCCCGCCGCCGCTTGCCCTTACCCGGCTGCGCGCCCGCGCTCTGGGTAGGATCGCCCGGGTGGCTCTGTCAACGCAAAATGACAGCGTCGGACGGCGGCGTCTGTCAGCCGGGCATCGCGGGGCGCGAGCGGCCGGCGGCGCGCTCCCAGACCGTCACGCCGCCCGGGCTCTCCGAGGTCAGGGCCGCAAGGGCACGGGCCGGCTCGAACCCCGGCAACACGGTCAAGGCATCGACCAGGGCATCGGCGCCTTTGGCACCGGCCGGGACCGAGAGGACCTCTGCCTCGCCGGCCAGGATCCATGTCCACCCGGCGGCGTTTCGTGTCAGCGCGATGGCCTCGAGATCATCGAGCGCGACGAACCCTCCGGTGTTCGGCCCGAAATAGGCGATGCGCTCCTCATCAATGCTCAGCACGCCCGCGGCTCGCCCATCGGCGCCGGCGCGGTCGGCAAGGCGGCGGCGCTGAAACGCCGTGTAGGCCCAGAGCGCAGCGCCGCCCGCGCCGACCAGCACCAGCAAGGCCCAGAGCACGCTGCCTCCGGCCGCCAAGGTCATCGCACCGGCCCGGGCGAGGGCGGCCGCGATCGCTAGCGCGATCAGCATCTCGCCATGGCGCCGCAGCCAGGAGGGCAAGACGATCACCGCCAGTCTCCGAGGCTGCTCTGCACCACCGCCAGCGCCGCAACGGCGGCCGTATCGGCGCGCAGGATCCGTGGCCCGAGGGAGATCGAGGTGGTGTGGGCAAGCGCCCGGAGCTTTTGCGCCTCTTCCGGGGCAAAGCCGCCTTCGGGCCCGATCAGAACGGCGACGGGACCGCTCTGGACGCCGGCCAAGGCTGTTGCCGCCGGCTTGCCCGCACCGCTCTCATCACAAAAGACCAGCCGGCGCTCGGCGGGCCAGCGGTCCAGGACGGCATCGAGGGTGGTCGGGTCCGCCACCTCCGGGACCGAGACCAAGCCGCATTGCTCCGCCGCTTCGACGGCGTGGGCCACCAGACGCGCACGGTTCACCCGCTCGGAATTGGTGTGTCGGGTGAAGACGGGGATCAGCCGCCGACAACCCATCTCGGCCGCCTTCTCTGCCACCAGATCGGTGCGCGCCTTCTTGAGCGGTGCGAACAGCAGCCAGAGATCGGGCGGCTCCAATTGCGCCTGCGTCTGGTCCCGGCAGAGCAGGCGCCCGCCCCGTTTTCCGGCTTCCTCGATCTCGGCCAACCACTCGCCGTCATGGCCGTTGAACAGCAGAATCCTCTCTCCGACACTGCGGCGCATGACCGAGAACAGATAGTGCGCCTGCTCACGCGTGAGCGCGACCGCGGCATCAGGGCCGAGCACGGTGTTGACGAAAAGCCTGATTTTCGCGGCCGGCTGTGCCATATCGCTCTCCATGACCGAGTTGCCAGATAATCGGCTCAAGCTGCCCGAGGGAAGGGTCCAGGACGCGACCGACGCGAATTGGGTCGATCGGTTCGCGCCGGACTGGTCTCGGCCCTACTTGCGCCTCAGCCGCGCAGACCGACCGATCGGCACCTGGCTGCTCTTGTTGCCGTGCTGGTGGGGCCTCCTTCTCGGCATCCTCGAGACCGGCTGGCGGGCTGGGGATTTGTGGCTGATCCTCGGCTGCACGATCGGCGCGTTCCTGATGCGCGGAGCGGGGTGCACCTGGAACGATCTGGTCGATCGCGACATCGACAAGGACGTGGCGCGCACCCGCTCGCGGCCGTTGCCCTCGGGCCAGGTGACCTCTGGCGAGGCCTTGATCTGGGCCATCGCTCAGTCCCTGCTGGCCTGTCTGATCCTGCTCACCTTCAACTGGACGGCCATTGCGCTCGGCGTGTTGTCGCTGTTGCCCGTCGCCGTCTATCCCTTTGCCAAGCGGTTCACCTGGTGGCCGCAGGTCTTCCTCGGCATCGCCTTCAATTGGGGCGTTTTGCTGATGTATGCCGCGCATACCGGCAGCCTCGGTTTTGCGCCGATCCTGCTCTATCTCGCCGGGATCGCGTGGACGCTGCATTATGACACGATCTATGCGCACCAAGACCGCGAGGATGACGCGCTGATCGGAGTGCGCTCGACCGCCCGGCTGTTCGAGGGGGAGACCGGCGGCTGGCTGGCGATCTTTACGGCGGCCACGGGGGTCTTGGCCGCCCTCGGGGTCTTGATCGCAGGCGGTGGCTTTTTGGGGTTGCTGGGTGTTGCTGCCCTGGTGGGCCAGATGGTCTGGCAGTTCCGCAGCTTCGACATGCAGAACACAGATCTGTGCCTGCATTTGTTCCGGCAGACCTATCTGGGTGGCCTGGCGCTCTGCGGCGGCCTGTTCCTGGCAAGCCTGTTCTGAGGGCGGGCTATTTTCCGGTGATGCGCCGGCGCAGCCGCCGCACGAAGGTCCACACGATCGCCAGAACGGGGATGGCCACAAGCGCCGTCAGCGTCTCCTTCGACAAGCCGGTGATGGCGGCGAGCGGCGCCATCACATAGCCGGCGAGGCTGACCGAGTAATAGCTGATGGCCACCACCGAGAAGCCCTCGACCGTCTCCTGAAGCCTCAGTTGCAGATCCGCTCGGCGATCCATCGATTCGAGCAGTTTCTGGTTCTGGGCTTGGACAGCCACATCGACCCGGGTGCGCAGGAGCTCGGCGATGCGGCCCGCGCGGATCGAGAGATCCGACAGCCGCCCCTGGACCGCCTGGCAGGTGCGCATGGCCGGATCGAACCGGCGCGTCATGAACTCCGAGAACTGCTGGCGGCCAGCAAGCCGCGCCTCGCGCAAGGCTGCGATCCGCTGCTGGACCAAGGCCTCGTAGGCCCGGCCTGCGCCAAAGCGGAAGGCCGTGCTGGCCGACAACGCTTCGAGTTCGGCGGCGATCTCGGTCAGCGTGCTCAGAATCTGGCTCTCGGGTTCGCCATCGGTCTGGCGGGCCACCAACGCGGTGAGCTCGGTCAGCTCGCGCTCGATCTCGTTCAGGCGCTTGGCCGTATTTCGCGCGATGGGCAGCGCGAGCATGGCCATGGTCCGGTACGTCTCCAGCTCGATCAGCCGCTGGGTCAATCGGCCAATGCGGCGGGGGCCGAGATCCCCAGAGAGGGGAGCGATCGCAAAGCGGGTCAGCCCGTTCTCGTGGATCCGAAAATCCCCCAGCGCGATCGCCTTGCCCTCGAGCACCGATGCGACTGCCAGGCTCTCCATGGAAAACTCACGGAGCAGCGGCGCCGGCAGACCCTGCTGGAGCTCTTCATCCGCGCTCTGGACCTGCAGGATCTCGAGCTCGGTGGCCGCAATCACCTGTCCAGGCGCGAGCGCCAGCCACTCATCCGGAAAATGCTCTAGCAACTCGCCCCGAAAGAGCCCATCCGTGGGGCCCGCTTCGTAGAGCGTATAGGCGACGAACTCGGTATGGCGCTCCCAGGTCAGGCGGAAGCGGCCAAAATCGCTGGAGTAGTGACTGGCGCCTGGGGCAGGATGCGCCGCCCCGTGGCGATCGAGAAAGCTGATCAGATGCGCGCGGTCGTCGTCCGGTTTGCGGTCGGCCGCTCCCTTGGGCTGTTTAAAGGCCAAGTGAACCACTCGGCCCGGGCCCGTCATCGTCTGGAACGGGCGGGCGTGCAGCTCGTTTGCCAGCGCAAACCGTTGCGGGTGGTTCTCAAAGGATCGGGGCATCACTGCGCTCGTACATGACCGCCCGTTCTCGGCCAACGACAGCTAGCGCGTACGGGGCGTTCGGCCATGGTGCGCCGGCGCAAATCTCGCGCCGGCTATGGATTGACGAGCCGCCTTGCAACGCGGCCCCGCTGGCCGGACCGGCCTTAGGCCTCGGCTTGCTCGTCCAGGGTCTCGATCTCGGCTTGCAAGGCCTCCTTGGAGACGGGCACATCGGTCACGTTGGCGCGTTCCAGGATCAGATCCACGACCTTGTCTTCGAACAGCGGGGCCCGGATCTGCTCCATGGCCTGGCGGTTTTGCTTGACGTATTCGAAGAACTCACGCTCCTGGCCCGGGTACTGGCGCGCCTCGGCCATCACCGCCTGACCGAGCTCTTGTTCGGTGATCTCGACCTGCTCGCGTGAGCCGATATCGGCCAGCAACAAGCCGAGGCGCACCCGGCGCTCCGCCAGTTTGGTGTGATCGTCGGTGGGCTCGATCTTTGGCATCTCGGCGCCCTGGACCTGCGCCTCGGGGTTTTCTTCCTGCCAGAGCTGGTAGGCGATCGATCGCGCCTCGGCCCCGACCAGGCTGGGGGGCAGGTCGAAGGTCACCATCTCGTCGAGCGTGTCGAGCAGCCGGCGTTTCGCGAGCTGGCGGCTGGCGCCGTTCAACTCGGCGCCAATGCGTTCCCGCAGCTGGTCTTTGAGAGCATCGAGGGTCTCGGCACCGAACCGCTCGGCCAGGGCATCGTCGATCTCGGCGGCCTTCGGCGCGCGGACTTCCTTGACGGTGCAGTCGAACACGGCGGCCTTTCCGGCCAGGTGCGCCGCACTGTACTCCTCGGGGAAAGACACCTCGACGGCTTTGGTGTCACCCGCTTTCAACCCGACCAGCTGTTCTTCAAAGCCCGGGATGAAGGAGTTCGAGCCGAGCACCAGCGGATAGTCCTCGGCCTCGCCGCCTTCGAAGGGCGTGCCGTCGACCTTGCCGAGAAAATCGATGACCACCTGGTCGCCATCCTCGGCGGCGGCGTCCTCCTCGCGCGGGTCGAACTCGGTCGCGCTATCGGCGAGGCGCTTCAGGCCCTCATCCACGGCGTCGTCCTCGACCTCGACCACGCGCCGCTCGAGCGCAATGGTCCCATAATCGAGCACAGGCACGTCCGGCAGGCAGTCATAGCCGATCTCGACCTGCAGATCGTCGCCTTCCTTATAGGCTTCGTTGGCGATCTTGATCTCGGGCTGACCGGCGGGGCGGTGGCCGGTTTCTGTCAGATGCGCTTGGACGGTCTCCTCGACCGTCTCCTGCACAACTTCGCCCATGACCGATTTGCCAAACATTTTGCGCAGCAGCGGAAGCGGCGCCTTGCCCTTGCGAAAGCCCTTCATCTGGAAGTCGGCACGCACGGTCTCGAGCTTCTCGGTCGTCTTGGCCTCGAGCGCATCCGCGCTGACCACCACCGAGTACTCGCGCCGCAGTCCCTCCGATTTCGTCTCGGTCACGTCCATATGCGTCCTCGTCTTCCCAGGCCCCTCGGGTGCGCCGGTGCGCCATTGCTGCTCGGTCTGGTGCGGGCGGAGGGACTTGAACCCCCACGCCTTGCGGCATCAGAACCTAAATCTGACGTGTCTACCAATTCCACCACGCCCGCGCCGCCGTACGTCCCCGGCAGGCCGAGGCGTCTATAGCAAGCGCGTTCAGGTGGCGATAGAGCAAATGCAGGGCCCCATGCAAGGGCGGCTGCGCGGGTCAGAGGTCAAGATCCCGGAAGACGCCCGGCAGTGCGTCTGGGATGTCCTCGGCGATCAGCCCAGGGCCAAAGCGCCGGGCGGCCTCCACATGCAGCCAGGCGGCGGTCTCGGCGGCGGCCATGGGCGCGAACCCGCGGGCGAGCAATCCTGTAACCATCCCCGCCAGCACATCGCCCGACCCGGCGGTGGCGAGCCAGGGCGCCGCCCGCTCATAGACTGCGGCGTTGACGGCAGCTTGTCCGGATGGATCAGCGATCACCGTGTCAGGCCCTTTGAACAGCACCACGCAGCCCGCACGGGCAGCCGCCTCTCGTGTGGCGTCGACCTTGGAATAGGCCGGCCCGCGGAGTTCTGGCTCCCTGAGCTTGGCAAGGATGTCGGGGAAGAGCCGCCCAAACTCCCCCTCATGCGGCGTCAGCACACATTTGGGATGGGTCAGGGCCCAAAGCGCCGAGGGATCCTCGGCAAAAGCTGTCAGCGCGTCCGCATCCAGGACCACTGCGCGCCCCGCGGCGCTCGCGGCCGGGACCATTTCGCGCGCCCGAGCCAACCCCAGACCTGGGCCCAGGCAGAGCGCGTTGATCCGGACATCCGAGAGCGCCTCGGCCAACGCCTCGGCGTCCTCCAGGGGCCGGAGCATGATGGCATCCAGCCGCGCCGCGTTCTCGATCACCGCCGCTTTCGGACATCCGACCGTAGCGAGCCCCGCGCCAACCCGCAGCGCCCCCCGTGCGGCCAGGCGCGCTGCGCCGCCCTTGCCCACACCTCCCGTCAACACAAGTGCATGCCCGTGGGAGTACTTGTGCGCCGAGCCGGTGTCCTTGCGATGTGGGAGGCGGCCGATCTCCCCATCTGTCAGCAACACGCGACTGATGCTCCGACACCGGGCGCCAGGATCGACGCGCGCGCTGGGCACGCGGCCATCGCGCAGAAGCCCAATCCGGGCCAACCCCAAGCGGCTGTCCAACCCGATCGAAATGGGGCTCACCCGGCCGCATGCCAGAGGACCCTCCGCCAGCACATGGCCCCGCTTGAGCGCATGAAAGCTGACGGTGAGATCAAAGGTGATCGTGTCGGAAAGCCCGCGGTCGGTCGGCGATCCGCCCAGCCATTTGCCACTGTCGAGACAGAGACCGCTGGGGGCGTCCAAGGCGATGGAGAGCCTGGTGACCCCGGGCGGGGCGGCGAGATCGGAGCAACCGCCGACAGCCTCCTCGAGCCGCTCCAATGCGAGGGCGTCGAGCGGTCGAGATAGCCCGCTACCGAAGAGCGCGTCGATGAGGACGGCGTTGCGCAAGCCATGCGGCTCTACCGCACTGAAGTCTCCGATTGAGCCAAGTGTGGACCAGCGGCGGGCATTGGTTTGGGCGTCGGCTGGGAGTCTTGAGAGATCATGTGCATCGCATCCGTAGAGGAAGACGTCGACCTTCCAGCCGCGGGCGTGCAGGAGACGCGCGGTCACGAAGCCGTCGCCGCCATTGTTGCCGGGGCCGCATAGGACGACGGCGCGGTGGGGTTTCTGGCTGAGGTCCGGGTGCCAGTCCAAAATCGCCTCTACCACGCCGCGTCCGGCGCGCTCCATCAGCTCGAGGCCGGTGACCTCGCCACTGTCGATGGCGGCTTGTTCGATGGCCCGCATCTGGGCTGCGGTGAGGAGGGTTGTCATGGGGCTGCGCTCCTAGGCCTCGGCACCCGCAGTCTAGTGCCTCGACGGGACGCCGCAAACCGGGGCGAGGGCGGCCTCTCTCGCGCGCCGTGCTCGCCGCGCGGACGGCTAAAATTCCAGCAAATTGCCCAAAATATGGGCTGGCAAGCAAGGCCTGGGCGGGCCATGCTGGCGGCCCGAACCGCTCAGAACACGCGCAAAGCGCCTGCCCCAGCCGTGCTTTGGGCCTCGTCCCACCTTGGCACGGCTTGTGCATGATCTGGCCAGACCGCCGCTTGGCGGAAGGCAGGGCAGGACGCCGGACGCCAACAGGGAGACGCCAGGTGAAAAAGGTCGAAGCCATCATCAAACCTTTCAAGCTCGACGAGGTGAAGGAGGCGCTGCAGGAGATCGGCATCCAGGGGCTCAGCGTGCTCGAAGCCAAGGGTTTCGGACGCCAAAAGGGCCACACCGAGCTGTACCGTGGCGCCGAGTACGTCGTCGACTTCCTGCCCAAGGTGAAGATCGAAGTTGTCGTCGATGATGGGCTGTTGGACCAGACGTTGGCCGCCATCACGGATGCGGCGCGCACCGGCAAAATCGGTGACGGCAAGATCTTCGTCAGTGACATCGAGCATGCCGTGCGCATCCGCACAGGCGAAAGCGGGGCCGACGCGCTCTGACATCAGACCACCCCGAACAGAGACCAGCGAACCTTAGTGAACGGAAGGGACACGCATGACCACGAATGCCGAGATCGCACAGCGCATCAAAGATGAGGAGATCGCCTATGTGGATCTCCGCTTCACCGATCCGCGGGGCAAGATGCAGCACGTCACCGCCATCGCCGACATCGTCGACGAGGAGTGGATGGAAGAGGGTTGGATGTTCGACGGCTCCTCGATCGCCGGATGGAAGTCGATCGACCAGTCGGACATGAAGCTGATGCCTGATGCCGACAGCGCCATGATCGACCCCTTCTATGCCGAGAAGACGATGTCGATGTTCTGCACGGTCGTCGAGCCCGACACCGGCGAGATGTATGAGCGCGATCCGCGGGCGACGGCGCTCAAGGCTGAGAAGCATCTGATCGACAGCGGTGTGGGCGAGAAGTCCTTCTGGGGCCCAGAGGCCGAGTTCTTCCTGTTCGACGATGTGCGTTTCAAGGTCGACATCAACAAGGTCGGCTATGAGGTCGATGCTCAAGACGCCTCCTGGAACACCGATAGCGAGTTCGAAATGGGCAACATGGGCCACCGGCCTGGGCTCAAGGGCGGCTATTTCCCGGTACCGCCGGTCGATGCCGGCCAGGACATCCGCTCCGAAATGCTCTCGACCATGCACCGTATGGGCATGAGCGTCGACAAGCACCACCACGAGGTGGCCTCGTGCCAGCACGAGCTAGGCCTCGTCTTCGGCTCGCTGACCTACCAGGCCGACATGCTGCAGATGTATAAGTATGTCATCCACAGCGTGGCTCATGCTTATGGCAAATCGGCGACCTTCATGCCGAAGCCGATCAAGGGCGACAACGGCACCGGCATGCACGTGAACCAGTCGATCTGGAAGGACGGCAAGCCGCTGTTTGCAGGCGACCAGTATGCCGATCTGTCGGAAGAGGCGCTGTTCTACATCGGCGGTGTGCTGAAGCATGCCAAGGCGCTCAATGCCTTCACCAACCCCTCGACCAACAGCTACAAGCGTCTGATCCCGGGTTTTGAGGCGCCGGTGCTGCTGGCCTATTCGGCGCGCAACCGGTCCGCCTCGGTGCGGATCCCGTGGACCGAGAGCCCGAAGGCCAAGCGGCTCGAGACCCGCTTCCCCGATCCCTCGGCCAACCCCTATCTCTGCTTCTCGGCGCTGCTAATGGCGGGCCTCGACGGGATCAAGAACAAGATCCACCCGGGCGAAGCGGCGGATAAGGATCTCTATGATCTGCCGCCCGAGGAACTGGCCGGCATCCCGACCGTCTGCGGCTCGCTGCGCGAGGCCATGGACGCGCTCGAGGCCGATCACGAGTTCCTGCTCGCCGGCAACGTCTTCACCAAAGACCAGATCGAGGGCTACATGGAGCTCAAGTGGGAGGAGATCTACAACTATGAGCACACACCCCACCCGGTCGAGTTCGCGATGTACTACTCGGTTTGAACCGACGCCTCCGACTGCGCGTAATTCAGGGGCCTGCGGGCCCCTGTTTCTAATCTTGACTACGCCGTTGGTTCTTTTCTCCTAAAAATTGCCGCTGCTTTGCGTTTTGCAGAGCCGTCGTCACGACGACCGAAATCCGAGCTGCTAAATTCAAAAGCCGTCGGATTTCGAGGGCCCTAAGTGGCAATGTTGGTGGCATGACAGGGGTAGCCTTCGCCCTTGCCGCATCCGTTTCTCAGCCAGCGCGCCTGCCTCTGTTGCTCGCGGGGCTCGGCACGATCGCATGGCTACAGGGCGCGGCATACCCTCGGCTTGGCGCCGGTCCGGTCTGCCTGCGGTTGTGCTGGCGAGCCTTGGTTGGGGCATGCTATCATCGGCGTGTCAGATGTCGGACCCACCAGCCATCCGGAGGCAGACCCATGCGTGCAGCGCGCCTCTTCGCGACCGCTCTACTGCTCGGTGCTTGCGCCGCGGAAGCGCCCGAGCCTGAGGTTCGCTTGGGCACCGCTGTGACCTTTGCCTCCGATCCCTCCGGTGCGTCGGTTGAGACCACGGCAGGGCCACGATGCGCCGCTACGCCCTGCACGCTCGAGATCGCGAGCGAGGACATCTTTGTGGCTCTCTACCGGTTGGGGACCCGCACACGGATCCTGCGTGTCGAGCCCAGCACGGGCGGCACCGTCATGGCCGTCTTTGACGGCATTGCCGCGGTACCAGCGCCCGCCCCGACACCCGTCTCGGGCACGATCCAAGCTCCAGGACCGTTGCCGCAAATTGATCCAAATCCGCCGCCGCAGGCCGATCCCGAACCAGTACTGGCAGCAGTCCCCGTGGCAACGCCGGCTCCGGAGCCGGCCCCCACCCGAGAGCCGGTTCCCACGTCAGAGCCGGCCCCCGTGCCAGAGCCGGCCCTCGCGCGAGGCCCCGATCCTGCCTCTGCGCCCGCACCCGCTCCGGTCGTTGCAACCGAGGACAAGCCGCTTTTCGAGGGCAGCCCGTTTGCCTTCACTCAGGCCGAGGTCGCGGCGTTTTGTTCCGAGCCCTGGACCACCCGACGCGACCCTGAGACCGGACGCTCCGAGTACAATCCCTGCCGCGCCCGCGAGGCGTTCCGCTAGCGGCGCGCTCACCTCAGGTCGCCGTGCCGCCTGGCGCAGGGTTGCCGGGCCTGCCCGGCTTCGTCGGCTAAGCCCTATCAAAAACTACAGGTGACGTGAGGATATTCACAGTTCTCGTTGTGGATTCGGGCAATCTGTCTGCACGGAAGAAAAGGAACTCACCAATGCCCGGCCACCTGATTGCACATGGAAGCGAGCCGATCCGTCTCTCTCTAGGCTCCGGTCGGACAACGCCCTGCGGCGTGTCTTCGCAAGGTGTGGTGAGTGGGAGTGTTGCGTATGCGTTGCGTCCCTACTGTGCCGACGTGTTTTTCGGCAATCCGACCGGGATCCGGGCTGCTCGGACGATCGACCCGCTCAGCAAGATCGTCCGGCACCCTCGCCGGATCTCGCTTCGGTTCCCTTCAGGCCTTGGCTGTCTGCTGCACGACCGTTTCCCTCGGCGGTCGACCTGACCACATCCAGTCGAGACCTGGCGGCGGGCGGAGCTTCGGCTCCGCCCGTTTGCTGTGACCCGACCGTGTGTCGGGCGATGCCCTTTTGGTTTGGGCGCTTGCCGGCCGTACGGGTATAAGGGAGGCCGGCGCGGGCCACGCACCAAGGCGGTCCGCCGACAATCAGGAGGGACGGAATGGCACAGGTGATGCGGCATATGGCCTTGGCGGCGGGGCCCGAGGCGGTCTGGGCGGCGATTGGCGGGTTTCAGGCGCTGGCGGATTGGCACCCGGCGGTGGCTACATGCACCCGCGAGGATATCGGGGTGGCCGAGCATCGGCGCCTCGAGCTTGAGGGCGGCGGCGAGATCTTGGAGAAGAACCTCGGCGCGGATGCCCACTCCTATGGCTATGCCATCGTCGACAGCCCGCTTCCGGTCAGCCACTATCGCGCGGTGCTCTCGGTCGTGCCGTCGGGCCCGGGCTCGGTGGTGGTCTGGTCATCGACCTTCACCGCCAATGCCAAAGACGCCGAGGCCGTCATCGCCCAGGTCTATGAGAGCGGCCTCCAAGCGCTCAAAGAGCAATTCGGGTAAACCACCCGCATCCCGTTGCAGACCATGCGTTTGGGCCGGCCTACGCCGTGCCCGTCGCTTTGCCTTGATCGATCATAAGGAACCCATCCATGGAGACCGTCTCCGAGACCCGTTGCTTTGGCGGTATGCAGGGCGTGTACCGCCACGCGAGCGATGCCTGCGGCTGCCCGATGACCTTTGCCGTCTATCTGCCGCCGCAGGCAGAGACGGGTCCGGTCCCCTGCCTCTGGTATCTCTCAGGCCTGACCTGCACCCATGAGAACGCGATGACCAAGGCCGGCGCCCAAGGTCTCGCAGCCGCGGCGGGGATGGCGGTGGTGTTTCCCGACACCTCGCCCCGGGGGGAGGGCGTGGCGGACGATGCCGCCTTCGATCTCGGCCAAGGCGCGGGGTTCTATGTGGATGCCACCCAAGCGCCCTGGACGCCCCATTTCCGGATGGCACGCTATGTGACCGACGAGCTTCAGCGCCTGGTGACCGGTGCGTTTCCCATCGATGCCGGACGGCAGGGCATCACCGGGCACTCGATGGGCGGGCACGGAGCGCTGACGCTTGCCATGGCGCATCCGGATCTCTACCGCTCGCTCTCGGCCTTTGCGCCGATTGCTCATCCGAGCACCTCCGATTGGGGCAGGCCGCAATTGACCGCTTATCTCGGGGCCGATGAGGCCACCTGGGCCCGCCATGACGCCACGACCCTGCTGCGCGAGGTCGGCTGGCCTCGCGATGTGCTGATCGACCAGGGTGCTGCGGATCCGTTTCTGGACAAGCTCAAACCCGCGGCGCTTTGGGGCGCGCTTGCCGAGACCAACACGGCCCACACGGCGCGGCTCCTGCCCGGCTATGACCACTCCTATTTCTTCATCGCGAGCACCGTGTCCGACCATATCAGCTGGCATGCCGAAAGGCTCTGAGCGTGCTGGCAGAGCTGTTTGCGTCGAGCGGCCTTGGCGCCTCTGCCTTGGCCCTTGTCGCCGTGACTTTCCTGGGCGGCGGCGTGATCAAAGGCGCGCTCGGCCTCGGGCTGCCGGTGGTCGTGCTGGCCGTCTTGGCGCCGACGCTCGGCTTGCAGGCGGCGCTGGCGCTCTTTCTGGCGCCGGGGCTCGTCAGCAATGTCTGGCAGGCGGTTTCGGGCCCGTATCTTCGCAGCGTGGCCGCGCGGCTCTGGCCCTTTCTGGCTGCAGCCATGGTCGGGATCGCGCTTGGGGTCCAAGTTCTGGCAGGCGAGGACACACGGGCGCTTGAGGCGCTGTTGGGCGTGCTGTTGATGGTCTACTCGGCGGTGTCGCTGGCAACCCCGCAGATTCCGCCGCCTGGTCGGCGGGAGCCTTGGATGGGGCCGCTGGCCGGCGGCCTCGGAGGCGTGATGTTCGGCATGACCGGCGTGTTCATCGTGCCGGGCATCCTCTACGTGCAGGCGCTGGGGATGGAGCGCGACCGGCTCGTCCAAGCGCTCGGTCTGATCTTCCTCACGATATCCGGCACGCTCGCCGTGGCCATGGGCAGCCATGGGCTGGTCACGCCGGGCCTGTTTGTCGTTTCGCTGGCGGCGATCCCTTTCGTTCTGCTGGGGTTCCTGATCGGACAACGATTGCGTCGCTACATCTCCGAGGACAGCTTTCGGCGCTTGTTCTTTGTCGGATTGATCGGCGCCAGCCTGTTCACGGTTTGGCGGAGCCTGTTTGCCTGAGGGCCGCACGGCTAACCCGGCTTGGCAAAGATCATCTCCACCGGTGCAAGGCGGCCCAGCTTGAGCGCCTCGACATAGTTGCCGATCTTCAGCGGCGCGGTTTCGCGCATCAGCAGATGGATCCCGAGCGGTGGCGGCCCATGCTCCGCGATCCGGGCGAAGACGGTCTCGAAGAAGGCGAGGGCAAACTCGATACGGTTCCGTTCGACCACCGGCGCCAGGCCCGCCGCCGCGGCTGCCGCACGATAGGCACCCGGCGCCTCCACCCGCGAAAGCTCGGCCCGTTCGGCCCAGGGCACCGGAAACATCAGCGCGCCATCCGCCATGCGCATCACATCGAACAGCGCGAACCGCCCGCCTGGCGCCAGCACCCGCGCCGCCTCGACCATCAGCGCGGCCTTGTCCTCGATGTTCATTCCAACATGGAACAGGGTCACAAGGTCCATCGTGGCGTCGGGGATGGGCACCTCGAGAGCGCTCGCAACCAGGAACCGGGTCCGGCCCCCGAGGCTGACAAGCGCGCTGAGCGCCGTCGCGGTCTCGACAAAGACGGGGGTGAGGTCGATCCCGATCACCGAGGCGCCATAGCGATGCGCGATGTGCCGCGCCGTGCCCCCCAAGCCAGCGCCGAGATCCAGCACCCGCGTCTCGGGCGCGATGGCCAATTGGGTCAGCAGAGCCTCCGTGGCGGCGATCCCGCCGGTGTGAAACTCATCCACCGGTTTGAGATCCTCCGGACGGGGCGCATCCGGGTCTGCGCCCATATCGCTGAGGGCCGATCTGATCCGCGAGAGGAGGGCCTCGGTCGTGTAGTGCTCGGCGACGGCGCTCTCGAGGTCGGGGGTGCTCTCCGCGCCCATGACGCTCAGCTCTCGGCCAGGACGGAGAAGCCGCCGAAGATCATCCGCTTGCCATCAAAGGGCATGTGGCCCATGTGCGCCATACGCGGGTCTTGCATCATGGCGCCCATACCGGCATCGCGGGTGGCCTTGTCAGGCCACTCGATCCAGCCGCCGACGACCGTCTCGCCGGGACCGGCCTGCACCGCAATGGGCATCGAGGTGAGCTGCCCCTCGGGCACATCCTCGCCCCAACCGTCCAGGATCCGCAGGGCGCCGTTCTCCTTCAGAACCGTTTGCGCGACCTTGGCATGGGCCAGAAAGGCTTCGCGGTTCTCATTCGGAACGGCGGCGAGAAAGATATCGACGTAGACGGTGGCCATTTGGAACGCCCTTTCGTTGCGAGGTCCGGCAGAGCGCGACCCATGACCGAGCGCGGCCGACAGCCAGTGTTCAAAAAATCGCCGTGGCGGGATCGCATTCCTCCCGAACAGACAAGCAACAAGCCAAGTGTGCCGCAGCCGGCGCCTGGCGAAAACCAGTTTCTTGCGCGCTCAGCCGAGACTGCCCGGGCCGAATGAGGCGGGATGCAGCGCTCCGAGCGGATGGCGCTCGAGCAACCCGCTGCCATCGCAGAGATAGACCGGCGTGTCCGGGCCCGCAAACTCGCGCAGGCGCTGTGGGCAGCCGCCACAGGGCGCACAGGGCCGGCCATCCGGCCCGGCGATGGCGATGGCTGCAATGGTTTGCCCGCCCGCCGCGATCATGGCGCCGATGGCGGTGGCCTCGGCGCATTGGCTCTGGGGCAGGGCGGCGTTCTCCACATTGCAGCCGCGGTGGAGCCGCCCCTCGGTGTCGCGCAAGGCAGCGCCCACGGAGAAGTTGGAATAGGGGCATAGGCGAGGGCGCGCATCTCCGCCGCGGCGGCGAGCAGTTCAGGATCGCTCATCGCTCTTTCCTATAGGGCACGCCAAGCGCCCTCGGCGGTACGGCCTTGCCAAAGAACCCGGCCAGCAGGATCACTGTAGCCACGTAAGGAAGGACAAGCACGAACTCGATGGGAACCTCGCCGATCACTGGCAATTCGGTGCCTTGCAAGCGCGCGCCGGCGGCCTCGAGGAACCCGAACAGCAGGCAGGCGCCCAAAACGGGCCAGGGCCGCCACTTGCCAAAGATCATGGCCGCAAGCGCGATATAGCCTTTGCCCGCTGACATCTCCCGCACGAAGCCCGCGCCATGGGCCGTCGACAGAAAGGCGCCGGCCAAACCGCAGAGCAAGCCCGCAATCAGCACCCCGCGATAGCGGAGCCAGACCACCGAGACACCGGCGCTGTCCACGGCGTTCGGCATCTCGCCGACCGCCCGCAGGCGGAGCCCGAAGGTCGTGTGCCAAAGCAGCCACCAGACCAGTGGCACGGATGCGAGCGCCAGATAAACCGGCAGGCTGTGCCCCGAGGCCAGCTCGGCCCAGAACGGCCCAAAGCCCGGGATCTCGCGCAAGCTCTCGGACCCTGGCAGGAGAATGGGCGAGAAGCGCTCCTCGGGCCCGAGCAAAGGCGTCTGCCCGCCTTGGCGAAACAATGCGATGCCAAGCACCACCGTCAGCCCGGAGGCCAGGATGTTGATGGCGACGCCCGAGATGATCTGCTCGCCCCGATGCGTGATGCAGGCGAACCCGTGCAACGCCGCCATGCTGGCCGAGGCTGCCAGGGCGGCGGTGAGCCCCGCCCAGGCCGAGCCCGTCAGCGACGCCGCCGCCGCGGCGGCAAAGGCCGAGGCCAGCAGCTTGCCCTCGAGCCCGATATCGATGACGCCGGCGCGCTCTGAGACCAGGCCAGCCATGGCACAGAGGATCAGTGGGGTTGCGAGGCGCAGGGTCGAGTCGGCCAACAGCAGCGCATCAAGCCACATCTCATGCCCTCCCGATCAGCCGCGAGAGCCAGGGCACGAACATCAGCGCCAGCGCACCCGAGAAGAGGATGATCAGCCCCTGGATCAGCAAAACCATCTCGCGCGTGATGGTCTGGAACTCGAAATCAAGCTCGGCCCCGCCTTGGTAAAGTGCGCCGAACAGCAGCGCCGCCAGCACCACGCCCAAGGGATGCGCCCGGCCCATCAACGCCACCGCAATGCCCGTAAAGCCATAGCCCGAGGTGAAGTTGAGGACCATTTTGCCTTGGGCGCCCATCACCTCGTTGGTCGCCATCAATCCCGCAATCGCACCCGACAGGGCCATGGCGGCCACGACCATCCCCGGCACGCCGATGCCGGCATAGACGGCGGCGGGCTCGGACTCGCCGATGGTGCGCAGGCGAAAGCCCCACCGGGTCCGCCAGATCAACACCCAGACCAGCACACAGGCCGCCAAGGCGATCAGGAAGGACAGATTGAGCGGGCTGCGACCCATCTCGATCCCGACGGCACCCGCCAAATCGTGCACAAAGGGGAGGCGGGCCCCCTCGGCGACTTCTCGGCTCTCGGGGCTCGATTGGCCCGGGCGCATCAACGGGCCGGCGAGCAAGGCGACCATGGTCCCGGCCGCGATGAAGTTGAACATGATCGTGGTGATCACGATATGGCTGCCGCGATGCGCCTGCAGCCAGCCCGGCACCGCGGCCCAGGCCGCTCCGAAGAGCGCGGCACCGGCGACCGCGACGGGGATCACCAGCAGGCCCGGCAGCCAGGGATCGAGCGCGAGGCACACCACCAAGGCGCCGAGCCCGCCCAGATAGGCCTGACCCTCGCCCCCGATATTGAACAGCTTTGCCTGGAACGCGACCGCCACCGCGAGCCCGGTGAAGATGAAATTGGTCGTGTAGTAGAGCGTGTAGCCGATGGCTCCCTCATAGACAAAGGCGCCCTGGATCATCACCGAGAGCGCCTCGAGCGGATCTTCGCCGATCAGCGCTACGACCGTCGCTGCGACGGCAAAGGCCAGGGCCAGGTTGATCGCGGGCAAGAGCCCGAGATCCGCCCAAGGCGGCAGCCGGCTCATGCATCTGCTCCCGCGGCAGCCGTCTCTGTGCCTGTGACGCCCGCCATCATCAGGCCGATGGTTTGAATATCCGCCTCGGTTCGATCGACCGTGCCGACGATGCGCCCGGCATTCATCACGGCGATTCGGTCGGCAAGGCCCATGATCTCGTCGAGCTCGACCGAGACCAGCAACACGGCCGTGCCCGCTGCCTTCATCTCCATGATGCGGCGATGGATGAACTCGATCCCACCGATGTCGACGCCCCGGGTCGGTTGTCCGATCAACAGCACCTTGGGTGCCTGTTCGATCTCGCGGGCCAGGACCAGCTTCTGCTGATTGCCACCAGAGAAACCGGCTGTACGCAGGCGCGGGTTGTCTGGGCGGACGTCAAAGCGCTGCATCAGTTGCGCGCAGTGGCGGGCCATGGTGCGCGGGCTCAGCCAGCGGCCCGTGCCCGTGGCGGGGCCGTCGTGATAGCCGAGCACCGCGCTCTCACGCGCCTCGAAGCCGAGCAGCAGGCCGCGCAGATGGCGGTCCTCGGGCACATGGGCGAGGCCGAGATCCCGCATCCCGGCCGGCCCGCAGGGTGCGCGCGGCGTGATCTGCCGCTCACCCAGCCGGATTTCGCCCGTCTGCAGCGGCGTGATGCCCGAGAGCAGATCCAGCAGCTCAGACTGCCCATTGCCCGAGACGCCTGCCAAGCCCAGGATCTCGCCCGCCCGGATCTCGAGCGACACATCTGTCAGCCGGGCCACGCCTTGGGCGTCGCGCCAGGCGAGCCCTTGGGCGGCCAGGGCGGTCTCCCCGGCTTCGGCCGCCAAACGCTCGACGGAGAGCACGACCTTGCGCCCGACCATCAGCTCGGCCAGCTCCTCGCGGCTGGTCTCGGAGGTCTTGCGATGCGCGACCATCCGCCCCTGGCGCATCACCGAGACGGCATCCGTCACCTCCATGATCTCGCGCAGCTTGTGGGTGATCAGCAGCACCGTGACGCCCCGGTCCCGCAGACTGCGCAGAATCTCAAAGAAGCGGTCGGTCTCGGCCGGGGTCAGCACGCCGGTCGGCTCGTCGAGGATCAGGACCTCGGCCCCGCGCCGCAGCGCCTTCAGGATCTCGACCCGCTGTTGCAGGCCAACCGGCAGGCTGCCCACCACCGCATCCGGATCGACCTCAAGGCCATAGTCGCGCGCAAGCTCGGCTAGGATGGTGCGGGTCGCAGCACGGCCTTCGCTCAGTAAGAAGCCGCCTTCGGCCCCGAGCATGACGTTCTCGAGCACCGTCGCGTTTGGCACCAGCATAAAGTGCTGATGGACCATGCCGATGCCGTGCCCAATTGCATCGGCGCTGTCGCGGATCTGCGCAGGCGTTCCGGCGATCTCCATGGTGCCGCTGTCCGCCTCGTAGAACCCGTAGAGGATCGAGACCAGAGTGGATTTTCCCGCGCCGTTCTCGCCGATGATCCCGTGGATCGTGCCAGGCGCAACCTCAAGATCGACCGCATCATTGGCCACCACCGGACCGAACCGCTTTGTGATCCCTCGGAGGCGGATCGCCGGAGACGTCATGTTGATCTCCGGCGGGCGAGGCCCTCGGTGATCATGTCCGCCAGGAAGGGTAGCTCATCCGGCTCAACCACCACGACGCCCAGATCCTCGGCCTGCCCGAGCGAGCGCGAATCGATGCCGTCCAAGGTGGCGATGACTGCGACGGGGACGCCGGTTCGGTTTGCGATTAGGGCCCATCCGCTCAGATCCGGGCTGGTGATCGAGCGATCCTCGGCGCGCACCCAGATTGGCAGAGCCATGGCGGCGCCATCGACCTTGCCCTCGATCACATAAGCGGGGCCACCTGTGGCCTCGGCCAAAAGCTCGACCCGCCAGCCGAGAGCCGTCAGGCGCTGACCCACCCAGGCGCGAAAGCCAGCCGCGTCCTCCAGGACCTCCTGGGTGCCGGGGCCCGCTGGCCTGCGCGGCGGTTCAATCGCCGACGGCGGAGCGGCGGGAGGCTGGCCGCGGGCATCCATGGCCGCGTCAACCACCGTCTTGACCCAGCGCTCGCGCCGCAGCCGCCGCCAACGGCGTCCCATCAGCACGAGGCCCCAGAACACCGCGGCCGATCCGAGAACGGTGAGGATCGCCAGCACCGGCGGGATGCTCGGCGCCCCCTCCACCTCGGGATACTGCTCGGCCAGCAGCAGAAGCAACGGGATCGGGGCGCAGACCAGCGAGACGAGCACCATCAGGATGGTCTGACCGATGCGCAATAGCCTGCTGGCGGGGGCGAGTGCCCGCTCTGCGGCCTGCGCCGCAACCTGCCCAGGCGTCTTTGGCTGGATCATGCGGAGCGGCCTTTCCAGCCAGGGATGCCGGCGACCAATTCGACGGTGTTGCCCTCGGGGTCCTCGGTAAAGACACCGCGCCAGCCGACCCAATCGAACACTTCGACGCGGTAGGGCTGTCCGATTTTGTAGTACCAGGCCATGGCGCGCTCTTGCTCGTCATAGCCGAGGCTGAGAGCCAGGTGATGCAGAGAGGAGCGTTCGCCCGTTTCGGGTGCCAGATCGCTGATGCGGTGCAGTTCCGGGCGCCCGGCACCGGGACCGAAGAGCGCCAGCACCGATATGTGCCCTTGGTGGCCGTCGGCGATCCGGAAGAACGTGATGCCACCGTCCCGATCGGACAGTTTTTCGAGCCCGATCACCGTGCCGTAGAAGCGCTCCATCGCATCGAGATCGGCGCAGCGGATGGCGATCTCCCCCAAGGCCCGCACGCGAAAGCCGCGGTCGCCCTCGGAGATCTCACTCAACGCAGCACTCCGCCATTGGTGCCGCTGCGCCTTGTGCGGGTGAACCCGGCGGCCAGAGTTTCGATGTCCTTTGGCGTCAGCAGGACTAGCCCGCTCCGCTCAGCCAGGTTGCGGATGCCGCCGGGGGGCTCTTCGGGCGTCATCAGAACGGCGGCATTCACGCCGATACGCCAGCCGGCCTCCACCGCTCGGCGAATATCGCCTGAATTGATGACCATCGGATCCGGCAGGCACCAGAAGGCGACCGTCATGCTGTCCTGCCCAGCCACCAAGTCGAGATCCAGCGGGCTCGACCGCTCGAACCACTCGACCCGCCAACCGGCCGTGCGGAGCCGGTGCGCCGTGCGGATCACAAACTCGGTGCGCTCATGGGTGATCGGGCGCGAGGGGAGATTCGGCATCGGGATGACTTCGGGTGGCGTCTCAGGGTCGTGCCCCTCACCCGGCTGGGCCTGCGCCTCGATGGTGAACAATCCATGCAGGTGGTTCTGCCGGCTGTACCAGACCCATCCCCAATACGCACAGGCCGACCCCAGAAAAGTCAGGGTCCAGATCATGGGGGGCACCGTGCCGAAAAGCCGGATCCGATCCAGGAACTCCAGCAGCAGCATGGCGGGCAATGGGACTAGGACAAGCCCCACCGCGAGATGCCAAAGCATGCGCAGCAGTCGGACCAGAATGGCCATCGTACCGGCGCCCGGGCCCTGGGCCTCAGTGCGGGCAGGCGCCGTCAACGGTGTAATCGTGCACCACGATGTCGCCGCCGATGATGCCCGCCTTGGCTGCCTCGACCGCGGCCTTCACGTCTGCGCTGACGAGGTTTGCATTGTTGTCGTCGAGCGCCCAGTCCACGCCGTCCTCGGCCAGGCCAAGGATCCGAACGCCAGGTGTAAAGCTGCCCTCCTTGGCGTCCTTAAGCGTGTCATAGGCGGCAACATCCACGCGCTTGATCATCGAGGTCAGAACCGAACCCGGGGCCACGCCGTTCTGGTTGCTGTCCACGCCGATCGCGAGCTTGCCGGCATCGGCCGCCGCGCGGATGACGCCCAGCCCCGTGCCGCCGGCCGCATGATAGATCACATCCGCCCCGCGGTCGATCTGGCTCTGGGCGAGCTCCGCGCCCTTGGTCGGATCATTCCAGGCGCTCGGCGTCGTGCCGGTCATGTTCTCGATGACCTCCGAGGCGCCCGAGGCCTTGGCCCCCTGCACATAGCCGCAGGCGAACTTGCGAATCAGCGGGATGTCCATGCCGCCGACAAAGCCGACCTTGCCTGTGCCGCTGGTCATGGCCGCCGCCACGCCGACCAAATAGCTGCCCTCATGTTCCTTGAACGCATACTGGCGCAGGTTGGGCTGGTCGAGCCAGCTCACATCAATAATGGCAAAATTCACGTCCGGGTTGTCGGCGGCCACCTTGTCTACGGCGTCCGCCTGGGCAAAGCCGACGCCCAAGACGACGGTGGCGCCACGGCGGACCATGCGGCGCATCGCCTGCTCGCGCTGGGTCTCGTTGGTGACCTCGAACTCCATAACCTCGACGCCGGTCTCGTCGATGAACCGCTTGACGCCGTTCCAGACCCCTTCGTTGAAGCTCTTGTCGAATTTGCCGCCCATGTCGAACACCACAGCGGGCTTGAACTCATCGGCCAGCGCTGAGGTCGCGATGACGGCTGCGGTCGCCACAGAGATCAGGGTCTTCAGCATGGGGACACCTCGCTTGTTAATTTGACGTAGATTAATCACAGCCGAGGCGTTGCGTTAAGGGCATTTCGCTGCTCTGGACGTTCCCAGTGGCCCAGATGGGCAGCGTTCTGTGGCCTGCCTTCATCAACTCCCCAAACCGATCTCGCGAAGGCGCTCGGTCAGAAAGTCATCGGCGGTGGTGCCTGGCTTAAGCACAACCTCTGGGCGTGGGTGCAAGAACATGGGCATCGAGAACCGGGGTTTTCCGGCCTCCTCAGCCGGCGGATTCACCACTTGGTGCACCGTCGCGGGGAAGTAGCCGGCCGTCGCCATCTCGAGCATATCGCCTG
Source organism: Pseudomonadota bacterium (assembly GCA_039187815.1). Classification (GTDB taxonomy): domain Bacteria; phylum Pseudomonadota; class Alphaproteobacteria; order Rhodobacterales; family Rhodobacteraceae; genus Thermohalobaculum. The sequence continues at coordinate 9,416 of JBCCZI010000003.1, read as the reverse complement.
CATTGATCGCCATCATGCCCGGATCGCAGGGCACGCGGTGCCAGGTGCCGCGGGTGTCCTTGGCCTCGAGACCGGGCTCGGAGCCTGCAAGAAGGCAGGTCACCAAATTGATATCACCATGGGCTGCCGCGCGGACCGCTCCGGGCTCGGGCGGCGCATCCAGCGCGGGATAGTGCAAGATCCGCAACAGGTTCTGCTTGGACCCCGCGAGCATGTTGGGCAGCGGCTCGCTCAGCGCGCCGGTGACCTCCACGGGGCTCTCGCCTTGCAGCCATTCGAGCAAGCGAGTGCCGACGGCCACAAGATCCGCATGGAGCGCCATCGTCTCGGTCGCCAGCGCCGGCGGCACAGGCCCCTCGGGGTAGACGTGGTAGAACTCCTTCAGATCCTTGACCGCGCTGTCCTTGGCGTTCTCGGAGCGGAAGGGGAAATAGCCCTCGGACGCACCTTCCTTGCGGGTCCACGCATGCTTCTCCTCGGAGTTGAAGAAGTCGCCCCAGAGCGCATAGGTCCCTTCGATTCGGTCCGGCGTGATCGGATGGTCGGTCAGCACTGCGAACCCGGTTTCGTGCAACGAGCGGGCGAAGGCGGCCGGCGCTTTGGGATCGGTGTAAGAGACGGTGGCGATCTCGAACATGGCGGGCTCCTTTGCTCTGGGCGTGCTGAGTGTACCGTGCCGCTCGATCAGGGCAAACGGCCGGCATGCAGGGCGGAGAGAAAGCGGGCGCGGACGCCCTCGATATCCGCATCCACGCAGATGTCGTTGGGCCGGCCGGTCTCCGCCTCGCGGGTTTGGCCGATCGCGTCACCGTCGAGCGTGACGGCCAGCGGCGCAGTCTGCTGGGTGAACAGGCTGGGATCGTGGGCTGCGATCACCGCCGCGGGGTCGTGGAGGTGACAGCCATCGATGCCGGCGGTGCGCTTGTGGAAATCGAAATAGAAGGCCGCTGCGTCGGCCAGGAACGCTCCGCATCGCGGAGACCTCTCGGCCATGGGCGCCAGATCGGCGGCATTGCAGGTGATCCGCTCGGTCACATCGAGCCCCACAAGGGTGAGCGGCCATTCAGCATCGAAGACCCGCTGGGCTGCATGGGGATCCTGCCAGATATTGGCCTCGGCATAGGGCGTGACATTGCCCCGGCAGCGCACCGCGCCGCCCATGACGACCACCGAGCGGACGGTGCGCGCTATCTCGGGCGTCTCGTCGAGCGCCGCGGCCAGATTGGTGAGCGGACCCACCGCGACCAGCGTAACCTCGCCCGGGCGAGCCGCGCACATCTTGGCCAGGAACTGCGGAGCCGGCCGCGGATCGGGGAGCCGGCTCGGATGAGGCAGCGAGACGGTGCCAAACCCGCCCTCGCCGTGGACATAGGTCGCATCGCCGACCGGGTCTTGCACACGGGGACGGCTCGCACCGACGGCGACGGGCACCTCGGCGCCCGCAAGTTCGACCAACCGGAGCGCGTTCAACGCGGCCAAGGGCCCATTGATATTGCCAAAGACCGAAGTCAGCCCGATCAGGTCGATCTCCGGCTCGGCCAAGGCGTAGAGGATCGCCATCGCGTCGTCCACGCCGGGATCGGTGTCGATGATGATGGGCAAAGGGCTCATGCACGCTCCGCGAGAAAGGCATCGATTTCGGTGACATCGGGCAGCGCACCGGCGGCGCCGGGCCGGGTGACTTGGATCGCCGCCGCCGCCGCGGCACGCCGAAGCGCCTCGGCGGCCTCTAGGCCGTGATCGAGACCGGCCAGAGCGACGCCGAGAAAGCAGTCCCCCGCGCCTGTCGTGTCGATCGGCGTGACCGGAAAAGCCGGAACCTCGAGCACCGTGCGCGCGCCGGGAGCGCCTGAGATCAGCCGAGCGCCCTGCGCCCCAAGGGTCAGCAGCACGTGCGTCACCGGCAGCGCGGCCAGCGGTTGGCCGAGATGGGTCTCGAGCGCGGCTGCCTCGCCTTCGTTCAGAGCCAGGAGGTCGAGGCCGTCGAGCACCGCTTCGGCCGCTGCCGCATCAAAGGGCGCGGCAGCATAGGCCGTTCGCAGGCCAGCGGCCCGCGCGGCGACAAAGCTTTCGTGCACCCGTGTTGTCTCGTTTTGGGACAGCCACCAATCCCCAGGACGAGCCGCCGAGAGGGCCGCGTCGATCAACGAGGCGGGCAGGGCACGGTTGGCGCCGCCATGGATGATGATGCGATTCTCCCCACACGGCTCGACCAGGATCACCGCATGACCGGTGGCTTCACTGACTTGGGCCAAGTGGTCGACCGCCACGCCTGTGCTTGCCAGATGGTGGCGCGTCCAGCCGCCATCGGCGCCGATCGCCCCGACAAACCGCACCGCGGCGCCGGCCCGTGCCGCCGCCAGCGCCTGGTTGGCGCCCTTGCCGCCAAGACCCCGGGCATAGCCCTGGTCCGCCAGCGTCTCTCCGGGCCCGGGCGCATGGGGCACCCGGTAGACATGGTCGATGTTCACCGACCCGAGGACGTGGAGGGTCATGCGGCCTCTCCCAATGCCCCGCCAACGGCCTCGACAAAGCCTGAGAGCAAATCAGGCGACAGGGCTCCGCCGGGTCTGAGGCGGGAGCAGACATCCACGCCGAAGGGGCGCACCTGTCGGATGGCGCGGGCCACGTTGGCGGGATCGAGCCCACCGGCCAGAAAGACGGGACACGGCGCTCGGCGCACGATCTCGGCACTGAGCGCCCAGTCATGCGGGTCGCCCGTACCACCCAGAACCGCAGCCTCCGGCCGGCCGCTGTCCAGCAGGAAAGCATCGCAATGGGGGCTGTAGAGAGGGATCAGATCCATGCACTCCGCCCCGGTGACATGGAGCACCTGGATGTAGAGGAGCGGCAAGCGCCCGAGGCGCTCCGCCTCGCTGGGCGCGATATGGCGCACGACCTGGACGGCGCCGACGCCCGCGGTCTCGGCATCGCGCAGGATTTGATCGGCCGTCTCCGAGGCGGTGAGCAGCACAGGGCGCGACCAGGGCGGGGCCCGCTCGGCGATCCGGGCCGCTTTGCTCAGCTCGAGAGTTCCGGGTCCGCTCAGCATCGGACCGACCAAGCCCAAGAGATCGGCGCCCGCTCTGCTGGCGAGTTCGGCCTCCTCGGCAGAGCCGATGCAGCAGATCTTGATGCGGGTGCGGGCCATGGCTCTCCTCCGGCGCCAGCATTGCGGAGCGCGCGCCCCTGTCAAGCCCGCAGGGTCGGGGATGACGCCTCTGCTCTGCGCATGCTAGCGGTGCGCCTTGGCCCTTTCATGGGCCGGCTGTTGAGGACACCACGCTGAGCGCCACCGCGAGCCCCGGACAGTCGCCTCGCTATCCCGACCACCGGCGGCGGGAGGCGCTGCGCGGCCATGCGGCGATGCTGGCCTTTGCCCTAGTGATCTCGGTGTCTTTCGTCCTCGGCGACCGGGCCGCGCCGCATATCGGAGCGGGGGCGATCACGGCGGTTCGGTTTCTTCTGGCCGCAGTGGTGGCGGGAGTGATCGCCGCGCCCCTGATCCGCGCGGTCCATTTCCGCGCGCCCTGGCGGTTTGCAGCGATGGGCGGGCTGTTCGGCGCCTATTTCGTGCTGATGTTCGAAGGGCTGAAGCGGACGGATCCAGTCTCGCTGGCCGCTGTCTTCACATTGATGCCGATCATGTCCGGTGCCTTTGGATGGCTCTTGATGCGCCAGATCACCACGCCGGGCATGGCCTTGGCGCTGTTGGTCGGTGGGGCGGGCGCGCTTTGGGTGATCTTCCGGGGTGACCTCGACGCGCTGCTCAGCTTTCAGCTCGGTCTCGGCGAGGCGCTGTTCCTGATTGGTTGCGCCTGCCATGCGCTCTATACGCCGCTGGTCGCCAAGCTCAGCAGAGGCGAGCCCGCCCCGGCTTTCGGCCTCGGCGTGCTGCTGGGCGGGTTGGTCGTGACCGCAGGCTATGGGGCCGCCGAAATCGCGGCAACCGACTGGACGGCGCTTGCGCCTGTGGTGTGGTACGCGATCGCCTATCTTGGGGTCATGGCGACGGTTGTCAGCTTCATCCTGATGCGCTTTGCAGCCCTGCGCCTGCCGGCCTCGAAGGTCATGGCCTATGGCTACCTGGTGCCGAGCTTCGTGATCCTGTGGGAAGGGGTCTTGACCGGAGCATGGGTGGCGGCTCCGGTTTGGCTGGGCGTGGTGGCGACGCTGATGGCGCTCGGGCTGTTGTTGCGGGACGAGCGCGGTTAACCGAGCTGCGCTTCGAGGTCCGCGATGCGTCGGCGGGCATGGGCCAGCCCGTCCCATGCGGTCTGCGCCTCGGCCTTCGCCTCGCGGACGGCCGTATCGGCGGCGGCCTCGGCCTCGGCAATCCGGGCATCGCGGTCGGCCGCTGCATCGGCCAAGCCCTTGGCCAATACGGCCTCGCCCTCGGCCAGGGCGGTGTCCGCCGCGTTTGCCCGTGCTTCGGCTGCTTCCCGGGCGTCTTCGGCGGTGCCAAGATCCCGGACCAGATGGCTGATCCGTTCGCGCTCGGAACTGGTGGCCCGCGCGAGCATGCACCAGATCCAATGGAACACCCATCCGACCAGCGCTGCTGACAACAGCGTGGCGGCAATCGCCCAGCTCAGTTCGTCTCCGGTCATCGTGTCTCCTCCGGGGCCGGCGCGAAGGCGATCCGGCGGTTCCGCTCGCGTCCGGCCTCCGTCTTGTTCGAGGCAATGGGCCGGATCTCTCCGTACCCTCTGGCGGCCAGGCGCGCCAATTGAATGCCGCGGAGCAGCAGGGCGTCGCGCACTGCATTGGCCCGAGCGGTGCTCAGCCGCTCGTTCAGACCCTCCGAGCCCTGGCTGTCCGTATGGCCCCCGATCTCGACCACCGCTACCGGGCAGCGACCGAGCAACTGGGCAATCTCATCCAGCACCGGTTCCGCCTCGGCTTCGAGCACGGCCGAGCCGGGAGCGAAGCGGATAGGGTGGAGCGCCACATGTCCGTTCAGCCGGGTCAGGCACCGGGCTGTGCTCAAGGGCTGGGCCGCGACTTGGGCGGGCAGATCGACCGTGAGCGCCGTGCTCACGGTGATGCCCGGCAAGGCCCCGGCTAGGGCCCGATGGATCTGACCCGCTAAGGCCGGGTCGTCGATGCGCCCGGAGAGCCGCAAGCGCGCATCGGTTAGCTCGAGACGGCCCTCGGGCAACAGCGCCAGGGCTTCGATGGCCGCAAAACTGGCGGTTTGCCAGGTCGGATCGGTATCCGGTGCGTCCACATGGGTGACCGCGTCGCTCAGCACCTCACCCGGGAAACGGGCCGAGGCCAGAGCGGACAAGGCATCGGCCGTCGGTTGGCTCGGCATCCGGCCGGCCAAGATCACGCCGTCACGATCAAAGCTCGCGGTCAGCCAGGGCCGCTCGGCGAAATCTGGCGACTGCGGCTCGGTATCTGTTGCTTGCGGCGCCGTTGGCGTGCTCGGATACGCCACGATCTGGCCCTGGAAGCCGTTAGGCAATCGCAGAAAAAGGGCTTCGGCCTCGTCACGGGTCTGCATGTCAATCGACCCGCCGACGGTCAGGCGTAGCAGCCCATGGGTGAGGTGCAGCCGCCCTTGGGGCACCAGCGCGAGAGCCGCAAGCCCGAGATCAATTGCGCCGGTCCAATCGCCTGGCGGACCGCCCAATCCGACGGGGCAGGGCGAGGGGGCCTCATACAAGCCGGCGCGCGCCAGCAGTGCTTGAAGACGTTCCGCTTCCTCCAACGACCGCGCGGCACAGGTCTCGAGCCGCAGACCACCCCCCGGCATTTTCACCAGGGCGATGACAAAGGGCGAGATGATCGGTGGCGGCACGCGCAGATCGATGTCGATGCGGGCGCCGTCCGGGGCATCGCTGGCGATCGCCGCCATGATCCGGTCGCGCTCCTCCTCGGTTGCCGCCAGTCCCGAGATCCGCAGCAAGCCCGGCTCGGCGATCACATGCGCCTGCGGCACGCCGGCCACGGCCTTCGCAGCGATGCCGAGCATCAACGGCTCCATGCCGGCGCGCGCGCGCAACTCGATGAGCGGATGCACCGTCAGACTGGGCGCGGCCTTGGCAAAGGCATCGAGCAGGGCCTGGCGTTCAGGCTCCCCCGGCAGCCGACCCGTGAAGGTCACCGCCAATGCATTGCGCGCGATCTCGATTCGCGGCGGCGGAAGCACTGGCTGCGGCGGCGGGCGCACGGTGGTTCGGTCGATTAGCACGGCGGCCTCGGGCAGCACCAGCGCCACGGTGGCCAGCGCCTCGGCCTGCTCGTCGCGGTCTGGCGCCTCGCCGCGCAGGGAAACACGGAACCCATCGACTGATGGCTCGGCCCAGCCCATGCCCAAAGCTTTCAACGCCGCCGCTGAGCGCTCTCGCAGCACCGCTTCGACCTCGGCCGTGATGGCGCGCGCGGTCAGGATCGCCCCCAGCCCCGACAGGCCAATCAGGATGAGCAGCAGAGAAACGCGCAGGAGGGTCATGGGCTCGGCTCAAGCTTCGCACCGCGGCAGCCCATGCGTTGCATCGCCCCCGCTCCCCAAGACCTGCCCGATGTGCCCGACTCGTTCAAGAGCCGGTGTGCCCCGCCTCAGCGTACAATCGGCGAGTACTTAGCGCCCTCGAGGCTTGCCCCCAACAACAGCCCATCCTGCGAGAACATGATGGCGACGATCGGCTTTTGATAGACCGTCGAGTCGGTGCCGATGTTGACGCCCTTGTCGAGCGCTGTGAACTCGGCATCGGCGCCCAGTTCCCAGCCATCGGACCGGCGGAACCCGTCGAGCGCGCCTTGGGTCATGAAGAACAGAGCATGCGCGCTCTCCTGCACACCCGCCTGCAGACCGATCGAGGCGGCAGCGACCGAATAGTATCCCGCTTTGGTCAGCGTGCCGTCGATGGGCAGGCGCAGCCCGCCCTCGCCATAGCTGCCGCCCACGATGAAGCCGCCCTTGACCACCGAGGGCATCACAAGCACGCCGAGCGCCCGGCCGGCCAGATCCCTCGATCCCGGAACGGTGCGGTAGAGCTCTTCGAGCGCGAGATCCACGCGGGTGTCAATCACGGCGGCGTTCTCCGCCTCGGCGGCTCCGACGGTCGCGACGAGTGCGGCCGCGACGACGAGCCCCATGCTCTGGCGTCTGGTGATGGTCATGGCCCCTGTCCTTTCTGTTAGGCTGCCGATCTGAGCCCTAGATGAGTCGTGTCCGGCACGGTCGCAAGACACGAGAGTGGGAGAGAGCCGATGCGCGCGATGGAGATCGACCCTTCGATCAATGTCCTTGGGGATGTGCTGGAGCCATGCAGCGCCGACCCGGTCACGGGCTTTTTCCGCAATGGGTGCTGCGACACGAATGAGATGGACCGCGGCAGTCATACGGTTTGTGCCGTGATGACGGCGGAGTTCCTCGCCTTCTCTAAGCGCATGGGTAATGACCTGTCGACGCCGCGGCCCGAGTTCGGGTTCGCTGGCCTGAAGCCCGGCAACCAGTGGTGCCTCTGTGCCGCGCGGTTTCTCGAGGCATGGGAGGCTGGGCTCGCGCCCAAAGTGCGGCTAGCAGCAACCCACCGCAGGGCGCTCGATATCGTGCCGCTCGATGCCCTAAGGGCCTCGGCCTTGGATCTGTCCTGACGGGCGCATCAACCTTGCTGACCCCGGCACCCGCCCTATTTCGCGCCTTGGCATTCGCGCGGGAGCCTTTATGTCGAAATTGAAATGGGGGTCCAAAGGTCGAGATGTCAAAACCCTGCAGGACCAATTGAACGCGGCTGGGGCAAAACCCAAACTGATTGCAGACGGTGTTTTTGGGAAGCGGACCTACGAGGCGGTCAAGGCCTTTCAGACGTCCAGAAAAGCGCTCAAGGTCGATGGCGTGGTCGCGGCGAAAACGTTCGAAGCGCTGAACAAGGGTCCCAGCGCCGCGGCGCGCGGCGAGGCGGGACGCAGGGCGGGCTGACGCTTTCGCCTGGAACAGGCCAGAACGGCTCAGGCCCGGGTCGCGATCCCTGCGATCGACTGGAAATGGGTGATCACGCGCTCCCGCGTGGTCTTCGGCGCATAGCGCGCCGCCGCCTGCTTGGCCAGCTGACTGGCGTGTGCATAGGCGGTGTCATCATCCCAAAGCCGGGTCAGCGCGCTCCACCAGACATCGACCGTCTCGGCATCCGGGAAGGCATAGTGGTTGTCGATGCAGCGCTGCGAGATCGACAAGGCTTGCGGGCCTTCGCCGAGCGCCTCGGGCAGCCCGCCGCGGTCGCTTGCCAGCACCGGGATGCCGGACAGTTGCGCCTCGACCACCGAGCGGCCAAACCCCTCGGACCAAAAGGAAGGCACCAGCAAAACCGTAGTGCGGGCATAGACGGCGGCCATGTCCTTCTGCTCCGGCAGCCACCAGACGTTTCTGAGCGCTGGCAGATCGATCTTCAACTCTTGCAGCAGCCGCCGCGGCATCCGGCCCTCAAGGATCAGGAACCGCATGTCCGGCCGGTCATGGATCGCGCGGCCGATCAGGCGGGCCACCATCGTCAGGCCCTTGTGCGGCAACGGGTTGATGAAGGTCACAAAGCCCAGTCGCCGGGTTGTGGCGTGGCTGGCGATACCGGCGCCCTCGGGCACCAGGCGCACCGGGTTTATCACCGGGTTCAGCACTTCGGTCTCGATACCCAAGCGCTCTGCATAATGCCGCGCCAGATGAGAGGACGGGCTGACCCCCCGATCCCCCGGGCGGACGAAATCGGTATCCTTGATCTCGGCATTGCCCAGATAGAACACGATCTTGGCGCCGGCCTTGCGCGCGGCCTCCTGCATGCTGCGCGAGAGCTGGCTGGTGCCATAGCTGATGATGATGTCCGGCTTGATGCGCGCGAGGTTCTGCTGCCACTTCTGCATCATGGCGCGCTGCTCGTCCGACGTCATCTTGGGCCCGCGGCTGCTGGCGGTCATAAACACCAGATGTTCGACGCCGCTGCGCTGGATGCGGGCGATCTTGCCCTGGGCATCGGGCTGTCCCACCGCTTTGCCGAGCAGGGCGCCGAAGTCCACCTCGTCATTGCTATCGAACAGCGACGCCGTGAAGGCCGAGGCGCTGAAGCCAGCGGCGCCGAGCGTCTCGAGGATCGTGCGCACGGAATGCGCGGCCCCGCTGACGGGGTCCAACAGGCACATCGTCGAGACGAAGCAGATGCGAGGGTGCTGCGCGCTGTTCATGGCCGCGCTATATGCCCGCCCCGGCCTGTTGGGGCAAGCAGTGGGTGGCGCCACGTCTCAGGCGCGCCCCACTTTGGCGGGTCGCAGGCTCGGCGCTATGTCTTTTTGGCGGAAGGGGTTCCGGCGGGCCTAGGGGCTTGGTTCAAGATAGCTTTCGGAAGGGGGCTGGCTTGGCGCGAGAGCTGATGTCGGGTGCGGAATGGGCGTTCTTCGAGCCGTTCATCGTGGCGATC
>JBCCZI010000002.1:0-116696 GCA_039187815.1 Pseudomonadota bacterium | reverse complement strand
CGCAGCACCATATGCTGTATCGCTGCGCCTCCTATTGGCCCGAAGAGCCCGACCACGCGCCGTTCTTTGCGCACCGCCGAGCCCGCATCGCCGAGGTCGGCCACGATGCCTGGCTCGGCCACAATGTGGTGATCCGGCCCGAGATCAAGATCGGCATCGGCGCGGTCGTGGGCGCGGGCACCATTGTCACCAAGGACGTGCCGGCCTATGCGGTCGTGGTCGGCAACCCGGCGCGCATGATCCGATATCGCCACCCGCCCGAAATCGCCGAGCGACTGATGACGCTGGCCTGGTGGGACTGGGATCACGAGCGCCTGCGCTTCGCTCTGCCCGATTTCCGGGACCTGTCGGTCGAGGCTTTCCTGGACAAGCACGGCGGCTGAGGAGGCGCGCATGGAGCTGCATCCGATCACCGGCGCCATCGGCGCAGAGATCACGGGCGTCGATCTCAGCCAGGTCGATGCGCCTTTGGCCGCCGCTCTGCGGGCGGCCCTGGATCAGCACCTGGTGCTGATGATCCGCGACCAGAATCTGGACATTGCGGCGCAGATGCGCCTGGCCGAGGTCTTTGGCCGCCCCATCCCCAACCCTTACGCCACTGGCATGGCCGAATGCCCGGAGATGACCCGGATCGTAAAGGAGGCCGAGGACCGCGCAGGCGTCTTTGGCGGCGGCTGGCACACGGATCTGAGCTTCTTGGCCGAGCCCCCCGCCGGGTCGGTGCTGTGCGGTGTCGATGTTCCGCCCTATGGCGGTGACACGCTGTTCGCCAGCCAGCAGGCGGCCTGGGACCGGCTCTCGGCCCCGCTCAAGGCGTTTCTCGACCGGCGGCGGATTGCGCATGTGGGCAAGCCTTATGGCATCAAATGGGCGCCGCCCGTCGAAGAGCAGTCGATGAAGGGCTCGACGCGGCGCGGCGATCCCAAGGCGGACCGGGAACGCTGGCACCCCGCGGTGCTGACCCATCCGCGTACGGGGCGGCGCTCGCTCTATCTCAACCCGACCTATGCGCTGCGGGTCGAGGGGATGAGCGAGGCGGAGAGCCGGCCGCTGCTGACCGAGCTCTTCGCCCAAAGCACCCGCCCCGAGGTGTCGTGCCGACTGCGTTGGACCTCCGGCGCCGTCGCGATCTGGAGCAATTATGCGACCCAGCACTATGCGGTCGACGATTATGCGGGCTTCCGGCGCGAGATGCGGCGCGTCGCCTTTGCCGCCGAGCCGCTGACCGATTGGAGCCCAGCCGCCTGAGGCCCGCTCAGATCTCGCCCATCAGCCGGACAAACCCCGTTGACCACGCCTGGCGCAAAGTCTCGAGCGGGAGAGAAGAGGTGCCGAGGCGCACCGCGCGGCCGCCCATCTCGCCGACCCGGGCGGCCGGGACGCCCGCGATCCGGGCCGCATCGAGAACCGCCGGCAGGTCGTTCTCCGGGGCGCCCAGAAGATAGCGCCCCTGCTCTTCGCCAAAGAACCACGCGGCGGGCGCGAGCCCCTCGCGCCCCGTCAGATGCACGCCGATGCCGGCGGCCAGGCTCATTTCGGCGGCGGCCACGGCCAGCCCGCCATCCGAGAGGTCATGGGCGGCCGTGATCAGACCCTTGGCCTTCAGCGCGCGAACCAGATCGCCGGCGCGCCGCTCGGCATCGAGATCGACAGGCGGCGGCGGGCCTTCCTCACGCCCCAGGAACTCGGCCAACAGCGCCGTCTGGCCGAGATGGCCCGTGACCGGCCCGATCAGCACCAGCGCATCCTCGGGTCCCGGCGCCATGGGAATGACCGCATCGAGGCTGCTCAGCAAGCCCACGGCGCCGATGGTTGGCGTGGGCAAGATCGCGCGCCCGTCGGTCTCGTTGTAGAGGCTGACATTGCCCGAGACGATCGGCATATCAAGCGCCCGACAGGCCTCGCCAATGCCGCGGATGCAACCGACGAGCTGGCCCATGATCTCTGGCTTCTCCGGGTTGCCGAAGTTCAGGTTGTCGGTGGTCGCCAGCGGCCGGGCGCCGGTGGCAGAGAGATTGCGATAGGCCTCGGCCACCGCCTGGCGACCGCCCTGGAGCGGATCCGCCTTGCAGTATCGCGGCGTGACATCCGAGGTGAAGGCCAGCGCCTTGGCCGTGCCGTGGACGCGCACCACGGCGGCGTCCGAGCCCGGGCGCACCACCGTATCAGCCATGACCATGTGGTCGTATTGCTCCCAAACCCAGGCGCGGGAACAAAGGTTGGGGCCTTCCATCAGCCGCAGCAGCGCATCGGCCGGGTCGATCTCGGGGATCGCCCCGAGCGGCGGTGGGGCGAGCACGTCCTGCCAGGGCCGGTCGTATTCCGGTGCCTCGCCCGACAGCGCCTTGAGCGGCAGATCGGCCTTCACAACGCCCAGGTGGCGGACCACAAAGCGGTCCTCGGGCGTCGTCTGACCCACCACGGCGAAGTCCAGGTCCCATTTGTCGAAAATGGCCCGGGCCTCGGTCTCTTTCTCCGGGCGCAGCACCATCAGCATGCGCTCCTGGCTCTCGGAGAGCATCATCTCATAGGCGGTCATGTGCAGCTCGCGACACGGCACGGCATCGAGATCGAGCGTGACGCCCAGATCGCCCTTGTCCCCCATCTCGACCGCTGAGCAGGTCAGGCCCGCCGCCCCCATGTCCTGGATTGAGATCACAGCGCCGCTCGCCATGAGCTCGAGGCACGCCTCGAGCAGGCGCTTCTCGGTGAAGGGATCGCCGACCTGGACCGTGGGGCGCTTGGCCTCGGTGTCCTCGTCGAACTCGGCCGAGGCCATAGTCGCCCCGCCCACCCCGTCGCGCCCGGTCTTGGCGCCGAGATAGACCACCGGCATGCCGACGCCGGAGGCGGCCGAGTAGAAGATCCTGTTCGCATCCGCCAACCCGGCGGCGAACGCGTTGACAAGGCAGTTGCCATTGTACGCGGTGTGAAAGCGCACCTCGCCTCCCACCGTCGGCACGCCAAAACTGTTGCCATAGCCGCCGATGCCCGCGACGACCCCCGCCACCAGACTGCGGGTCTTGGGATGGGACGGTGCCCCGAAGCTGAGCGCGTTCATCGCCGCGATCGGCCGCGCGCCCATGGTGAAGACGTCGCGCAAGATCCCGCCGACGCCCGTGGCCGCGCCCTGATAGGGCTCGATGTAACTGGGATGGTTGTGGCTTTCCATCTTGAAGACCACCGCCTGGCCATCGCCGATATCCACCACCCCTGCGTTCTCGCCGGGGCCGCAGATCACCTGGGGGCCCTCGGTCGGCAGGGTGCGCAAGTGGATCTTGGAGCTCTTATAGGAGCAGTGCTCGTTCCACATGGCCGAGACGATGCCGAGCTCGGTAAAGCTCGGCATCCGGCCGAGCAGCTCCAAAAGGCGCTGATACTCGTCAGGCTTCAGCCCGTGATCGGCGGCGAGCGCCTGGGTGACCTCGGGCTCGGAGGGCTCGGCATCCATGGGATTCTCCGGTCTGCAATCGCGCCGCCTGTCTGCGTGGTTTTGCGGACCGGATCAAGCCGCCGGCCTGCGGCCGGATGGCGGATCACTCCACGATGACGGTCTCGATCTCGAGCAGGCCGGGGCCAGCGACGGGCTCGCCGCGCGCGAAGGTCCGCCAGTGAAAGCGTTTGACCAGCGGCTCGCCCATGCGCGCCTCACCCAGACCGCCGCCGATAGGCTCGATCGGCGGCATCGCTTTGCCGTCGATGGTCAGCTCAAGCTTGTTGAAATCCATGGCCGAGGCGCTGTGGTTCTTGAGGATCGGCGAGGTCTGGATCGCATCGATGCCAGCATAGGCGAGGATGTCTTCGGGCCCGAAATGCAGCTCATCCGCTGTGCGCCGGGTCACCCGCTCGTAGAGCACGAAGCAGGGCGGGCGCCCGCACACCACGCCGAGGTCATAAAAGAGCCGATAGCGGACAAAGCCCCGCTCGGGGATCTCGACCTCGTCGTCGGCGCTGACCGTGAGCTCGACCACATCCTTGACGTCTTGCAGCGTCTCACCATCGGCCAGATCGCTGAGTTCGCGAATGGTGGGCAGGCCCAATAGCGTGTTCACGGCGTCCAGAACATCGATGGTGGTTTGCCGACCGGCGGCGCTGGCGATCTCCGCTTCATCGGCGCGGGGCTTTGGCGCAGCGAGGAGGGTGGAGCCAGCCAAGAGGGCGAACACGAGCCATCGCGTCATCACGAGCCTCCGACAAAGCCACACAGCGACCGCCCCTATCTACCGGTATTGTAAACTCGGAACAAGCAGTTTCAGCGAAAGATGAATGTGCACCCGTCAGGTTCAGCAGACGGGCTCGGGTCCGTCAAGGGCACGGCCAAGCGCGCCGGTCATGCGCCGGGAGCGGGCCTGGTCTTGGAGGGCGGCACCGCTGAGGCGAACATCGGTGTCGAGCGCACCGGCCGGTGCGAAGCCGATCCGCAGCAGCTCGCCCGCCTCGCTGGCGGCGACGATCTCTCCGGTCGCGCGGTCCACGACCATGATCTCGGCGGCCAATTCCTGGTCAAGCCAACAGCTTGCCGCCAGACGCTCAACCCGGTCCCGAGCGATTGAAGGCGGGGCGGCCAGCCGGATCTCGGTCACCGCAACCGGCGGCTGCGGAGGGGGCGGCAGCTGAGGCGGCGGCACCGGCTCGGCCGCGCATCCCGCAAGCAGCAACGCGGCAACAGCGGCGGCCAAGCCCTTCATACGGCAACCGAAACGGTCTCGACCAACCCGCGGAAGAGCGCCGCACCATCCGACCCGCCAAGCGCAGGGTCGGCCAAACGCTCGGGATGGGGCATCATGCCGAGGACACGGCGGTTCTCGGACAGCACACCGGCAATCGCCCCGACCGATCCGTTGGGGTTCGCCTCGACCGCCGCGCGCCCCTCGGCATCGACATAGCGAAACGCGATGCGGTCCTCGGCCTCAAGCGCCGTGACCAGCCTGTCGGAGGCGACAAAGGCGCCGTCATGGTGAGCGATCGGCACGCGGATGCGGCGCTGGTTGCCATAGGCGCGCGTGAAGGGGCTGTCGAGCGTCTCGATCGACAGATGCACATCTCGGCAGACATATTTCAGCGAGCCATTGCGCATGAGCGCGCCCGGCAGCAGCCCCGCCTCGAGCAGCACCTGCCAGCCATTGCAGATGCCGAGCACGAGGCCCCCTGCCTCGGCGAATTGCTGAACCGCGCGCATGATCGGTGCGCGCGCCGCGATCGCCCCGCAGCGCAGATAATCGCCAAAGGAAAAACCGCCCGGGATCGCGATCAGGTCCAGGCCCGGCGGAAGCGCGGTGTCCTTGTGCCAGACCATGGCGGGCGCCTGGCCGGTCGCGGCCCTGAGCGCCACGGCCATGTCACGGTCGCAGTTCGAGCCGGGGAAGACGATCACGGCGGCTTTCATGGGGGCTCCTGGGGCTGGGTCAGACATCCTCGCGGCGCATCAGAACCGCATCCATCTGGAGCCAAGGGCCCAAGCGGCGGCGCTGTGTCACCGGGGCGCAATATACGGGCACGAAGCCGCGGCTGTCGAGGGCGCCCAGCGTCTCGAGATAGCTCGGCTCGTCGGCATAGCCGGGCGTGAGCGACAGCTCGATCTGGACACCGGCAGCGCGGGCGAGGGTCTCGGACGCGCCTGCCATCACGGCCATCTCATAGCCTTGGACATCCAGCTTGACGAAGGGACGGCTGGCGCTGGGCGCATGCTCGGCCATAACCACATCAAGGGGGGCGAGCGCCACCTCCTCGCGCTCGGCCACCGCCAAAGCGGGCGAGCCCACAGCCCGCGGATGCGGTGCCAGGGCCGAGGACAGCGAGGCATCGGCATAGCGGGTGATCTCGATCCGTCCCAGGGACGCCCCCAAGGCCATGGGCGGCGCCAGATGCCACAGCGGGTCGCGGGCGGCCTCGGCGCTCAGGCGGGCATGCATATCAGCCAAGGGTTCAACCGAGAGCGCTGGCAGAGCCAGACCGCCCGAGCGCAGGCGGCGCACATATTGGCCCTCATTCGCGCCCACATCGACGAGCCAATCCGCGCGGGTGCGGCCGATCAGGTGGACGATGTTGCGGGTCTCAAAGCCTGGGAACCAGTGGCGCAGGGTCGAGCGGCGCGGAAACGGGACGAGTGCGCGCCACCACCGCCGGGCCATGGCGGCTCAGAGCCGCTCGACGGCGAAATCCTCGATCACCGTGTTGGCCAGCAGCGCCTCGCACATGCGCCGGGCCTCGGCCTCGGCGGCATCCGCATCCGTCTCGGCAAGATCCAGATCGATGACCTTGCCTTGGCGCACAGCATCGACGCCTGAGAAGCCGAGCCCGCCAAGGGCCTGGCGGATCGCCTCGCCCTGGGGATCGAGCACGCCCGGTTTCAGCGTGACGAAAACGCGCAGTCGCATGGGAGCATCCTCTGGTTGCCGGCGCCCTGATAGCGCCGCCGGGCGGCGGCGGCAAGAGCCGCCTCAGGCAGGCTGCGGGGTGGCCGAGCCCGGCGCGGTGCTCCCGATCCGGCCGTGGCGCACCAGGCAATCCAGCAGCACCCATAGCAGCAGCGCGTTGAACAGGTGCCAGAGGAAATGGGTGCCGATCGGGATCCACTCACAAAGCGGGCCGTCGATGGTGCGGAAGGTCAGCGAGACGGCAAAGATCCCTGCTGCGCGCATCAGCACCGGCCCGGCCGCATGGCGACGCGCACGGGCCAGCCAGAAGCCGACGCCAAGGAGCGCCAGCAGCGCCGGGAAATAGCTCTGCGAGCCGCCGACCAGCGGCCCAATGGTGGCCCGCAGCCCTGCCGACAGCAGCACCATGCCAACCAGAAAACCTGCCGTTGCAAGGGCCGCGCCGCGCCAGCCAAGCCCCCCATAGCGGTGCATGGAAACCACGAAATAGCCGAGGATAAACAATAAGATGGGCCCGGTATCCGCCGCGCCCGCCCAGGGGGTCGCGAAGGTGTGGAACAGGAATGAGCCGATGCCGACCACCACCGCATTGCCGGCGAGCCAGGTGACCGCCCAATCGGGCGCCTCCCACCACCAGCCCCGCGGCAAGCTCAGCAGCCCCGCCACCAGCGACACGCCGCCCAACACGAACATCGGCACCACCAGCGCGGTCGGGAAGAACAGGCTGCCCACGGCAAAGAGCAGTGCGATCACGTGGGTGAAGATGGCGATGATCCCCGAGGCCATAAGCGCGCCCGCCAGGAAGGTGCGCGCCGTCCCGATCCCGTTTCGCCGCGCCTCGGCCATCAGCGCCAAGACACCCGCCACGATGAAGGCGAGGTTGGTCAGCGCATTGAACGGCTCGGCCCAGAAGGCTGCACTGACCCGTTCGCAATAGACGTCGATCTGGCGCGTGAGATCCAAGGACAGCTCCTCTGTTTTCCCAGGCAGGGACATTGGGGCGCGCGCTTTGTGCGACAATGGCACGGCGGCGTATGTTATGTCACCGGAGCGCCACAATTTCGGCGAACCGTTGAACTAACGGGAGTGTGTGACCACTCTCACGGCGGGTGCGGGTAGAGACGGCGAGTAGGGTGCGTGCGGCACCGGCGTGCGGTGCAGGGAGACTGGCATGAGCGGGCAATCCTCGGGACAGGCCACGGGACAGGCGGCAGGGCCTCGGATCGGACTGGCGGGCGGCATGGAGCTCGGCCGGGGCGCGCTGTTGATGAGCCTCAATCTCATCGCGGCGGCGTTCTTCTTCTCGTATGGGGTCGAGGCGCTGCTGTTGGCCTGGTCGACGCCCGAATACAGCCACGGCCCAATCATCCCGCTGCTGTCTGGCTATATGTTCCTGCGCGAGATGAAGGCCGTGCCGCCGGCGACCGGGCCGGTGACCGATCGCGGGGTCGGCGTGGCGCTGGTGCTGTTCTCGCTGGCGGTCGCGTTTCTGGGGCTGCTGGTCAAGATCCCGGACATCGTCACCTACGCGCTGATCCTGTGGGTGGGCGGCACCATCCTGGTGAGCTTCGGTCTCCGGCGAGGGTGGTATTTCTGGCCCTCGGTGCTGCACCTCGTCTTTATGCTGCCCCTGCCGCAGTTCATCTATTGGCCAGTGTCGCTATGGCTGCAGGGGGTGTCGAGCGAGATCGGCGTTGAGATCGTGCGCTTCTTCGGCATCGCGGTCTATCTGGACGGCCATACGATCGATCTTGGCAACTATAAGCTTCTGGTGGCCGAGGCGTGCTCGGGCCTGCGCTACCTCTTCCCCGTGATGAGCTTCTCCTATGTGTTCGGCGTACTCTATACGGGGCCACGCTGGCATAAGATCGTGCTCTTGCTGTCGGCCGCCCCCATCACGGTGCTGATGAACTCGGTGCGCATCGGGATCATCGGGGTGATGGTGGACAATTTCGGCATCTCCTATGCTGAGGGCTTCCTGCATCTCTTCGAGGGCTGGGTGATCTTCATCTCCTGCATCGCGATGTTGTTTGGACTGGCCATGCTGATGCGTCGCATCGGCGGTGATCCCAAGCCACTGGGCGAGGCGATCGACATCGATTTCTCGGGCCTCGGCGCACAGATAAGGCGCTATGACGGCGTGGTCTCCTCGCGCGCGCTCGTGGCGGCGACTGTTGCAACGGCGCTTGCGGCGGCAACCTGGTTCGGGACCCCGTCGCGCACCCTGGTCAAGCCCGAGCGCGCGACGCTGGCCGAGTTCCCGATCCAGCTCGGCAACTGGGAGGGCCATCCGCGCGTGATCTCGGACGAGATCCAGGACGTGCTGCGCGCCGATGACTACATCGCCAGCGCCTATTACAAGCCGGGCGCGCCGGCGCCGGTCGATCTCTACATCGCCTATTACCACAAGCTGACCGAGGGCAGTGCCATCCACTCGCCCGAGGTCTGCCTGCCCGCCGGCGGCTGGGAGGTGAGTTCCTGGCAGGAGAAGACCGTGGCCGTTGGTGATGCCGCCGACACCCGCTTTATGCTGAACCGCGCGGTGATCTCGAAGGGCACCCACCGCCAGCTGGTCTGGTTCTGGTTCGAGCAGCGCGGCAGGCGGATCACCGGCGACTATGCCGCCAAATTCTACAACATCTATGACGCGCTGACCCGCGGGCGCACCGACGGCGCCTTGGTGCGCTTCATCACCCCGCTCGCCCCCGGAGAGGCCGAGGCCTCGGGCGAGGCGCGCCTGCAAGAGATGCTGGAGTTGAGTTTCCCGAAATTCGCCGCGCATATGCCGGAATGAGCGGCCTTGCGCGTATCGCCGATGCGCCGGCGTGGCACAGCCGCCCCATTCCGAGACGATCGGCTGCAGCCAGAGGGATCGCCCCTACTCTGCCCGGACCGCGTGGTGTAGAAAAATTTGAGCCAAGGCCGCGTCTGGCACACCGTTTGCTAGGATACTGCCTTTAGCAGTGCATGCGCCGCCACACCCGGGCGACAAGGCCGCAACGTGATGATCGGGACGCGATAGCGCCGCTACAGCAAGGACACGACCGATGCAGATGACCCTCTCGCCCGACGCCGCCGCCCCGGTCCAGGGGCCGATCTCGCGCCGACCGCGCTGGCTGGCCTGGGCGGCGATCGCACTGCTGGCGCTGGTGCTGGCCGCGTGCGACAGCGTCGAGGAGCGGGCCGAGAACCATTATCAATCGGGCATGGCGCTGTTGGCCGAGGGGGATCCGGTCAAGGCGACGCTCGAGTTCCGCAACGCGCTCAAGCTGAACGACAGCCATGTGGGCGCGAACATGGAGCTCGGCCGGATCTTTGAGGAGAACGCCAATGCCCCGGGCGCGGTGCATCAGTACCAAAAGGTCGTCTCGCTCGATGCGACACAGTACGAGGCCCATCTCAAGCTCGGCCAGCTGCTGCTCTCAAGCAACCAGATCGAGGCGGCGGCCGTCCACATCGCCAATGCCGCGCAACTCCGCCCCGAGATCGCCGATGTCCTGATCCTTGAGGCGACGCTGGCCATGCGCACAGGCAATGAGGCGCTGGCGCGCGAACGAGCCGAGGCGGTTCTGGCCCAGGACGAGAATTTGGGCGATGCCTGGGTCATCCTCTCGGCCCTGTCCCGCCGCGCGGACCAGTCGGAGAAGGCGCTCGAGCAGATCAATGAGGGACAGCGCCGCGATCCGGACAACGTGCGCGTGCTGCTGTTCCGGCTCAATCTGCTCGGCGAGATGCAGGCACTCGACGAGATCGGCCCGGCGCTGCAACGGCTGATCACGCTGCAACCGGACGAGATCTCGTTCCACGATGCGCTGGTGCGCTGGCAACTGCGGACGGGGCGCTATGAGGAGGCCGAGGAGACGCTGCGACGTCTCTCGGAGCTTGCGCCCGCCGACACGGTGCGGGCCCTCGACATCGTCCGGCTGATCGCCCGGACCGAAGGACGCGAAGCCGCGATCGCCGAGCTCGCCCGCCTGATCGAGCTGCGCAAAGGCTCGGCGGTCGAGCAGATGCTGACCCTCTCGATGGCCGAGATCGAGATCGAAGACCGCCAACTCGACAGCGCCGCAACGCGCCTCAACGCCCTGATCGACACGGTCGGCGAGGACGAGACCGGCATCACCGCGCGCAACTTGCTGGCTCGGATCAAGTTGACCCAAGATGATCGACTGAGCACCCAGACGCTGGTCAACCAGGTGCTGGCGGTCGATCCGACCAATGCGACGGCGCTGATGCTGCGCGGGCGGCTGCAGATCCTGAAGGAAGAATACGACGCAGCCATCCGCGATCTGCGCGCCGCCGAGGCGGAAGCGCCGGACTCGGTCGAGGTGCTGCAGCTTCTGGCGCTGGCGCATCAGCGCAACGGCAGCAGCGATCTGGCCGGAGAGCGTCTGGCCGCCGCAGTCGAGATCTCGGAGTACGGCGTGCCGCAGGTGCTGAGCTATGCGCAGTTCCTGCTCCGCCAACGCAAATCCGACTTTGCCGAGAACCTCGTGGCCGAGGCGCTCTCACGCCGCCCGGGCACCATCCAGCTGATCGATGCGCTGGCGCGGATCAAACTGCAGAACCGAGATTTTGCCGGTGTTGAGACCATTGCGCTGGGGCTGCAGGCCCAGCCCGACACCGCCGAGGTTGGCGACCGCTTGATGGCGGCGGCCCTGGCCGGGCAGGAACGCTATGAGGAGACCATCGGCATCCTCGAGCAGGCGGGCAATGAGAGCGGGCGCACCAATGCCTATCTTTCGGCCCTGGTGGCCACGCATCTGCGCAACGATGATCTGCCCGCAGCCGAGGCGCTGGTCGAGGAGGCTCTGGCGGATGATACGAACAACACCGACGCGCTCCGTCTGAAGGCGACCCTGACGCTGGTGCGCGGCGAGGCCGACGCCGCCGGCGCGCTCTTTGAGCAGGCCATCGAGCAGGACCCGAAATCGGCCGCCAACCATCTGGCCATGTCGCGCTATCACCTGCAGACGGGCGATGGCCAGGCCGCAGCGGATGCGCTGAACAAAGGCATCATCCTGTCGGACGCCTCGGTGCTCTATCTCAACCGCGCCATGGTGCGTGAGCAGCTGGGCGACATCGAAGGCGCGATCGAGGACTACCAGCTGCTCTATGAGCGCGAGCCCGGCTCGGAGCTGATCGCCAACAACCTCGCCAGCCTGATCACCGACAGCGCGCCGACGCCCGACCAGATCGAGCGCGCCTATCAGATCGCCCGGCGCCTGCGCGACACGGATGTGCCGCAGTTCAAGGACACCTATGGCTGGATCCTGTATCTGCGCGGCGATCTGCCGGGCGCGCGGCGTGAGATCTCGCAAGCCGCCGAGGCGCTGCCCACCAACCCGATCGTGCAATATCATCTGGGTCTGGTGCTGGCCGACAGCGGCGATGCCGAGGGCGCCCGGACCGCGCTGACGCGCGCCATCGAGCTGGCGGGCGAGCGCGCCATTCCCCAGATCGCCGACGCCCAGGCCAAACTCGACGGCCTGGCGACGACTGCCCAATAAAACACCCCGAAATAGGGAAAACGAGCATGTATGAGGCATTCTACGAGTTGAAACATCGGCCGTTCCTGATGACGGCCGATCCGGATTTTCTCTATTGGTCCAACACCCACACCCTGGCCTTCACCATGCTGCGCTATGGCGTGATGAGCCGGGCGCCGCTCAGCGTGATCACGGGCGAGATCGGGTCGGGCAAGACCACGCTGCTGCGCCATCTGATCAACGAGCTGCCCGAGGATGTGGTGGTCGGCCTGGTCTCGAACCTGCAGGAAGGCCGCGGCGATCTGCTCCACTGGGTGATGATGTCCTTTGGACAGCCCTTCGAGGACGAAGCCTATGTGCGTAATTTCCAGCGTTTCCAGGAGTTTCTGGTCGAGAACTATGCCGAGGGGCGGCGCTCGATCCTGATCTTCGACGAAGCGCAGAACATGTCGCACACCTCGCTCGAAGAGTTGCGGATGCTCTCGAACATCAACGCGGACAAGGACGAGCTCTTGCAGATCATCCTGGTCGGCCAGCCGCAGCTGCGCGATCTGTTGCGCGACCCGCGGCTCGAGCAGGTGGTCCAGCGCATCGCGGCCGACTTCCACATCGACGGGCTTGGTGTCGAGGACACGGTCGCCTATATCGATCACCGCCTCAAGGTGGCGGGGGCGCGCTGGCGGATCTTCCCCACCCGGACGTGTGAGCTGATCCACGAGGCGACCGGCGGCATTCCGCGCCTGGTTAACTCGCTCTGCGATCTCTGTCTGGTATATGGGTTCTCCGACGATCAGAGAACGATCACCGAGGAGGTCCTGCGCGACTTCCTCGCGGGCGTCGAGAAGCACGGCATCTTCACGAAATTCAAGCCGCTTGGGCGTTCGCCGACGCTCGTGCGCCAGTCCAGCTGACGCAAGACCGGGGGGTCACCGATGGAACCACAGATTAAAATCAAGGACTTGTTCCGCATGGTGCGCCGGCGCGCGGTGATGATCGTCTCGATCGTCGTCGTGTTCAGCGGGGCTGCGCTTATGCTGGCCTATTTCATCCCGCCCACCTATGTGGCCAGCGCGAAAATTCTGATCGAGAGCCAGCAGATCCCCCAGCAACTCGCCAGCACCACGGTGACGGTGACCGCCACCGAGCGGCTCGAGTTGATCCGCCAGCGGCTGATGACGCGGGCAAACCTCTTGAACTTGGTGGACCGGCTGAACCTCTATACCGAGCGGCCCGATCTTTCGAAATCCGAGAAGGTCGAGCTGATCCGCGGCTCGACGAGGCTCGATAAGATCACGATCAACAATCCGGGCCGGCGGGACACGGTGGTCTCCGCCTTCACCCTCTCGTTCCGCGACAGCGACCCGGTGCGCGCGGCCAAGCTGACCAATGAGTTCGTGACCCTGGTGCTCGAGCAGAACCTGCGCGCGCGCTCGGAGCGCGCGGCCAAGACCCATGACTTCTTTAAGGAGGAGGTCGCGCAGATCGAGCAGCAGCTGGTGCGCACCGAGGCCGAGATCGCCGATTTCCGGAAGTCGAACGAGAGCGCCCTGCCCGAAAGCCTGGGCTTTCGCCGCTCGGAGCTGCAGTCGATCCGCAAGGAACGCTTTGAAATCGAGCGCCGCCTGATCAGCCTCGAGGAGGAGCGCGAGACCATCCAGTTGGCGCTGGACAGCGGCCGCTACACCGAGGCGCTGGAGGCGCAGCTGACCCCGGAGGAGCGAGACCTGCAAGCGCTGCAGACCGAGCTCACGCGTGCCCGCACGCTCTATGCCAACAGCCACCCGACCGTGCGCAGCCTCGAGACCCGCATCGCCACGATGGAGCGCAATATGCGCGTCGCCTCACCCGATGCGGTGCCCGAGACGGCAACCCAGCGCGCCAGCCGCCTGCGCCAGCGCCTCGAGCGCCAGCTGCGTCTGCTCGACACGGATATCGACCTGATCAAGGAGCGTATGACCCGCGGGGAGCGCCGGGAGATTGAACTCTCGTCCTCGATCGAGCGCACGCCCGAGGTCAGTATGGCCCTGAACGCGCTCGAGCGCCGCTATGACGATCTGAAAATCCGCTTTGAGCAGGCCGTGCGCAAACAAGATTTCGCGGCGACCGGCGAAAAGCTTGAGATCAACCGGCAGGCCGAGCGCTTTGAGGTGATCGAACAGGCCCAGGTGCCAGACCGCCCGACCTCGCCGAACCGCCCGGCCATCGCCATCGGCGGCTTTGCCGGCAGCCTCGGCTTTGCCCTGTCGCTGGCGGTGCTGCTCGGCTTGCTCAACAGCTCGATCCGGACCGTGGGCGATATGGAGCGCAAGCTCGAGATGCGCCCGATCATCACGGTGCCCTATATCTCGACCACGGCCGAGCGGCGCCGCGCCCGGCGCGAGATCTGGCTGCTGGGACTGTTGTTCCTGGTCATCATCCCGGTCGGGCTCTACGCGATCGACCAATATTACCTGCCGCTCGAACTGCTGATCGACCAGTTCGTCGAGCGCACCAACCTGCGCGGCGTCTTTGCCCGCATCGCCGACAAGCTCGGCATCTGATCGCGGAGGACGATATCCATGGTCGAGCGGCTCAAGATCGCCATCGCCAAAGCCCGTGAGCGTCGCGCCACGGGCACCGGCCCTGCCCGCCCCGAACCGCGGCACGAGCCCGGTCGCAGCGCCGACGATACCGCGCTCGACCGGCTCTGGCTCTCGCTGCCCGAGCTCTCGCTGGACACCGAGGCGCTGGAGCGCGAGCGGATCGTCACCAAGCAGAAGTCGGACAGCGCCCATATCGCCTTTGATATGCTGCGCACCCGGCTCTCGAAGCTGGCGCTCGAGCAAGGCTGGCGGCGCATCGGCATCACCTCGCCCACCAAGGGCTGCGGCAAGACGGTGATCAGCGCGAACCTCGCCTTCAGCTTCGCACGCCATCCCGAGACGCGGACGATGCTGCTCGACATGGACCTGCGCTCACCGCGGCTGTCGCGCTGCCTGGGGCGGTCCGAACGCCGAGCGATCAGCTGGATGCTCAACGGCTCGACCCCGGCCGAGGAGTATCTTCAGCGCGTCGGCCCGCGCTTTGCCCTGGCGCTGAACAGCCAGCGGGTGCGCGATGCCTCGGAGGTGATCCAGAACCAGTCGACCGCGGTCACTCTCGCCGACACGCTCGATCGCTTCCGCCCGGACATTTCGATCTACGACTTGCCGCCGATGCTGGTGGGCGACGATGCCATCGCGTTCTGCCGCAATCTTGATGCGGTGCTGCTGGTGATTGCGGCGGGCGAGTCCAAACCCTATGAGGTCGAGGAGTGCGAGGCGCTGCTCTCGGACGAGACCAACTTCCTCGGCGTGCTGCTGAACAAGGTCGAGCGCGGGGCGGGCTCGGACTATTACTACGGTTACGGCTACGGATACGGGCAGGACTGACAGTAGCCGGCGGGGCCCGCCCCGTGGACGTATGCGCGCGGATCGTGTACCAAGAGGGAAAAGAAATGCTCTAGTGAGGAGGAGCATCGGAATGTTGAGGCACGTGTTTTTTGGATTTTGGGTGGCGGTGCTGTTGGGTATGGCTGCACCGCAGGTGGCCTTCGCGCAGTCGGACGAGGCCGAGCCGGTCGAGGATTATGTCCTCACCCCGGGCGATATCGTCGAGATCTCGGTGCTCGAGGACAGCTCGCTGAATCGCCAGGTGCTGGTGCGCCCGGACGGCAAGATCTCGCTGCCCTTGGCCGGCACGCTGGTCGCGGCCGAACGCACGCCCGAGGCGCTGCAGGCCGCGATCCGCGACCGGCTGGCCAAGGATTTCATCGAGCCGCCAACCGTCACCGTCTCGCTGGTCAACACCGCGACCGCGACTGAAGAGGAGGAGTTCCAGCTGATCTATGTGATCGGCCAGGTTGCCAATCCTGGGCGGTTCGAGATCGTGGACCCGGTGAACATCCTCCAGGCGCTGGCGATCGCTGGCGGGCCCGGTGTGTTTGCGGCGACGACTCGCATCCAGCTCCGGCAACGGGACGAGAACGGCGGCGAGACGGTCATCCTGTTCGACTATGATCAGGTGCTCGAGGGCGGGGGGACACGGCTCTTGGTGGTCGATGACGGCGATGTCGTCGTTGTGCCGGAGCGCGGGCTCTTCGAGTAAGGAGCCCAGCGATGCGTGCCCTCCCCCACGCGCTGCTCGTCGGCGCGCTGGCGGCTATGCCGGCAACAGCGGCCGACTGGTCGCTGAACGGCTCGGTCGGGCAGTCGTTCGAGGCGAATACCAATCCGGGCGTCGAGGTCGACAATGACGGTGCGACCTATGGTTCGATCACCCGGCTGAACCTGACGCTGGGGGCGCAGACCCGGCGCACCTCTTGGGCGCTGTCGAGCGGGGCGGCGATCTCGCAGTTCGGCGGACCCGGGGCGACCAGCGACCTGAACTCGCCCAACCCCAATGCCAGTGGGGCCGTGCGCTATCGCGGGCAGCGGCTGGATCTGGGCGCGACGGCCAATTTCTCGCGCCAGTCCACCAGCTTCATCGATTTCAACACCGCGGCGATCATCCGGGCCATCGAGGAAGAGGGCGATGATTTCGACGGCGTCGTTCTGCTGCCCGAGGATGATCTGCTGATCGAGCGGGAGTCGATCCGGACGCTCTACAGCATGGGGGCGGATGCGCGCTATCGGTTGACCCCGCTGACCGATCTGCGGGTGAGCGGCACCGGCGCCATCACACGCTTCACCGAGGAGGTGGCCAATCTCACGCCGAATTCGAGCTTTGCCTTTGGGATCAATCTGGATCATGGGATCAGCTCGCTCAGCCGGATCGGCCTGAACACGACGATACGGCGCTTTACGGCGGACAATGCCGAGGACACCCGCGGCCTATCGGTCTCGTTCGGCGGCAGCTACCGCACGCGGCTGACACCCTCGACGGCGGTCGATCTCGGCCTCGGTGCGGGCTTCACCCGGATCAACGAGATCGGTCTAGGGGGCCTCCGCGAGACCGACACCGATGTCTCCTTCACCGGGGGCCTCAGCGGCAGCTATACGCCCAACGCCGATACGGGCTTTCGCTTTTCCATGAGCCAGGCGGTGCGCCCCAGCAGCGATGGCGACCTGGTCAACGTGACCTCGCTCGGCGGCATTTTGAACTACAACCTCACACGGCTCTCGGCGTTCTCGGTGGCTGCCAGCCATTCGATCTCAAACGAGATCGGCTCGACTGGGGATGACGAGTTGGACCACTCCTTCATCATCGGGCCGACACTGTCCTATCGCTTTGCACCCGACTGGACGGCGTCCCTCGGCTACACTTTCCGCTTTGTGACAGATGATGGCGACACTGCGGTCGGGAACCGCGTGTTTCTGGGCGTCACCCGCAGTCTTGCCTTCTTTCCGTAACAAAATGGTCGTACGCCGAAGGCGGGCTTCGACAGAATCCCGAGGCTGAGCTATCCTGACCCGTGGATAGGTTCGCCGCGAAACGAGGTGGACGGGATGGACTCAGGGCCGATCGCACGCAACAGAAGCAAGCGCGAGAGCTACCGCCTCTCGATCGCCCTCATCCCCGACCTGGTGGGCCTGCTCGATGTGGCGATGATCCTGCTCGCGGCGCTGGTGCCCTATCTGATCTACGTGCCGCACTACAACCAGACCTTCGACAATTATGTGTTCTGCACGATCTTCGTGGCGGTGGTGGGCGTCTTCATGCTGAACCGCTCGGGGCTCTACGAGATCCACGCCATCATGCGCCCGGTGGCCAAATCCGATCTGGTGATCGTCTCGCTGATCTCGGCGTTTCTGTTCTTCCTGACGATCGCGTTTTCGCTCAAGGTCTCAGGGCTCTACAGCCGGGTCTGGATCTATAGCTTTGCCGGGGGCAGCGTGGTGCTGGTGCTGCTGGCGCGGATCGCGGCGGCCGAGACGTTGCGCCGGCTCTCCGAGCGCCGGGTGGTCGAGCGCAATCTGGTGGTGCTGGGTGATGGGCGCCAGGCCGAGGGGTTCCTCAAGACCCTGGACGAGAAGCGCCCGGCCTTCACCCGCGTTGTCGGCGTCTTTGCGCTCACAACACCGGAGCCCGAGGCCGAGGTGGCCGGCCATGCCGTCCGCGGCTCGGCCGAGGCGCTGATCGCCTATGTGCGCAACAACCCGGTGGACGAGATCGTGATCGCCCTGCCCTGGGACACCGATGGCGGGCTCGAGAGGGTGATCGCCTCGCTAAAAGAGCTGCCGGTCAACGTCTATCTCTCGAGCAAGCTCACCGATTATCAGCTCCAGTTCAAACCGGCGCTGGGGCACCCGCGCGCGCTGCCGCTGTTCGAGGTCGTGCAGCGGCCGATCTCGGGCTGGAGCGCGCTGTTGAAATCGGCCGAGGATTACCTGATCGCTGGGACGCTGGTGCTGTTTCTCGCACCGCTGATGGCGCTGGTGGCGCTGGCCATCAAGCTCGACAGCCCGGGGCCCGTGTTCTTCATGCAGCGCCGGCTCGGCTTCAACAACCGGGAGTTCCGGATCTTCAAGTTTCGCTCGATGTATCACCGGCGGATGCCCGAGCGGCAGGTCCAGCAGGCCTCCAAGGACGATCCGCGCATCACCCGGGTCGGGCGCTTCATCCGGCGCACCTCGCTCGACGAGCTGCCCCAGCTCTTCAACGTGCTGAACGGCACCATGTCGCTGGTCGGGCCCCGGCCCCATGCGATCAGCCACAACAAGGATTACGGCGCCCAAATCCGTGGCTATTTCGCCCGCCACCGGGTCAAGCCCGGCATCACGGGCTGGGCCCAGGTCAACAATCTGCGCGGCGAGACCCAGACGCTCTCCAAGATGGAGGCCCGCGTCGAGTATGACATCTACTATTCCGAGAACTGGTCGCTGCTGTTCGACTTGCGCATCCTGGTGATGACAGTGGTGGTCGTCTTCTTTCAGAAATCTGCCTATTAACGTTTGGCCTTTGGGTTCCGTTAAGATTTACGGCGCAGGTTGGGCTCATGAGCGCACACCCGACACGCCTCTTGATCGGCGGATACATCACGGCCCTGGGCCTTGCCATCCTCGCCTTGCCGGCCGAGGGTGGGGTGCTGCAGGTCCTCCTCGCAGTCTGGCTGTTCGGCCCGCTGTTTGTTCTCGGTCTTGCCATGCTGCCGGGGATCAACCGGGCCTTTTTGGATGAGCGGCGCACCGCACCTCAGTCGATCGATGTGATCGATGGGCGCTGGGTGGTCGAGGAGGAGGAACTCCGCGCCTGGGACCGCGATCTCCATGCCGACTTGACCGAGCAGCGGACACTGCGCGCAGCGAACGACGACCGCCGCTCGGCCTGAACCGCGGCCCTACTCGGCCGCCGGCTGACCTTCGGCGCCGGCCGCCGCCTTGGATCCCTGGCCGCCGATCCGCGGCACCCGCACTCGGAAAAAGCTGGTCTGATCCTCGCGGAAGATCACCGTCAGATCCCCCCCCATGCGGCGCATCGCGATGCGGCTGATCGGCAGGCCAAGGCCCGCGCCCTGGTTGCCGGCAGACCGCCGCCCGCGGACGAACTTCGAGAACACTTCTTCGGCCTCGGCATGGCTGACCCCGCCGCCATTGTCGATCACATCGATGCAGAGGCTCTTGCCATCCACATGCCAGGCGATCTCGACCTGGGGCTCCGGGCTCTCATTGTACTTGATGGCGTTGGAGATCAGGTTGATCAGCACTTGGCGGAGCCGGTCGGGGCTCGCCCACAGCTTCTGGCCGCTGAGCGGACGATGGGGCAACAGCACAACGCCCGCCTCGGCCGCCGCCGGCGCGAGCGTGCGCACGGCCCCGATCACCGCTTCTTCGGCATCGATAACCGCCAAAGGCAGGTCCATCACGCCGGATTCGAGACGGTTGATGTCCAGGATCTCGTCCAGCAAGCGGGTGAGGCGCATGCTCTCCTCGTGGATGATCCCGACAAAGCGGGTGCGGCTGGTGGCATCGAGGTCCGGGTCGAGCAAGATCTCGGAGAAGGAGCGGATCGAGGTCATGGGCGTGCGGAGTTCGTGGCTGACCTGGCTGAGGAAGTCGTCCTTTTGCGCATCGAGGGCGCGCAGGCGCGTGTTGGCCTCACGCAGTTCGGCGGCCGTGCGCTCGAGCTCCGAGGTCTTCTCGGCCAGGCGCGCCGAGGTCGAGATCAGGCGCTGAGTCTCGTCGGCGATGTCGATCAGCTCGGTGAGGCTGACGACCTCGGAGCCCGAGGCGCGGCTGACCATGGCATGGCTCGAGGCCGCACCCACGGAGCCCGCCAGCTCGCGCTCGAGCCGGGCGATGACCTCATCGGTCGGGACCGGCAGGCCGCGCTCGCGCCCCTGGGCCCGGGCCATGTCCTCGAACAGCCGGCGGGCCGGCTCGGCGCCCAAAATGCGCTGGGCGAGGATAAAGAGATCCTCGGCCGCCGCCTCGCGCCGGATCAGCGGGCGCGCCTCGGGCCCCGGCGTGCGGAAGACATCGACGAACTCGGCGCTCTGCACCAGCTCAAGTGCCGCGGGCCGTGAGAGCTGCGAGACCACCACAAACAGCAGCACGTTGATGCCCAGCGACCAGATCAGCGCGTGCAGCAGCGGGTCGAACCCGGTGAGCCCCATCAGCGCCTGGGGGCGGAGCAGCTCGACCCCAAAGGGACCCGTCGCCAGCATCGCCTCGGAGAAAAAGACCCCGCCCCCGAAGCTCGGCAGAAGCAGCGTATAGGCCCAGAGCAAAAAGCCCGCGATCATGCCCGTCAGCGCCCCCCGCCCCGTTGCCCCGCGCCAGTAGAGCGCGCCGACAAAGGAGGGCAGCACCTGCGCGATGCCGGCAAAGGCCATCAGCCCCATGGCGGCCAGGTTCTCGGACCCGCCCGCCAGCTGGAAATAGAGAAAGCCGAGGCCGAGCAGGCTGGCGATGCAGACGCGCCGGCTGATCAGCAACAGATCGCGCAGATCGCCCGAGGTGGCGCCGTCCCGCTCGCGCCAGCGCAATGCCAGCGGCATCACCACATGGTTCGACAGCATGGTTGAGAGCGCGATCGCCGCCACGATCACCATCGACGTCGCAGACGAGAACCCGCCGATGAAGGCCAGCAGCGCCAGGCCGTCCTGTCCGCTCGCCAAAGGCACCGTCAGCATGAACATGTCCGGGTTCGCCCCGGGCGGCATGGTCGTCAGCCCCGCAATCGCGATCGGCAGCACGAAGAGGCACATCAGGAAGAGATAGAGCGGGAAGAGCCAGGAGGCGGTGGCCAGGTGCCCCTCATCCGCGTTCTCGACCACCGTCACCTGGAACTGGCGCGGCAACAGGATGATGGCCGTGGCCGAGAGGAAGGTGAGCGTGGCCCAGCGGGGGCCAAAGACCTCTTCGGCGACGATCAGATCCTGGGGCATTCGGGCAAAGGTCTCACCAATCCCGCCCATGACGCCAAAGACCACAAAGGCGCCGACGGCCAGCATGGCGGCGAGCTTGACCAAAGCCTCGAGCGCGATGGCCACCACCACGCCGTGATGGCGCTCATTCGCATCGACCGAGCGGGTGGCGAACAGCACCGTGAAGACCGCCATGCCCACGGCCACCCAAAAGGCGGTGCGCGTCTGATCGACATCGCCGGTGATCGCCGCATAGCTCTGCGCCACCGATTGCAGCTGGAGCGCGATGTAAGGCGTCGTGGCCACCACGGCGATCAGGGTCACCAGCACGCCGAGCGCCGCGCTCTTGCCATAGCGCGAAGAGATCAGATCGGCCACCGAGGTGATGCGCTGGCGCCGGCCGATGGCGATCAGCTTGCGCAAACACCACCACCAACCGATGAACACCAGGGTCGGGCCGAGATAGATCGTGATGAATTCGAGCCCATTGCGGGCCGCCGAGCCGACCGCGCCGTAAAACGTCCACGAGGTGCAATAGACCGAGATCGACAGGGTGTAGATGACCGGCGAGCGGAGCCAGGCCATCTTACCCCGGCTCGCACGGCGCTCGCCGATCCAGGCCACCAGGAACAGCACCGCCACGTAGGCAATGCAATAGAGCCAGAGCCGATCGGCCGTCAGCATCCGTCGGGCCGCTCGGGCGCTCCGTTCAACCGTCTCGCCAAGCGGTAGGCGAGCAGGATCAACAGCGCCCAGACCAGGAAGACATAGAGCACAACCACCGGCACGCCGAGCAGAGTGCCCTCGACCGCTAGGATCTGGCCCGCGGGCGGCATCAGCGCGACCAGCCCCGCCAGCGGCAGGATCAGCCCGGCATCGCGGGTCTTGCGGTCAGGGCCGATGGGCCTCGGCGTGTCGGTCTCGCGCGCGTCGCGCGTCATGCGACCGCCCCGCGGGTGCCGTCCGCGAGGCGGGCGACCGTGTCGACCAGCTCGGCATTCGAGAACGGTTTGGTGATGAAGACATCGACCTTCAGCTTCTCGGCGGCCTCGCGATCCTCGCGCTGGCCCTTGGCGGTCAGCATGATGACCGGCACGCGCTCGCCCCGCGGGTCGGCACGCAGGCGGCGCATGATCTCAAAGCCGTTCATCTCGGGCAGCATGATGTCGAGCACCAGCACGGCGGGCGGATCCTCGAGCACGCGGGCAAGCGCGGCGGGCCCGGTGGTCTCGGTCTCGACCACAAACCCCGCGCGGTCGAGCAGGAAGGAGAGCAACTCGATGATGTGCGGCTCGTCCTCGGCAAGAAGGACGCGGCTCCTCATGGACACAGTTTCCTCGGCGTTTTCCCCGTTTGGGCCCATCTTCGGGGCCATCTGGGTCGAGCCTAGTGCATCCGGGCGCCGCTGTCTTGCTTTGCGCACGCGCCCGCACGGCCGGGCGATGCGGCCTCAGGCCGCGCCGGGGAGGACGCCCAGCAGCGGGTCGTCGACCCGGTGAGCACAGCCCGTGCGCGGGCAGAGACGGCAGGTGACGCCGGCCTCCTCGGCCGCATCCGGGCCGGCTCCGCTGGGGTCATAAACCGTGGAGGCGGCATCCTCCTCGGACATCACCAGCATGTCGGTTTCGAGATAGCGCGGCGCCCCAAACCCCGCCGAGCCGACCGAACGGCAGCGCGCCACAAGGACGAACCGTCGGCCATCGGGAAAGGCCGCCAGCTGGCAAAGCGTGCGTTCGGGCGCCCCTGCGGCCCGCGCCAGCGCCCAGAGCGGACAGAGCGGCGCATGGCGCACGGGCTGGAAGCCGCGGATGGTGCGCAGCTCCTTCAGGCTGCCCGCCGCATTGGCCGAGACATAGCCAAAGGCCGGCGCCGAGCCCTCGGGCAAGGTGGTGAGCCTGCGGCAGATCAGATCCTGGGGCAGCCCCGTCTCGGCCACCAGGCGCTCGAGGTCATAGCCGGCCGTGTGCGCGGCCTCTCCGAACACCGCCAAAGGCGCCCGGGCCGCATCCATGGCATAGCGGTGGAGGGCGGCACGGGCCCGGGCATGGGCGGGTTCCGTGACAATCGCCGACGCCTCCTCGATCAGCCGGTCGATCACCGGGCCCACGCGCATCTCGGCCAGGGCGTGGGCCGAGCGCTCGCTGCCCGCCGGGATGGCGCGGTCGAGCGCCGCCTCGATCGCCGGGAACCGATTGGCGGCATCGTCGAACAGCGCCTTGACCTCGTCGATCGGGGTGACCGCGCGCTCAGGCGTCGCGGCGCGGTCGAAATAGGCGGCCAGCGCCTCGGCGGTCGCCGAGAGCCGCCGCCCCTCCTCGGCCAGGATGGCATAGAAGCGCCGTGCCTGCTCGGGGCTGATATCGGGCACCGTGTCCAGGATCTCGGCGGTCGAGCGCATGGCGGCGATGCGGGTCAGCATGCGGTGCACGCTCTCGCCCAGGAAGGGGTCATGGGTCAGCCGGTCGGTGAGAGCCCGCACCAATGCGGTCTGCTCGCGCTCGGAGCGGGCGATGGCGCCGAGCGCGCGGGCCCAGCCGGGATAGCGGCCGATCAGGTCGGGCACGGCGTCGCGCTCGAGCGCGAAGCGCCCAAGGCGGGGATCGGCGGCCAGCCCTTCGAGCTCGCCCGCCAGCCGGCTCTCGGCCTTGCCGTCGAGCTCGGCCCGGCGCAGCCCCAGCGCATCGGCGATGTCGGCCAGCCGCTTGCCCGCGATGCCGCGGCGATTGCGCTCGATCAGGTTCAGATAGGAGGCCGAGATCCCGACCCGGCGCGCCAGATCCGCCTGGGTCAGGCCCTTCGCAAGCCGCGCCTCACGAATGCGCGGACCGATGATGGTGCTGGCCATCGGGAAAACCGTTCAATTCCAACGCTTTTGTGCGCCGCAAGGTAAACTATTTACACCAAGTCGCCCCTGTCAAGAAATATATTTACAAAATTTCCGTGAGTTTCCAGATGGTTATTGAACCCTTGACCTGAACCGAAGATGATGCGCGCGGGCTCCTGTGCCCTCACCGCGGTTCAGACCAACTGGGTCGGTTCCGCTAATGCAATGTTCGGGAGGACATCGATGACCGACTTCACGATCAACCGCCGGCGTCTGCTGAAGGGCAGCGCGGTGATGGGCGCCGGCCTCGCCGCGCCGACGATTTTCACCAGCCAGGCCTGGGCTGCGAGCTTCACCAACGAGCCGACGGGCAGCACTGTCACGCTCGGCTTCAACGTGCCCCAGACCGGCGCCTATGCGGATGAGGGCGCGGACGAACTGCGCGCCTACCAGCTGGCGGTCAAGCACCTGAACGGCGAAGGCGACGGCGGCATGCTGAACACCTTCACCTCGAAGGCGCTGAAGGGCAACGGCATCCTCGGCAAGAAGGTCGTGTTCGTCACCGGCGACACCCAGACCAAATCGGATGCGGCGCGCTCCTCGGCCCGGCGCATGGTCGAGAAGGACGGCGCCATCATGATCACCGGCGGCTCGTCCTCGGGCGTCGCGGTGGCCGTGCAGGGCTATTGCCAAGAGGCCGGCGTCATCTTCATGGCGGGTCTGACCCACTCGAACGACACCACCGGCAAAGACTGCCGCGCCAATGGCTTCCGCCACTTCTTCAACACCGAGATGTCGGGTGCTGCCCTAGGCCCGGTGCTCAAGAACAACTTTGGCACCGACCGCGTCGCCTATCACCTGACCGCGGACTACAACTGGGGCTGGAGCCAGGAAGGTTCGATCAAGAAGTACACCGAAGCGCTCGGCTGGGAAACCGCCGCCGCGGTCCGCACGCCGCTCGGCGCCGGTGACTTCTCGCAATACCTGACGCCGGTGCTGAACTCGGGCGCCGACGTGCTCGTGCTCAACCACTATGGTAAGGACATGGTGAACTCGCTGACCCAGGCGGTGCAGTTCGGCATGCGCGACAAGCAGGTCAACGGCAAGGACTTTGCCATCGTGGTGCCGCTCTACTCGCGTCTGATGGCCCAGGGCGCCGGCGAGAACGTCAAGGGCATCTATGGCTCGACGAACTGGCACTGGTCGCTGCAGGACGAGGGCTCGAAGGCCTTCGTGAAATCGTTCGGCCAGGAGTATGGCTTCCCGCCGAGCCAGGCCGCGCACACCACCTACTGCCAGGCGCTGCTCTATGCGGATGCTTGCGAGCGGGCCGGCAGCTTCCGCCCCTCGGCGGTTGGCGCGGCGCTTGAGGACTTCAACTTCGACGGTCTCGGCAACGGCCCGACGCTGTATCGCGGCTTCGACCACCAGTGCTTCAAGGACGTGCTGGTCGTGAAGGGCAAAGAGAACCCGACCTCGAAGTTCGACGTGCTCGAGGTGGTCGAGGTGACCCCGCGCGCCCAGGTCGAGTACGGCACCGATCTGCTCG
This sequence comes from Pseudomonadota bacterium, assembly GCA_039187815.1. Taxonomy (GTDB): domain Bacteria; phylum Pseudomonadota; class Alphaproteobacteria; order Rhodobacterales; family Rhodobacteraceae; genus Thermohalobaculum. The sequence continues at coordinate 91,132 of JBCCZI010000002.1, read as the reverse complement.
GCTGCAACAAGGGCCCGTTCAACGACGGCGCCTGAGCCTCTGACGATCCGGCCCGATCCCAAACGGGGTCGGGCCCACCAAAAAGACCGACGGCGGAGTGAGAGAAAGGGACAGACCGCGATGGACGTGATCCTCCTGCAATTGCTGAACGGGCTGGACAAGGGCGGAGCCTATGCGCTGATCGCGCTTGGCCTGACCCTGATCTTCGGCACGCTGGGCGTGGTGAACTTTGCCCACGGCGCGCTGTTCATGCTGGGCGCCTTTTGCGCGGTGACCCTGAACGCGGTGCTCAGCATCGAGAGCGTGGTGCTCGACCCGACGCAGCTCACCGCCTGGGGCACCCCGGTCGAGATCCGTACGCCCTATGTCGAGAAATGGTTCGGTGAGTTCGGAACCTTCATCCTCGACTACTCCGTGCCCCTGTCGATCATCGTGGCGATCCCCGCCATGCTGATGATCGGGCTGATCATGGAGCGCGGGCTGATCCGGCATTTCTACAAGCGCCCGCACGCGGACCAGATCCTGGTGACCTTCGGCCTGGCCATCGTGCTGCAAGAGATCATCAAGTCGATCTACGGTGCCAACCCGATCCCTCAGCCCGCCCCCGACATCGTCGCCGGCTCGGCGGATATCGGCGCGATCCTGGGGTTTGATCCGGGCACCGTCGTCTATCCCTGGTGGCGGATGGTGTATCTCTTGTTCTCGATGATCGTGATCGGCTCGGTGTTCGCCTTCCTGCAGTTCACGACCTTTGGGATGGTGGTGCGTGCCGGCATGGCGGACCGCGAGACGGTGGGCCTGCTCGGCATCGACATCGACCGCCGCTTTACCATCGTCTTTGGCATCGCGGCGATCGTGGCTGGCTTGGCCGGGGTGATGTACACGCCGATCCTCAGTCCCGATTACCATATGGGCATGGACTTCCTGGTGCTCTCCTTCGTGGTGGTGGTCGTGGGCGGAATGGGGAGCCTCGGCGGCGCGGTGGCCGCGGGCTTCCTGCTCGGCGTGCTGCAGAGCTTTGCCTCGATGAACGAGGTCAAGAGCATCCTGCCCGGCATCGACCAGATCATCATCTACCTCGTCGCCGTCATCATCCTTCTGGTGCGTCCCCGCGGGCTTTTGGGCCGCAAGGGCGTGATGGAGACCTGAGCCATGACCAAGAGCACCTCTTTGAACGACACGTTGCTGCTGATCGTCTTTGCGGTCGGCGTCCTGGCCGGGCCGATCATCCTCGAGCCCTTTGGCGCGGGCTATCCGGATCTGCTGCAGAAGTTCGTGATCTTCGGGATCTTCGCCATCGGCTTCAACATCCTGTTCGGCCTGACGGGGTATCTGTCCTTTGGCCACGCGGCCTTTCTGGGGGTCGGCTCCTATACGGCGGTGTGGACGTTCAAGCTGTTCACCATGAACCCGATCCCGGCGATCATCCTGGCGACGGTGCTGGGCGGACTGTTCGCCTTTTTGATCGGAATCGTGTCGCTGCGCCGCGCGGGCATCTACTTCTCGATCCTGACGCTCGCCTTTGCGCAGATGTCCTACAATCTGGCCTATTCGGTGCTGACGCCGATCACCAATGGCGAGACCGGGCTGCAGCTCGACCTCAAGGACCAGCGGATCATCGACAGCGCCTTTGGCGTGGATTACGGCGACGTGCTGCCGGTCAGCCACCTGTTCGGGCTCAAGATGAACGAGACCTATTTGGTCACGGTCGCGGGCCAGGACTTCCAGTTCAATGTCGGCTTCTATTTCTGCGCCATCATCATGATCGCCTGTTTCTGGCTGGCCATGCGGATCTTCCGCTCGCCCTTCGGGATGATGCTCAAGGCGGTGAAGTCGAACCAGAACCGCATGAACTATACGGGCCTCAGCACGCGGCCCTACACGCTGGCGGCCTTTGTGATCTCGGGCTGCTATGCCGGGCTCGCGGGCGGGCTGATGGCGGTCACCGACCCGCTGGCGGGCGCCGAGCGCATGCAGTGGACGGCATCGGGCGAGGTGGTGCTGATGACCATTCTCGGCGGCACGGGCACCTTGCTTGGCCCCGTCCTCGGCGCCGGCGCGATCAAGTACATGGAGCAGATCTTCTCGGCCATCAACAAGACCGAGATGACCGAGCTGCTGTCCTTCCTACCCGAGCCGGTCGTGGCCCCCATCGTCTCGGTCCTGGCGCTGTTCGTCGGCGAGGGCTGGCATCTGACCTTGGGTGTGATGTTCATGATGATCGTCATCTTTCTGCCCGGTGGGCTGATGGAAGGCTTCCAACGCATCGCCCGGCTGTTCACGCGCAAGCGGGCCGGCCAGGCCGACAGCGGCGCCACCCCGGCTCCGGCCGAGTGAGGAGAGACCCATGGGCATTCTCGAGGTTCAAAACGTCAACAAACGCTTCGGCGGGCTGAAGGCGCTGCACGAGGTCAACCTCTCAGTCGAGCAAGGCACCGTGCACGCGATCATCGGCCCGAACGGTGCGGGCAAGTCGACGCTGCTCAACTGCTTTGTAGGGCGGCTCGAGCCCGACACCGGCTCGGTGACTTTCGCGGGCAAATCGTTGCTCGGGATCAAGCCGCACGAGATCAACCAGCTCGGCGTCTCCCGCGTGTTCCAGACGCCCGAGATCTTTGGCAATCTCAGCTGCTTCGAGAACGTGATGATCCCCGCCTTTGCCAAGCGCGACGGGTCCTTCACGCTCAACGCGGTGGCCCGGCTGGCGGGCGAGCGCTCGATCCAGGAACGGGCGATGCACCAGCTCGAGGATCTGAACATGGGGGCCAAGGCCCATGTGCAGGCCGACCAGCTCTCGCGCGGGGACAAGCGCAGGCTCGAGCTCGCCATGTGCCTGGTGCAAGACCCCAAGCTCCTGCTGCTGGACGAGCCGACCGCCGGCATGTCCCGCGGCGACACCAACACGACCGTGGAACTGCTCCGCACGATCTCCGAGAGCGGCATCACCATGGTGGTGATCGAGCACGACATGCACGTGGTCTTCTCGCTGGCCGACAAGATCACCGTGCTGGCGCAAGGCACCCCGATCGCCGAGGGCCTGCCCGCCGAGATCAAGGGCGATCCGAAGGTGCAAGAGGCCTATCTCGGCGGGGCGCATCTGTGACCCGTCCGATCCTCAGCCCCAGCGAGTGGCGCCGAGCGACCGCGCTTGGCGCGCCCGTCGCCGTGGCCGCCGAGGAGACCCAGGGGCCCTGCCCCGCCGAGCGCCTCGCCCGGCTCATCAAAACCCATGTGCTGCGCCCCAGCGGCGCCCCCGGCCGCGCGCGAGCGAAGGGAGACGCGAAATGACCCAGTCCACACTTTTGGCCCCCGACCAGTGGAAGGCCGCCCATGACAAGATGGTGCCGCCCAGCAAAGCCACGGGCAGCGCGCCCGCCTATTTCTCGGTCTGGGACATCCACGCCTATTACGGTGAGAGCTATATCGTGCAGGGCGTCAGCTTTGATGTGCGCGAGGGCGAGATCCTGGCGCTGCTCGGGCGCAACGGCGCGGGCAAGACCTCGGTGCTGCGCGCCCTGGCCCGGCTCGACGATCCGGCCATCAAGCATGGCGAGATCTGGCTCGACCATCAGCCGCTGCACGAGATGCGCGCCTTCCAGGCGGCCCAGGCGGGCATCGGGCTCGTGCCTGAGGACCGGCGCATCATTCCCGGCCTGACCGTCGAGGAGAATCTGGATCTGGCCCAGATCGCCCCGCCCCATGGCTGGTCGAAGGAGCGGGTCTATGAGCTCTTCCCTCGCCTCGCCGAGCGGCGCAAGCAAGAGGCGACCACCATGTCGGGCGGCGAGCAACAGATGCTGGCCATCAGCCGCGCCCTGTCGCGCGACCTCAAGCTCTTGCTGCTGGACGAGCCCTATGAGGGCCTGGCGCCGGTCATCGTCCAAGAGATCGAAAAGACACTCGAGGCGATCAAGGAACTCGGCATGACCACCGTCATCGTCGAGCAGAACGCCATCGCCGCCCTGCATCTGGCGGACCGGGCGATCATCCTGGATATGGGCCAGGTGGTCTTCGACGGCACCGCCCAAGAGGTGCTCGACAACGAGGATCTCCGCCAGGAATACCTCTCGATCTGATGCGACGGGGCGGCTGCGCTGTGGCCGCCCCAGCGCCGCTCAGGACGCCTGCGCTTTGGCCGCCGCAACGATCTTGGCCGCAACCTGTTTGGCTTTCGCAGCAAACGCGTCGTACCCGGCTTTGTCCCCATTTGGCATCGGCGGCAAGACCATCCGTGAGATCGGGCGCAGCCACGGCGCCAAGCCGCTCGTGCTTGGACAGCCGCGCCGGCGCGCGCTAGACCAACCGGGCGCACACCGCGCATCGCCATCCCGGAGGCCGCCATGACCTACACGACACACACTCTGATCGAGCGCTATTTCGATGCCTTCAATCGGGGCGATGCGGAGGGGATGCTCGACTGTCTGGCCGAGGATGTGGCCCATGACGTCAACCAGGGCGACACGCGGCGCGGCAAGCCCGCCTTTGCCGAGTTCTGTGCCCATATGGCTCGCTGCTATGCCGAGCGCTTGGAGGACATGGTGATCCTGGTCGCGCCGGACGGCGCGCGCGCGGCGGCCGAGTTCACGGTGCACGGGACCTATCTGGCGACCGATGAGGGCCTGCCAGAGGCCGAGGGCCAGATCTATGCCCTGCCCGCCGGCAGCTTTTTCGCGATCGCGGATGGAAAAATCACCCGGGTGACCACCTACTACAATCTGGGCGAGTGGACGCGCCAGGTCGGAGGCTGAGCCGGGGCGTCAGCCGCCCGGCCCCGCCGCGATCAGCAGAACCCCGGGCACCGGCGTGCCGCTCTCATAGCGCACGGTGATCGGCTGCCAATCCCGCACCAAGAGCCCCACCGCCGCCAGCCGCGCGCGCAGATACCGCTCGGAATGGGCAAAGCGGTGGTGCGCCCCGACGCAATAGCCGCTGGGGCCGATCTCGGCCTGCGCCATGGTCTCGGCCGACAGCGCCACCAACCCGCCGCGGGCCAGCCGCGCCGCCAACCCCTCGAACAACGCCTCGAGCGCGCCGAGATAGGGCAGCATGTCCGTCGCGACGATCAGGTCGAAGGGCGGCTCGCCCTCCTCGCCAGAGACCGCCAGAAACGCCGCCGCATCCCCGGCATAGAGCGCATCATACGCCCCCCGCGCATCCGCCTCGCCCAACATCTCTTCCGAGAGATCGACGCCCGTCACCTCCTCGGCCAGATCGGCCAGGCTCTCCCCCGCCAGCCCGGTGCCACAGCCAAGATCCAGCAGCCGTCCAAACGGCCCGGCGCCGATCGCATCCAGCCGCTCGCGCAGCAACATGGGCACCGCATAGCCAAGCTGCTCCACCAGGATCTCGTCAAAGCGCTCTGCGGTCTGGTCGAACAGGGTTGCGACATAGGCGGGCGGCGCCGTCACGGGCGCCTCCTCGGGCGTAAGCGCGCCGAGGGCCGCAAGCCGCAGCCCGCAGCCGCCCCGATCCTCCGGGTCGAGCGCCAGGGCAGCGCGGAAGGCCGCCACGGCCCCGGCTCGGTCCCCGGCCTTCTCACAGGCCAGCCCGCGATTATAGGCGTCTGCCAAGGCCTCGAGATCCACCTCCGCGGCCCCCTCGACACTCGCGCTGGCAGGGGGCGCGCCCTCCGGCTGGGCCAGGCCATCCTGCCCGGCATCCGCCGCCGCGCGCGCCGCTCGGTCCGGGTCCGGTCCACGGCCCGGGCCAATACCGGGCTCGGTGCCTTCGACGCAGTCCGCCAAGCCCCCGGCAGCTGCCCGAAAACCATGCCCCGCCGGAGCGCCGCCATCCGCCGCGGCCCCAGCCTCCGATCGCGCGCCATCGGCGGCCGGCGCGGAGCCACCGCCGCCTTCCGCAGAGCGCGCCGCCCCTCGCTCGTCGTTGTCGCCTTGCCCAGCCATGGCGCCTCCTTTAGCGCGAGCGCCGCCTCCATGCGAGCCCTGCGCGCCCCCGCAGGCCGATGGGGGGCGGATCGCCCGATGCCGGGCACAGCGCCAGCCCGGGCGGGTGGGGCCTGCGGGCGCGCGCGCCGCTGGCGTCCTCAGCGGCCTTTCCGGATCCCGTCAAAGCAGAGATCCAGCACCGCCTCGAGCTCCGGCTTGACCGTCGAGCGGTCCCGCCACCGCGCCAGCGCAAAGGGCATGTGAAACGCCTTGATCGCATGCTGCAGCGCGATCGCCGTGCGCTCGGGATCCGCCACGTCGAAATGGCCGAGCACATTGCCCCAGGCGATCTGCTCCATGATCTCGCGCCGCCGCCACAGCACATAATCCTGCAGCACCGCCAGCCCGTCGGGATTGTCCGACACGAACTCGGCCAGCTCGATCATCTTCGGGCTGGCCTCCATGGCCTCGACGATATGGTCGACCGCCGCATGCACCAGCGCACGGATCACCGTCTCGGGCCGCTTGCCGTCCGCCTGGTCCATGGCGTCCAGGATCGCGCGCTTCTCCGCCTCGAAATGTCCCGTCACCACCGCTAGGCCGATCGCCTGCTTGTTACGGAAATAGCGGTAGAGATTGGCCGGAGACATCCCCGCCCGCTCGGCAATATCCGCCATATTGGTCTTGTTGAAGCCATAATGGTGGAACAACGCATGGGCGTGTTCGAGGATCGCCGCCCGCGTATCGGGCGGCCCCGCGGCCTCAACTGTTGGCTCCGTCTCGCCCGCTGTCTCGGCGGGCCGGCTAGGCTCGCTCACGCTGGCGCCATTGCGGCCGTGTCGGCCGTGTCGGGCGTGTCGGGCGTGTCGGGCGCCGCGCCGAGCCGGCTCTCCCCCGCAGCCAATGCCAGGACCAGGCACAGCAGCGCCATGCCCGCCACCAGCAGCGAGACGGCGCCCAGCGTCGAGGCCGCCTGGCGCCGTGCGGGGCGATGATCGGTCAGGATGATGGGCATTTTCGCCTCCCTCAGCGTGCAAGCCGCGGCAACCGGTTCTGCACGAAATCGCTCTCGGGCAGATCGGCGCCAAAATCATAGTTCGTCCAGATCAGATCGGTGCTCTTGCCGGTCTGTAGGTTCTCCATGCGCATCAGCGCCGGGCGCCAGAAGCCCGCGTAATCGGCAAAGCCCTCCTGGGTCAGCACCTTCTCCAAGTCACCCCGGCGGTTGTGAAACTCGACGCGGTAGAGCCGATGCTCGCCCACATCCGACCAGGCGAGCCGCTTGGAATAGCCCGATTTGGCGTTGCGCGGATAGCTCTCGACCACGTGGCAGGTGAGGTCGGCCGCCCCGGGGCAGGTCTCGTCGCGCAGCCATTTGTAGTCGTAATCATCCACCTCCTGGCTGCCGAGATCCTCATAGGAGAACTCCGACGACACGAATTTGCCGGTGCGGTTCGAGGACGAGATCCGCTTCACCCGCTTGACCGCCGGCAGATAAAGCCATTGGTCGTCATCGGTCGGCTCGATCTGGGAATGCGTGAGCAACCCCGTTCCGCGGATGTCACGGGGCCGCGAGAACACGATCACGCCCATATCGCCGACGGCCGGATCGGCGCGCTCATAGACCAGGTTCTCAAAAGCGCGGCGGCTCTCATTGCCCGAGCGGTCGCGCAGCACCATTTCGCCGTCGACCCGGTAGGAGCCCCACCCGGTGTCGCGCGTATCCGAGGCGATGGCGATGGCGCGGCCCTTCTCCTCGGGCGTCTCGGCCAGCGGCAGGCCCGGCACCAGGACCACGGCCAGCATCAGGGCGGCGGCAGGGCGAACGGACATGGACGGTCTCCTCTTGTCGAGCCAGATCAGCAGCGAGGGCAACAGCAGGAAGTCGGCGATCAAGGCGATCACGATGGTGATGGCGGTCAGCTTGGCCAGATCGCCGTTGACCGAGAACCCGGACTGGGCCAGCACCGCAAACCCGGCAAAGAGCCCCACGGTCGTGACCACCAGCGCCATGCCGACGGTCGAGAAGGCATAGCGCACCGCCTCCTCGGCGCTGTCGCCGCGGCGCCGGGCGCGGGCGTATTTCGAGAGGAAATGCACCGTGTCGTCGACCACGATCCCGAGCGTGGCCGCCAAAACCACTGCGATCGCCAGGGTCACATTGCCGACCCCGTAGCCCCAGAGCCCAAAGGCCATGGCCGCCGGCAAGAGGTTCGGCACCAGCGAGATCAACCCGATCCGCACATCCCGCAACGCCAGCATGATGATGCCCGAGATCAGCACCAGCGCGATCACCGTACCGGTCAGCATGGCCCGCACATCGCGGTAGGAGATCAGGTTGAACACGTGCACGACGCCGGTGGGCGTGACCAATGGCAGCTCCGGGTGCTCGGTCTCCCAGGCGGCCGAAATGATGGGCGCGTTCTCGGCCAGCCACTCCCCCGCCTCGAGGGTCACGATGCGCATATCGGCGGTGGTCACGCCTGCCATGGCGGCGGTCAGGCGCATGGCCGAGCGGTCGATGTCGATCTGGTCCGTCAGGTCCATGCCATAGCCGAGGCTGAGCTCGTAGAGGAACAGGAACTGGCTCGCCTCGTCCCGCGTCTCGGGCAGGCGCAGAAAGGCCGGGTTGTCGCCGTTCATGTTCATGTTCAGCCGCGCCACCGTGTCGGTGAGCGTGCGCACGGCGGTCACCTCGGGCCGGCTGCGGAGCCAGATGGCGAACTCGGCCACCTCGGCCAGGAAGTCCGGATTGTTGATGCCCTGGGTCTCGCCGGCCGGCAGCGCAAATTCGAGCAGGTTCACACCCGTCAAATTGGCCTCGGTATAGTCGGTGTCCTGGCGGAACTCATAGCGCTCGTCGAAATAGCGCAGGAAATCGTCCTCGAGCTTGAGCTGGCTGATCCCCGCCGCACACAGCACCGCAACCGCCGTCATACTCGGCAGCAGCACCCGGTGGTGTCGCGCGACCCAGCCGCCAAAGCGCTCCATGACGGTGCCGACCGCCGGCGGGCTGGTCTTGCGCCCGATGGGCAACAGCGTCACCAGAGCTGGCAACAGCGTCAGCGTGAAGAAGAGCGCGGCCAGGATCCCCGCCGCCACGATGGTGCCAAGCTGGCGAAACGGCGGCGAGATCGAAAAGTTCAGCGACAGGAACCCGACCGCTGTGGTGACGCAGGCGATGATGATGGCGCCCATATGCTCGGTCAGCGCGCGGCGCATCCACTCGCGCCGGTCCGCGGTCTCGACCATGGTGCGCCGGGCCGAAACCAGGATGTGCACCGCCGCCGCCACCGCCAGCGTCATGATATAGAGCGGCGCCAGCACGGTCACCGAGTTGAGCGGTGTGCCGAGCCAGCCGAGCGCCCCCAGCCCCGTGACCGCCGAGAGCAGGATGACCACCAGCACCGCCACCGTGGCCAGCACCGAGCGCAGCGCCAGGCCCACGATCAGCAGAATCACCAGGAACATCGGCCCGAGCAGATTGGCGCTGTCCTCCTGTCCCGAGACGGCGAACTGGTTGTTGATCATCACCCCGCCGCTCAGGCGGATGTCGAGGCCGGGATAGGCGGCCTCGATTTCGGCGACCAGCGGGCGAACCTCGGCAACGATGGCCGGGACCTCGTTGGCCGGATCGGTCCCGGGCAGCGAGAACAGCACCGAGACCTGGGTGACCGTGCCCTCAGCATTCACCAGATTATCAACGATTTCAATGCGATCAAGGGCGATGTCACGGATCGTGGCGGCCTGGTCGGGCGTGACTGCCGCGGGCTCGGGCACCAGATCCCGCACCACCAGATCATCGCCATCGGCGGCCGTGTAGGGAAAATTCGTGACGCTGTTCACCCGGCGCACCAATGGCAGGCGCCAGGCCCGCTCGGTCAGATCGCCGATCGCCTTGAGAACCTCCGGGGCGAAGACATCGCCCCCCGCAGGCGTCATGACGAACATGACGTTGTCGTCCTTGGCAAAGCGCTCCTCGAACCGATCGAGCGCCTGGCGGTCCGGGTTCTCGGGCGCAAAGAAGATGCGCGCCGAGGGATCGGGCGGCCAGATCGCGTCGAGCCGCGCGGCGGCCACGGTCACCAGCACGAGGCTCGCCACCACCCAGAGCCAGCGGGTCGCGACGATAAAGCGCGCGGTGCGGACGGCCAGCCCGGTCTCGGCGCTGGGGTCGGGAGGGGCGGCATCGGCGGACATGGGCGCTCCTGCGAGAACTGAAGCTTTTCATTTTTATTCACCCACCAACGCCACTGGGTCAATGACTGAACGATGAATTTTTTCTATATTTTTCACCCTTGCGTGTTAACGGCTGCGAAGGCACCTTGCCCCTAGGGTGAGACGGGGCGCCCCGGTCGTGGACGGAATGCACACAAGTTCGCCGCATTCTGGCCACGGAGCGGACTGAGTATGCTCGACAGTATGCGTGTTAATTGGGGGCCTTGGCAGCTGCAGCCGGATAGGGATCCGCGCGGCCAGCCAAATCAGGGGACAACGGCGCATGAATCTGAGAGTCAACAGCCCGATCCAGGGCAGCAAGCGCGTGATCCCGCATCCGCGCCCTCCTGCCAGCCTGGAGGAGACCGGGCTGGATCCTGAATATCTTGCCGACCTGCTCATCAAGACGACCTACAAGCTCAACCTCAGCCTGCCGAGCGAGATGTCGGATTCGCTCAAGCTGCCCATACCCCTGATCGACAAGCTGATTTACATCGCTCAGGAAAAGCGGCTGCTGGAGGTCAAAGGCCAGGATGGCGCGAACCTGATCGCCGAGATGCGCTACCAGCTCTCGAGCCGAGGGCGCGAATGGGCGCTCGAGGCGCTGGCCCAGTCGGAGTATGTGGGCCCCGCGCCCGTGCCCGTCGACATGTTCTCGGCCCAGGTCAAGAAACAGTCGATCCGCTCCGAGATCCTGACCCGCGCGGCGCTTGAGCGGCAGTTCGCGCACCTGACTATGGCCGACCACCTGACGGAGCAGATCGGCCCGGCGGTGAACTCGGGCCAGTCGATCCTGCTCTACGGCCCGCCCGGAAACGGAAAAACCTCTATCGCCGAGGCGGTTGCGGCGGCCTATGAGGATTACATCTTCACGCCCTATGCGCTCGAAGTCGACAAGCAGATCATCACGCTCTACGACCCGACGGTCCACCGCAAGATCCAGGAACAGGCCAAGGACCCGGACGCGATCCGCCACGACCGCGCCTATGACGAGCGCTATGTCCGCTGTAAGCGCCCGGTGGTTATCACCGGTGGTGAGCTGACGCTGCCCATGCTGGATCTGGCCTATTCACCGGTCAGCCGGATCTATGAGGCGCCGATCCAGCTCAAGGCCTGCGGCGGCGTGTTCGTGGTCGACGATTTCGGACGCCAGCAGCAAAGCCCGCAGTCCCTGGTCAACCGCATGATCGTCCCGCTCGAACAGAACAAGGACTATCTGGCGCTGCAATCGGGGCGGAAGTTCGAGATCATCTTCGACGCGCTGGTCTGCTTCTCGACCAACATCAACCCAAAGGAACTGGTGGATGACGCGGCCCTGCGGCGTCTGCGCTATAAGATCCTGGTCGACAGCCCGGAGCTCGAGATCTTTGTCGAGATCTTCAGCCGGGCGGCCGAGCGGGCCGGCATGGTGCTGACCGAGGACATCCTATCCTTTGTGCTGTTCGAGCTGTACGAGAAGGAAGAGGCCAAGTTCCAGGCCTTCCACCCGCGCTTCCTCATCGACCAAACCCTGGCCATATGCACCTATGAGGGCACGAGCCCCGGTCTGCGCCCCGATTATCTCAAGCGCGCCTGGCGGAACTTGTTCACCGAGCATTGAGCTCGGCGCGCGACCACCCGAGGGGCGCGGCGGCGCCCCTTTTTTGTGGCTCAGACGATCAGGGTTTCGAAGGCCCAAGCCTCGGTCACGTCGTTGTAGACCAGATCCTCGATGGTCTCCGAGTTCACCCGGTTCTCGGTGCTGCGGGCAAACGCAATCAGCAGATCTGCCGCGTCCACATCCGGCTGATCCAGAACCGAGAGCCAAAAGTCCCGCCCCGGATCATCCGCCGCCCGGTCCAGCACGTTCTCGTAAAGCCCTGTCACCAGGTCGAAATCGCTGATGACATCCGGGTCACCGATGCTGTTCTCGAACTCCACGCTGTCCAGGAAGGCCTGGGAGATCTGGCGGAGCGTGAAGCCCCCCTCAAACGCGTTGATCCAAAAGTTCAGGCCCGGCTCATCCGCCGCCCGGTTGAGCCCCGCCTCATAGATCAGCGCGATGTCGCGCGCCTCGGAGGCCAGCGCCGCCGCCCCATCGAGCAGGAAGGCCGCGATGTCAAAGCTGCCGGTTTCGGTCTCGGTCGAGCCGCCCATCTCGAGAAAATGCACCCCCGAATAGGTCGCCGCATACGTGGTCAGCGGATCGATCTGGCCGTTGGGATTGTCGACGACCCGCAGCACGGCGCCCGTGTCGTCGCGCAGGATCATCGCGCCGTCAAAGCCGCCATAGCCGAGCCCGCCCAGCAGGTATTCCGAGCCCTCGGTCAGCACCACCGCATAGAGATCGAGGTCCTGCTCGGTCTCGATGCGCCCGGCCACCGGCACGCCGATCTCGATCAGCCGGAAGCTGTCCGCATCGGCGCCCACCTGATCCGGCCCGCCGGGCGGCAAGGCCGCGCCGAAATTCGTGGCGCTCAGCACATAGGCGCCGGTGTCCGAAAACTCGGCCTCGGAGGCGACGACAAAGTAAAATCCGGGCGTGTCCACCACCACCGTCAGCTGCGCATTGGTGCCGCTGCCGCCGTCATTATCGGCGTCGATCGGGGTGCCCTGGTCGTCGAAGAGCTCGAGGAAGGTGTCGATCCCGTCCACCGCCTCGAGATCAAAGATGTATTGGCGGTCCGCCTCAAGATAGACCGCATAGGCGTCGATATCGGCCGTCGGGTCGATGGTGCCTGCGATGGCGGTGCCGACGCCGATCTGGGCGGATGTCTCGATCGTGTTGCCGGCGGGGTCCGGGTCGGGGGTCTCGGCCGCGTCCACCTGGTCGATCTCGGCGATCTGGAGCACGTAATCGGCCAAGGGGCCGGCGGGGCCATCTCCGCCCGGCTCGCGCGTGCCGGGGGTGTCCACCTCGATCAGCACGACGCGAGGGGTGTCATTGGTCTGGAGCAGGATGGTCGGCGCCTCGCCCGGGCCGCTGTCGTCATCGGCCTGGATCAGCTCGAGCCCCGGGGCGGTGAACAGGCCAAGCTCGGTGTCCACCTGGCTGTCGACCGAGAAGGAATAAATCCGGTTCGGCTCGGGGGCAAAGAGGAAATAGTCCTCGTCATCCGGGAACTCGAAGGCCCCGAAGGTGTTGCCAGCTATGACAATCCCGGCCCCCTCGCGGCGCAGATCGGCTTCGGTCAGGCTGGCGGCGATGGCCATGGGTCGGCTCCTTGGTTCGGGCCCCGAACGGGGTCGCGGTGCGGCCGGCGCGCGGCCCTGGTCCTGGTCTCACGCAGAGGAAGGGCGCTCCCGGCGCTCACGGGTCCGGGAGGTGGGTGGCGATCTGGTCTGTCAGGTGCTCGATGCGGGCGGCCAGCGCGGCGATGCGCTCGGTTTGCTCGCGCGATCCGGCGGAGGCGAACAGATCGGCGGGGTTCTGGCTCTTGGCCGTGGTGGTGAGGCTCTCGACGGCCTCTTCCGCGGCGGTGAGGGCCTCCTCGGCGGCCTCGGCGCGAGCCTCGGCGGCGGCCAGAGCGGCCTCGAGGGCGCTCACCCGCTCATCGGCGGCAGCCAGTTCCTCGACCTCGGGCGTCTGGGTCGCCAGCTTTTCGGCCAGAGTCTCGGCCTCGGCGCGGGCCTCGGCCTCACGATCCGCGCGGCGGTCGGCGGCGGCGCGGGCGGTCTCGGCGGCCTGACGCGCGCTCTCGGCGGCGGTGGTGGCGGCCTCGGTCTCCTCGAGCCGGTCGGCCACCAACAGCGCCAGCATCAGCATCAGCCGGCCTTCCTCGGGGGCGGTGCGGAGCTGGCGCAGCAGGCCGGTCGCCTTCTCGTCGAGCCCGCGCGCAAGCCCCTGGAGATGCGCCTCCTCGCCATCCGCACAGGCCAGGCGATAGGCGCGCCCGGCCACCTCGACGCTCACATCAGCCATTGCGCGCCTCCTTGGGCATCAGCGCGCGCAGATCGTCGAGCGCAGCCTTCACCGCAGCGGTCGCTTCGTGGCGGAGCTCGGCATCCCGGGCGGCGGCCTCGCGCAAGGCGGCGTTCTCGGCCTCGAGCTCTGCATCTCCGCCAGCGCCGCCGGCGAGCGCCTGCGCCAGCCGCTTCTCCAGCGTGTCGACCGCCTGTTCGAGCCGCTCCAGTGCCTCGCCCGTCTCGCTCATCGCCTCTCCTCGCGCCGCGCTCTTGCCTAGCCGTGGGCGAATCGCAGCGGCCCACGCCGTCTCCCAGAGCTAACGCGAGCGAACCCGGCGATGCAATCGGCGCGGCTGGCCGAGCCGACACCCCAGCCCGTCCCTGCTCGCCCCTGCCCGCGCGCGAGGCCCTTGACCGCACGGGGGCGGCCACGCATTGTCCGCCCGCCAAGCCGTTGGCGCCCTGCGCCAGGCCACCAAAACCTACAACCCTGGGGACCGACAGTGAATATCGAGACGATGAGACAGGCCGATCCGCGCCGCTTCCAGATGGCGAACGCGCTGCGTGTGCTGGCGCTCGATGCGGTCAAGGCCGCAAATTCGGGGCATTCGGGGATGCCGATGGGCATGGCCGATGTGGCGACGGTGCTGTTCGACAGCCATCTGCGCTTTGATCCGGCGGATCCGCGGTGGTATGACCGCGACCGCTTCGTGCTGTCGGCGGGCCATGGCTCGATGCTGCTCTATGGGCTCATGCACCTGACGGGCCAGGCGGATATGGATCTCGAGCAGATCCGGGCCTTCCGCCAGCTCGGCAGCCGCACGGCCGGGCACCCGGAATTCGGCGAGGCGGCGGGGATCGAGACCACCACCGGCCCGCTCGGCCAGGGGCTGGCCAATGCCGTGGGCATGGCGATCGCCGAAGAGCACCTGCGCGCGCGCTATGGCAAGAAGGTCTTCGACCACCACACCTGGGTGATCGCCGGCGATGGCTGTCTGATGGAGGGCGTCTCGCAGGAGGCGATCGCGCTGGCCGGCCATCTTCAGCTCTCGCGGCTGATCGTGTTGTGGGACGACAACGGCGTTTCGATCGACGGGCCGGTCAGCCTCTCGGACCGCACCGACCAGGTCGCGCGCTTTGCCGCCAGCGGCTGGGCAACCCGCAGCGTGGACGGCCACGACCAGGCCGATATCGATGCCGCCATGGCCTGGGCCAAGACCCAGAGCCAGCCGGCGATGCTGGCCTGCAAGACCCATATCGGCTTTGGCGCGCCGACGCTGCAGGACACCGCCAAGGCCCACGGCGCGATCACCGGCGATGACGAGATTGCCGGCGTGCGCAAAGCGATTGGCTGGGACGATGCGACGCCCTTTGTGGTGCCCGTGGCGGTGCGCGAGGCCTGGACGGCCACCGGCGTCCGCGGAGCCGAGGCACGCGCGGAGTGGCTGGCGCGGCTTGAGACGCTCTCGCCCGCCCGCCAGGCGGAAATCCACCGCGTCATGGCCGGTGAGGCGCCCAAGAAGCTCACCGCGGCCGTGCGCAAGCTGAAGCGGGAACTCTCCGAAGAGGCGCCCAAGGTCGCGACCCGCAAAGCCTCGGAGATGGCGTTGGCCGCGATCAACCCGGCGATGCCCGAGACCCTGGGCGGCTCGGCGGATCTGACCGGCTCGAACAACACCAAGACCAAGGATCTGGGCGTGTTCGACGCCGCGAACCGCAAGGGGCGGTATATCCACTATGGCATCCGCGAGCACGGCATGGCGGCGGCTATGAATGGCATGGCGCTGCATGGCGGGGTGGCCCCCTATGGCGGCACCTTTCTGTGCTTTGCCGATTATGCGCGGCCCTCCATGCGGCTCTCGGCGCTGATGGGCCAACGGGTCGTCTATGTGATGACCCATGACAGCATCGGCCTTGGCGAGGACGGTCCGACCCACCAGCCGGTCGAGCACATCGCGATGCTGCGCGCGACGCCGAACATGCTGGTCTTCCGCCCGGCGGATGCGGTCGAGACGGCCGAGGCCTGGGAGATCGCGCTGAGCGAACAGCGCCCCTCGGTGCTGGCGCTGACCCGCCAGGGCCTGCCGACCGTGCGCACCCAGCACACCAACCGCAACGAGGTGGCGCGCGGGGCCTATGTGCTGGCCGAGGCCGAGGGCAAGCGCCATGCGATCCTGCTGGCCACCGGCTCGGAGGTCGAGATCGCGCTCGAGGCCCAGGCCCTGCTGGCCGCCGAGGAGATCGGCGCCCGGGTCGTCTCGATGCCGTGCTGGGAGCTCTTCGAGGCGCAGGACGAGGCCTATCGCCGCCGGGTGCTGCCGCCCGGCCCTGTGCGTGTGGGCATCGAGGCGGCGGTGCGCCATGGCTGGGACCGCTGGCTGTCGGGCGAGCGCGGCGCGGCAAAGAAGGCCGGTTTTGTCGGCATGGAGAGCTTTGGTGCCTCGGCACCCTACAAGACGCTCTATGAGCATTTCGGCATCACCGCCAAGGCTGTGGCCGATCAGGTCAAGGCTCTGCTCTGATCCGGTCGGCGCACGGGCTTCCGTTCGCGCGCAGACCCGCTAGACTTCTGCGCGGGCGCGTGCGGCAGGCAGGCGCCCGATTGCGTGCCTGCAATCTTTCAACCAACGTCATGCTTGAGGGGACATCATGGCCAAGGGCGACCCATTGGACGAGAAGGCGATCGCGAAATTGACCGAAAAGATGGTCAATGACGTCATCAAGAAGAACCCGCAGGGTTTCGACAACATGAAGGAAATTGCCAAGTTACAGCAGCGAATTGAGCGACTCGAAAAGAAGCTCGATTCGGTGAGCTCGACGTCCGATACAATGGACAAGTTGATCGAGCTGAAGGTTAAGCAGCTTGGCGACAAGATCGAGCCGATCCTGCACGCGCGCGCCGTCAAGGAGATCGAGAAGATCCTAAAGACGAAATAGCGGCGCTCAAGGACAATCGGGGCCTAGCGGCCCCGATGGCAGTCTGGATGGCCAAGGTTTGGCGGCGATCAGGCCTCGGCCGAGCGGCGCCGGCGCCAGCCCACAAAAGACAGCATCCCGAACGCGCCGAGGATCATATAGGCTGAGGCCGGCAGCGGGATCTCGGTGACCTCAAAGCCCAGCACACCGCCCGAGCCATCGAAGGCGACAACAAAGGACTCGCCCTGCTCGATGACAATGTTGGTGAAGCTCAGCCCCGCGACACAGTTGTCGCCGGCAGAGCCTCCGCCACCAATATCGCAATCTGGTGGCGTACCACCGCCGGGCAGCGGCGGCAGGGTGCCGGATGCATCGATCTGGATCTCACCGATCTCATTCGTGCCCGGCGCCGAAATGAAGTTGTTGCCCGGGTTCATCGAGGTGAAGACACGCGCGTCGACATCGTCGATGAAGGTGAGCCGCTCGATGATCACCGGGTTGGCGGTGAGCAACTCAAACTCCAGCACGCCAAGATTGCCGCTAGAGGGTGCAAAATCGTTGACGAAGGCCGTGGTGCCTGGATCCTGGACGACCAGCGAGTTCTCCTCAGAGGCAAGCGGGGAAAACTGAGCATCCACGCCGAGCGGGTTCGGATCCAGTTCGCCGTTCAAACTGCCATTCACGATCGGGTCAAAATCGACGCCCTGTACCGAGAGATCGGTGTCAGTCGCCGAGCCAAACGGCAGGTCGATCGAGGGCACGAAGAGCGAGGGCGACTGAACCCCGTTGTTTGGGCCGACTCGGGCGCCGGTGCCGTTGGTTTGACGCGCGGTAACCAGAAAATTCAGGCCACCGCTTGAGATGATGACGCCACCTGGGCCGAAGATCCGCTCAGGAATCTGCAGGTTGCCGGAGGTCGTGTTCGCGAGCGGCGGATTACCAATACCGCCCGGGAAAAACTCGGATTCGTCAAAGACAAATGTCGCCGCGCCCGCCGAGGTCGCCCCAATGCTGAACCCCACCGCACACGCGAGCAAAATCGCTCTCATACCCACAATCAGTCACCCCTACCTTGATCACCGTCTGACTTTATGCGTTTTCTCGTGTCCTGGCAAGGATTTCGCAACTTTGCTGCGCTGCGGCGTGCGACCGTGCTGCCTGTGCAACAACCGCCACAGACATCTTCTCGGCCTGGCACATCTAGGACGCATAGCTGGCCCATAGCGGGACAAACGCGGTCGCTTGGCGCGTTTGTCCTGGACGTCGTGCGCACCGGCCTCCACCGAATCGGATAGGGATCGGGCCATGATCGGGCGGGGCGTCGCCGCCCAAATGGCCCCGCCCTGCGGCGTCCGAGAGATTGCCAATCCCACCCCACGGCAGTATGGCGCTAGCCGAGGCCGGGGCGACACGGCCGTACTCCACACCGCAAAAAGGGAGGCCGGGATGACGGTCAAGGTTGGGATCAACGGGTTCGGGCGGATCGGGCGCAACATCCTGCGCGCCATCGTGGAATCGGGCCGCACGGATATCGAGGTGGTGGCGATCAACGATCTCGGCCCGGTCGAGACCAATGCGCATCTGATGCGCTATGACAGCGTGCATGGGCGCTTTCCGGGCCGGGTGACGGTTGATGGCGAGACCATCGATGTGGGCCGCGGCCCGATCCGGGTGACTGCGGTGCGCAACCCGGCCGAGCTTCCCTGGGCCGATGTGGACATCGCGCTCGAGTGCACAGGGATCTTCGCGGCCAAGGAGAAGGCGGCGGCGCATCTCGAGAACGGCTCGAAGCGGGTGCTGGTCTCGGCCCCGGCGAGCGGTGCGGACAAGACCATCGTCTACGGTGTGAACCACAGCGTCCTGACGGCCAAGGATGTGGTGGTCTCGAACGCCTCCTGCACCACGAACTGTCTCGCCCCCGTCGCCCATGTGCTGCACAACGCGATTGGCATCGAAAAGGGCGTGATGACCACCATCCACTCCTATACCGGCGACCAGCCGACGCTCGATACCATGCACAAAGACCTCTACCGCTCGCGCGCGGCGGGCATGAGCATGATCCCGACCTCGACCGGCGCGGCCAAGGCGGTGGGCCTGGTGCTGCCCGATCTCAACGGCAAGCTCGACGGGTTCGCGATCCGCGTGCCGACGCCCAATGTCTCGGTGGTCGACTTCAAGTTTGTTGCCGCCCGCCCGACCAGCGCTGAGGAGATCAACGCCGCGATCCGCGCCGCCGCGGGCCAGGAGTTGAAGGGCATTCTGGGCTTCACCGATGACAAGCTCGTGAGCATGGACTTCAATCACGACCCCCATTCCAGCGTCTTCCACACCGATCAGACCAAGGTGATGGACGGCACGCTCTGCTCGGTTCTGTCCTGGTACGACAATGAATGGGGCTTTTCGAACCGCATGGCCGACACCGCGGTCGCCATGGCCGCGACGATCTGAGCGCCATGGCGCGCGCACCGTTCGGTCTGGTGATCGTCGTTCTGCTGGTTGTGAGCCTCGGTGCGGTCGCCTATCTGGCCGACATCGGCTCGCTGGCCGATTTGAAACGGGTGTTCGCCCGCTGAACCTGCCGTAGGGGGCTCGGCACTCAGAGGGCGAACCGCAAAGGAGAAACCCTATGACGACCGAACTCGCCCCGGCGCTGCGCGCGCCCCTGTCGCCGCCGCTGCGGCTGGCCACCAAATGGGACGCCCCCCGTCTCGTCCGCTTCATCGAGGCGGCGAGCGGCGGCATGGCCCCGTATTTCTGGGAACAAAAGGTGGGGGCCGCCGGCGCCCGCGCCTATGGCACCGAGCGCATGGCCCTGCGGGCCGAGGCCGGTGAATGGATGGTGATCGACCAAGGCGACGGCCCGTTGGCCGGCCTCTCGGGCTATCGCATCCCGACCAATCCCGACCCGATCCCGGCGGATACGGAGCCGATGTTCGTGCCGCTCGAAGAGCTCGAGCATGCGGCAGGCGGCACCTGGTATGTGCATGTGCTGGCCGCCTTGCCGGATGAGCGGGGCCGCGGCCACGGCACCCGGCTGCTGGCCCAGGCCGAGGTCGAGGCCCGCACCACCGGCTGCACTGAGATGTCGATCATCGTGGCCGACAACAACACCGGCGCGCGCAAGCTCTATGAGCGCACGGGCTTTGTCGAGGCGGACCGGCGCCCCATGGTCAAGGGCGGCTGGCAGAACCCTGGCACCGCCTGGATCCTGCTCCGCCGGCCGCTCTGACCGCAGACCCACCGACCGCTCCGCATTGCATTCCCGCGGCGGCGAAGCCAAAAGCGCTCCACCATCACAGGCCACTACGGGGAGGAGCGCACCATGGGTTTTCGCACGCTGGATGACCTCGACGCCGCGGGCAAGCGGGTGCTGGTGCGGGTGGATCTGAACGTGCCTTTGGCCGACGGCACGGTGACCGATGCGACCCGGCTGACCGCGGTCGCGCCCACGGTCCAAGCCCTGGCCGAGGCCGGCGCCAAGGTGGTGCTTCTGGCCCATCTCGGGCGGCCCAAGGGCAAGCCCGATCCTGCGCTCTCACTTTCCCAGATCGTGCCGGCGCTCGAGACGGCGCTCGGCCGGCCCGTGACCTTCGCCCCCGCCGGGGCGGAGGCCGACGCCGTCGACGCCATGGCCGACGGCGCGGTGCTGCTGCTCGAGAACCTGCGCATGGATCCGGGCGAGGAGGCCAATGACCCGGCCTTTGTCGCGCGGCTCGCAGCGCTTGGCGAGGCTTACGTCAACGACGCATTCTCCTGTGCGCACCGAGCCCACGCCTCGACCGAGGGATTGGCGCGCGCCCTGCCCGCCTATGCCGGACGGCTGATGGAGGCCGAGCTCTCGGCCCTGGCCAAGGCACTCGGCGCGCCCGAGCGCCCGGTGGTCGCCGTGGTGGGCGGGGCCAAAGTCTCGACCAAGCTCGACTTGCTCGGCAATCTGGTCGAGCGCGTGGACGCGCTGGCCATCGGCGGCGGCATGGCGAACACCTTTCTCGCGGCCCAAGGCTTGGGCGTTGGCCGCTCGCTCTGCGAGCATGATCTGGCCGAGACCGCGCGCACCATTCTGGGCCGGGCCGAGGCCGCGGGCTGCGCCGTTCTGCTCCCCTCGGACATCGTGGTCGCCGAGGCCTTTGCCGCTCATGCACCGCATCAGATTTTGCCGGCAACCAATTGTCCTGACGACGCAATGATCCTCGATGCGGGACCCGAGACGGTGGCGGCACTGACGGCCCGGCTCGAGCAGGCGCGCACCGTGGTCTGGAACGGCCCGCTGGGTGCCTTCGAGATCCCGCCATTCGATGCCGCTACCGTCGCCGCGGCCAAGGCCGTGGCCGCCCGAACGCGCGCCGGCTCCCTGTTGTCCGTTGCAGGCGGCGGCGACACGGTGGCCGCGCTCAACACGGCGGGCGTGGCGAGTGAATTCTCCTATGTCTCAACCGCTGGTGGTGCTTTCCTCGAATGGCTCGAGGGCAAGACGTTGCCCGGGGTCGCCGCCCTCGAACCCTGAGCCGCATTTGCCCCCAAAGCGCCCGGTTTTCGACGCGAAGCGCCTCCGAATCGTGCTAAGGCTCACGCGCCTTTAAACTTGGGGAGATCCTTTATGAAAATCCTTCCGACACTCGCTTTCGCAACCGCCTCTGTGGTCGTCGCCTTGCCCGCTCCATCGCGCGCGCAGATGCCTGACCTGGACGGCCCGCAAGCGGCCCTCGAATTTCTCCAGCGGCTTGGCCTGCAATATTCCATCCTTGTGGCCCGCACCGCGGTCGACCTGACCTATGAGAGCATGTCGGTGGACGCGCGGAACTCTGAGACCGTGCTCAACAATGTGGTCATCCGCCCCCGCCTGGCCTGGGACCCCGAGCTGCAATGCGAGATCCGGATGGATCGCCTGGCCGCCTCGGGCGCCAGCAGCTTTGAGCGCTTTGAGAGCAATTTCGAGATCAGCGGCGCCAGTGTGCCCGCGATTTGCCTCGACCCAGGCGCCGGCGCGATGCTGCAGAGCTTTGGCTATCCGGTGATCGACATTGCGCGGGCCTCGATCTCGATGGGCTATGACCTGCCGAGCTCAGGCGCCGATTTGCTGATCAGCGCGGATGTGGTTGAAGCGGCCGAAGTCACGGTGGCGGCGGATTTCGACTATATCTTTGTGACCGGCCTGCTTGATGATGGCGGAAGCGGCGAGCCCGAGCCGGTCGCCAAGCTCTCCAGCGCCGAAGTCATCATCGAGAATGGCGGACTGTGGGAGCGGGTCTCGCCCATGCTGGGCGCGCAGTTCGGGGATGTGAACCAAATCCCGGCTATGGTGGGCCCGATGCTGAGCCAGGTGCTGGCCGCCCCCGGACAGCCGCTCGGTCCGACGGAGCAGGCGTTGATCAACAATCTCTCGACCGAGCTCGCCCGCTTTATCGAGAACGGCGACCGGTTGGTGCTCAGCATGGCGCCCGACGGTGGCAGCTGGATCTCGGAGGAGACTTTTGAGACCCCGCAATCCGCGATCGCAGCGCTAGAGCCGCGGCTCTCGCCGGCGCCGCTAGCGATCGCGCGCATGGTGCCGACCGATCTCCTGGCCGCGGCGATGGCCGGTGGTGAGGCGCTGGACGATGTGACCCGGCTCCAGGTCGGTGCGGCGCTGATCTCGGGCGTCGGCGCGCCGCGGGCGCTGGCCGAGGGCAAGGCGATGGTCGCGCCGCTGGCCGAGGCCTGGAACGCCGATGCAGCCACGCTGATGGGCGAGGCCATGGCGGCCGAGGGCGATATGGCCGGAGCCTATGTGATGGCGCTGCGGGGCCTGGCCGGCGGGGGCGAAGGCGCGCTCGGCCTGGCCGACGATCTCGAATCGGCGCTGGCGCCGGGGACGATCCTGGCCTCCCAGGGGGCTGTGCTCGAGGCCTGGCCCGAGCTTGGTGCCTGGGGCTCGGTGCGGGCCGAGGCCGAGCAGTCGGGCAATGTCCCGGCGATCCGGCGTCTGGCCTTTGCCGCCGCCTCTGGTCAGGGCGCGCCGCGGAGCTACTCCGAGGCCTATTACCTCGCCAGCCTCGCGGCGGCGGCAGGCGACAGCGCTGCGGCCGGCCTGCGCGACCGGCTGGACCTGCGTTTCACCTCGGACGGCGTGACCGATCCGGACTGGGTCGCGGTCAGCGGCCAGGCCGGCTCGGCGGCGCTCGAGGCCTGGATCGAGGGCGGCGTCGCCGCGGCGGTCGAGGGCGCCTATCGCCCCTGACACGGTCTGATCCGCACAGCCCTGGCGCCTCTGGTGCCGGGGCCATCCGCCCCACTGCGACGGCCTTGACCCCTGCGGAGGGCGCGCGTAGTCGGAGGCCAATCAACGCATAAGGGAGACATCGGGCATGAAGGCCACGCGGGCAGTACAGCGCATCCTCGGCCATTACGAAGCGGACAATCCGGGGGTCAAAGGCAATCTCTGCCGCATGATGATGACCGGCAAGCTCGGCGGCTCGGGCAAGATGATCATCCTGCCCGTCGACCAGGGTTTCGAGCACGGCCCGGCGCGCAGCTTTGCCCCGAACCCGGAGGCCTATGACCCGCATTACCACTATCGCCTGGCGATCGATGCGGGGCTGAACGCCTATGCCGCCCCGCTCGGCATGCTCGAGGCGGGAGCGGACACGTTCGCTGGGCAGATCCCGACGATCCTGAAGGCCAACAGCGCCAACTCGCTGATCCCGTCCGAGGCGCCCAAAGACCAGGCCATCACGGCCAGCGTGGACGATGCGCTCCGGCTCGGCTGCGCGGCGATCGGGTTCACAATCTATCCGGGCTCCTCGGCGGGCCTCGAGATGTTCGAGGAGATCTCGGAACTGCGCGAAGAGGCCGCCGCCAAAGGTGTGGCCACGGTCATCTGGTCCTATCCCCGGGGCGAGTCGCTCTCGAAGGACGGCGAGACCGCGATCGACATCGCCGCCTATGCGACCCAGATCGCCGCTCTGCTGGGCGCGCATGTGATCAAGGTCAAGCTCTCGACCGATCATCTCGAGCTGAAAGAGGCCAAGAAGGTCTACCAGAAAGAGAAGATCGCCATCGAGACCCAGGCCGAGCGGGTCACCGATTGTGTCCGCGCCGCCTTCAACGGGCGCCGGTTGATCGTTTTCTCGGGCGGCTCGAAAAAGGGCGCCAACAGCGTCTACGACGACGCCCGCGCCATCCGCGATGGCGGAGGCAACGGCTCGATCATCGGTCGCAACACCTTCCAACGGCCCCGCGCCGATGCGCTCGAAATGCTGGCCAAGCTGGTCGACATCTACAAGGGCCGTGCCTGACACCCATGGCGCGCCCGATGTTCCATCCTGGGCTCTCAGCCGCGACCCCGCGCCATGCCGAGGTCTATGGCTTCTATGAGAAGCTCTACACCGTGGTGGATTTCATCGCGTCCAGCACCTTTGTGGTCGGCTCGATCTTCTTTTTCTACGAGAGCTTGACCTTCTCGGGCACCTGGCTGTTTCTGATCGGCTCGGTCTGTTTCGGGCTGCGCCCCACGGTCAAGCTGCTGCGCGAGTTCCATTTGGCCCGCCTGCCTTTGCCGGGCGACGATATGTGATCTAAATCACAGAGCGCCCCCATGGCCGACCCTAGGCTCCTCCCAGCCGAACGGGAGACCGGAGCCATGACCGATGCGACCCAAGCCTGCCCCAGCCGGACCCGTGGCATGGAGCTGTCCCTCTTTGTCCTCGGCTCAGCGCTCTTCTATACAGGTGCAATGATCGCCATGAAGCTGTGGGGCCAGGCCTCAACTCTGCTGATGATCGGTGTGATCGCCTTGCTGGTCGGCGAGGGCGTTTGGCTTGAGATCGGCGCGCTTCAGACCGAGCGGCTGGCCATGGTCTACCTGCTGATCCTGGGCGTGGAATGCGTGGCGATCGCGCTCGCCTCGGTGCTGTGGTTCGGTGAGAGCTTTACGATGCGCGAGATCTTGGGCGGGTTGCTGATCGTCGCTGGCACAGCGCTTGCCTGGAGCTGAGCGAGCCCGCATAACGCCGCCCATGTCCGACGCGAAATCCATCATCCAGATGCTGGGCCTGATCCGCCATCCCGAGGGCGGCTGGTACCGCGAGACCTGGCGAGCCGAGGCTACGGACGGCGCTCGTGCCTCGGGGACTGCGATCTACTACTTGCTCGAGGGCGGGGATTTCTCGCACTGGCACCGGGTGGATGCGGCCGAGATCTGGCATTGGTATGCGGGCGGGCCGCTGTCGCTGACGCTCTCACCAGACGGGCATGATGCCGAGGCGCATATCCTCGGCCCCGAGATCGCCGCCGGGCAGCGCCCGCAGCGTCTCGTGCCGGCGGGCTGGTGGCAGACGGCAACGTCGCTCGGCGCTTGGACGCTGGTCGGCTGTACGGTCTCGCCGGGCTTTGAGTTCGAGGGCTTCGAGATGGCGCCGCCCGATTGGCGGCCCGCGCCCCGCCCCAGCGGCTCGGGCGCTTGACAGGCGCGGCGCGGCGGGCGACACCGCCGGCCCCGACCCGCGGAGCCTGCCCATGACCGAGACCGCCCGCCTCTGCCTCACGACGCCAGAGCGCTTTGAGCCCGAGAGCTTGGCACTCGTCCTCGCCCGGCTGCTCGACACGGGGCTGGTCGCCTCGGTCCGCATCGCGCTGGCCGAGGCGGACGAGGCCGCTTGGATCCACGCCGCCAATCATCTGATGCCGGTCGCCCATGGCGCCGATGTGCCCTGTCTGGTGACCGACCGGCCCGAGCTGGTGGGCCGCCTCGGCCTCGACGGCGTGCATCTCGCAGCGCGCACCAGCAGCCTCGGAGCGCTGCGCAAGAGCCTGGGACGCGAGGCGATCCTCGGCGCCGAGGCCGGCACCTCGCGCCACCTAGCCATGTCGCTGGCCGAGGCCGGCGCCGATTATGTGGCGGTCGGGCCCGCAGGGGCGGAGGCGGCGGATCTTCTTGCCTGGTGGTCAGAGATGATCGAGACGCCCTCGCTGGTCGAGGGGGGCCTGAGCCCCGAGGCCGCCGCCCCCCTGGCCGCCATGGCGGATTTCGTGGCTCCGGACCTTGCGCTCTGGAAAGCCGAGGACCCGGCCGCCCATCTCGCGCTCTATGCCGCAGCCCTTGGCGACTAGGGGTCAGGCGGCCGCCTTCAGCGCCTTGATCATGCTGTCGAGAACGATCGTCAGGCCCGCCACATGGCTTCGGCCAAACCTCAGATCCTGGAAGGGCCGGAGATAGTTCCGATACCCCTCCGCCGTTTTGCGGGCACGGAGGTTGAGCTGCACCCGCTTGGCCGCGTCGGTCGATTTCTCGAGCGCCTCGAGCGTGGGCCGCAGCGCCCCCTTCATGGCCCCGACGCATTTCAGGAACGACTGGGCGCGCTCATATTCCGGATCGGTGCGCTTGACCGCCTTGGCGGATTTGCGGGTGAGTTCCTTGGCCTTGGACCAGGCCTTTGAGTGCTCGGCGCCGTGAAAGCGCAGCGGGACCGAGGTCGGGCGGACCACGGCAATCGCCTTCATCACCTTCGAGCAGCGAATGCCAAAGCTGTCGAGCTCGCCGAGGACCGTGTCCTGGGGCGCGTCAAAGCTCGCGGTGCGGGCCGCAACCGCGATCTTTCGCGCGCAGATATGGGCAATGTTTGCCTGTTTCGAGCGCTCGATCTGGGTGCTTGCCTTCTCGCACGCCTTCAGCGACGCCGTCAGCTTGGCGCTGTAGGTCTTGAGCGCCCCGGCCAAGGCCGCGATCGCCTTGGGCGGCACGCCGCTGCCCTTGCTGGTCTTGACCCAGGCCACCGCGGTCTTCAATCGGCCGGCCCAATCCTTCGACCAGCTGCCGCCGATGACATTATTCAGAGGGATCTCAACAAGATCGGTCATCACAACACTCCTTATCCAATGGGGCCGCGGCCCGGTGTTCGAGGGGAACCGGCGACCCAGGGGGACGGGCCGCCGGCTGCTGTCCGGCCGCACATCTCTGCGCGGACCGGTGGTCGTGCGCCGGCGAGAACGGAACGGCGTCACGCCAGAAGAACACTCGGGCCTGCGCAGATATTCGCCGGCCATTCGCCATGTTTCACTGTTCTCACAGGGATGATATCGTCGCGTGAGAAAACGATCGATTTCTCACGGCCCGATCACGGCAGCGTTTATTGGGCAACAACTGGGTTGTGTTCAGACGTTGAGCAGCAGGTGCTCGCGCTCCCAGGGGCTGATGACGCGCATGAACTCTTCGTATTCATGCTCCTTCACCGCGGCATAGAGCGAGCTGAAGGAAGGGCCCAACACCTCGCGCAAGGGCGCGCTGGCGCGGAACTCGGCCACCGCATCCAACAGGCCGTAGGGCAGCTCACGCGGGCGGTCATAGCTGTCGGTGGTGACCTCGGGGCGTGGCGAGAGCCCCTCGACCATACCGAGAAAGCCGCAGGCCAATGTCGCCGCGATCGCCAGATAGGGGTTGGCATCCGCCCCCACGACGCGGTTCTCGACACGCCGCGCCTCGGGCTCGGAGACCGGCACCCGCAACCCAGTGGTGCGGTTGTCACGCCCCCAATCCAGATTGATCGGCGCGGTCAGATGCGGCACCAGCCGACGATAGGAGTTCACATAAGGCGCCACCAACGGACAGGCCGCGCGGAAATGCGCCTGCAGCCCGCCGATGAAGTGAAAGAAGCGCTCCGATGGCTCGCCGGTCTCGGTCGAGAACAGTGAACGCCCGGTCTCGGCGCTGATCACCGATTGGTGGATGTGCATGGCCGAGCCAGGCTGCTCCTCCATAGGCTTGGCCATAAAGGTCGCATAGCAACCGCAGCGCAGCGCCGCCTCGCGGATCAGCCGCTTGAACAGAAAAACCTGGTCGGCCAGATCCAGCGGATCGCCATGGCGAAGATTGATCTCGAGCTGAGCTGCCCCGCTCTCCTGGATCACAGTGTCGATGTCGAGCCCCAGCGCATCGGCATAGTCGTAGATGTGCTCGATCATCACGTCGTACTCGTCGACGGCGGCGATCGAATAGGCCTGGGCCTTTTGCGCCTGGCGCCCCGAGCGGCCCGTCGGCGGCTCGAGTGGATAATCCGGATCGGTGTTGGGCTTGGTCAGATAGAACTCGAGCTCGGGCGCCACCACGGGCTGCCAGCCGCGTTCGGCATAGAGCGCCAAGACCCGGCGCAGCACCGAGCGCGGGGCAAAGCCGATCAGCGCACCCTCGCGGTCGCAGACATCATGGATCACCTGCACCGAGCGGTCATTGGCCCACGGCACCGCACGGGTGGTCGCCAGATCGGGCCGCAGCTCGAGATCCGCGTCGATGTCGTAGCCCGAGAAGTCGCTCAGATCCGGGTAATCCCCGGTGATCGTCAAAAAGAACAGCGAGGTCGGCAGATAGATCGGCCGGAACTGTGCGAACTTACCCGAGGGCATGACCTTGCCCCGCCCGATGCCGGCGAAATCCGGGGTGACGCATTCGACCTCTTCGACCCCGTGCTCGCGGAGCCATTCGGCCAGGGCTTCGCCCGAGCGGATCGAGGCATTTGGGGAGATGTCGAGGCTGATCTCGGGCCCCGATTGGGGACGGTGAAGGCCGAAATAGCTGGGCGGGACGGGATCGGTCATGGGTGCTTCCCTTGCTCGGCCTCCTCCCTAGCACGGGTGCGCGGCAATGCGACACGCAATTTGGCGCCTCGGCCCTTGCCCTTGACTCTCCGCGCCGCGGACACCACCCCTTTGGAAGATTGATGCCCTTGAGGAGAGCCTTTCATGCAGTTTTTTGCTCGCTTCCGCGCCGCCACCGCCGAGACCGATCCCGAGATCGCCCGCGCCGTCCTGGTGCCCGCCATATGCACCATGGTGGCCGATGGCGAGGTGGAGGACGAAGAGCTGGCCCAGCTCGACAATGTCTGCGCCTTCAGCCCGATCTTTGCGGGCTTCGAGGCCGATCAGATGACCGCCATGGTCCAGGGCGTGATCGCCGCCGTGCGCGCCGATGGCCGGGCCGCGGTGCTCGAGGAGGCGGCCGGGGTGCTCCCGCCCGCGCTGCGCGAGACGGCGTTCTGCTATGCCGCCCGCATCGCCCTGGCCGATGGTCAGATCGAGCCCGCGGAAAAGGCCGCGCTGCTGAAGACCGGGCAGCTGATGCGGCTCGAGACCGCGACCTTCCAGAAGATCCTGGACGTGGTCACCATGATGCAGCGTCCGGCCCGATAACCCGGGTGCCAGGCGACCGGAAGGGGCGCTAGGCCGCCGCTGCGCTAGGCTCCTGAGGCGCTGAGGCGGGCGGGGCCGGCGCGCGCGTGGCCCTCGGCGACGGCGGCGCCGCAATGGGCGGCCAGCGCCTTGCGGTCGGCAAAGGCCGTGGCGCGCACCGGCGGATGGAAGATCACCCGGGCCACCCCGCCAGAGGAGCGGCAGCAGACATCCCAGATGTGCTGCTCGAACCCCATGCTGCCCCACCAGCCGTAGAAACTGGGCGGCAGGCCCGAACCCTCGGCGGGCAGATAGCGCAGGCTGACCGGCTGGACCATGATGTCCTCGCCATGCCCGTCATGGTGGAACGCCGCGAACAGCGAGGATTTGAAGGGCAGCACCCGCAGCCCGTCGGTCGAGGTGCCCTCTGGGAAGATGCAGAGCAACTGCTGGGCCTGGACCCGCTCGAGCAGGATCTCCTCCTGGCGTTTGGCCTCGACACGGCGGCGTTCGATGAAGACCGTGCCGGTCACGCGGGTCAAAAAGCCCACGCCTGGCCAGTTCGCCACCTCGGCCTTGGACACGAAATAGATCAGCGTGCACGAGCGCAGCGCCAGGATGTCGATCCAAGAGCAATGGTTTGCCATCAGCGCGCCGGCCCCGATCGGCATGCCCTCGACCTCGTGGCGCAGGCCCGTCAGCCAGAGGCAGATCCGGCTCCACCACCGCGCGACGCTGAAATGGAAGGTCACCCAGCGCCCGAGCCAATGGCGCAAGGCCCGGCCCACCAGGAACAGCCCCAGCGCGACCAGGGTGACCAACAGCATGGACCCGACGCGGATGCCGCCGCGCAGGCGCTTGGGCAGGCTCGGCGGCGCAAGGGCGGGCGGGTCGGTGTCGTTCCAGGTCGTCATCGGCGCCGGTCAGCCGAGAATGCGGTCGACCGCGCCACCCCGCTGGCGCGAGTAGAACTTGCGATAGCGCTGCACCATCGAGGTGGTGTCCATCAACAGGCACACATCGACCGTGTTGAAGGCATGGTCGATGAAGGCGCCGTCGCCCACATAGCCGCCGAGGCGGATATAGGCCTTGATCAGGGTCGGGATCTGGCGCATCGCCTCAATCTTCGAGACCTCCTCGGGCGGCAGCATGGCCATGTCGGTATAAGCGCCCGCGGCCGCGCGCACCCGCAACGGCTCGGGCGCGAGATGGTTGTAGTGGAGATAGGACAGCGCCTGGGCCAGCGGCGCGGGATCGCGACCGTGGAAGCTGGCCACCCCGAACAGGATCTCGATGTCGTGCTCGGAGACATATTGGCCGAGCCCGGTCCAGAGCAGATGCATCCCCGCCCCACCGCGGTAGTCCACATCCACGCAGGAGCGTCCGAGCTCCAGCGTCTCGGTGGGATAATGGACCAGCTTGCTGAGATCGTATTCGTCGGCGCCATAGAAGCCGATGCCCTCGCGCGCCCGGGCGCCGCGCATCAGCCGGTAGACGCCGACGACGCCCGCTTCTTTGTCCGGATCCTCGCATTCACCATCGATTAACAATAGGTGCTCAAAGTGCGCGTCGAACCGGTCGCTCTCTCGCCGGGCAGCAGCATCTTCAGGGCTCGCAGTGGCACCCATCTCCTCGACAAACACGCGGTATCGCAGGCGCTGGGCCGCCGCCACGTCCCGATCGCTTTCGGCCAGTCTCACCGTGAACCGGCCAGCGTCGATCCGCATTCAGAGCTTCCTTTCCGCCATCGCCGCGCGGGCGTCAGCCGAGGCAGCCACTGCCCCTCTGCCCCGTCGCGGGCGTGTCGGACCTTATTGATCTGTGGTGCTGGGTGCAACTGCGCGGCGCAAAACGGGCTCTCGGACCATGTGCAGGCGACGCATCGCTCTTGCATCGCTGGCGCTCACATTGCCAAACCCGTTGCACAGCGTTACGGTTAGATCGGTTGACTTCGCGTGGTCTAGTAAAGATCGACGTCGACCAGGTCGAGCGGGACATGGCCCAGCAGAACGATCTTGCCTTCGTTTTCGAAATTCACCGTTATGCGGTCACCCACGATCGACTGAACCTGGCCGAGACCCCATTCCGGCCGCTCCCGATGCCGAACGATTGCGCCCACTCCGAGGAAGCTTGACGACATGGACCTCTCCCCCGCGAATGCAGACCAACCAACCATGAGCCTATCGCCGCAACAGCATCTGGCACAAGCCGTGGCCTCGCGCATCTGCCATGACCTGGTCAGTCCGGTCGGGGCGGTGGTGAACGGCATGGATCTGTTGGGCGAGATGGCCGGCATGCCCGCGACCGAGGAAATCACGCTGATCGGACAGAGCGCCCGGCGCTCGGCGGATGTGCTCGCCTTCCACCGCCTGGCGCTTGGCGCAGGCACCGAGGCCGGCGGCATGGCGCGGCCCAAGGTGCTGGCGATTGTCGAGGCAATGCTGGCCGGGCCACGGATCCCCCTCAGCCGCCAGGGGGCCGAGGGTCCCCCCATCGGTCGGATGCTGGCCCGGACCGTGGCGCTCTCGGCGCTCTGTCTCCGCCAATTGCTCGGCATGAGGGGCGCGCTGTCGATCCGGCTTGCCCCGGAGACAGACTATCCCGTCGCGGTTCGCGTGGACGGCGTCGATCTCGAGCGCCGCGCCGCTATGGTCGCGCTGCTGCTGACCGAGCAAAAGCCGGGGCCAGGCTGCGATCCGCGCACGGTCGAGTTTCTGTTGGTGCGCGATGCGGCCCGACAAGCTGGCGCCCTGTTCGAGCCGGTCGTCTCCGGCACCACCGCCGAGATCACGCTCCGCCCGTTCTAGCGGCCCGTTCTAACCAATGGGCGTGAGCCCCGTGCGATAACGGCCGAGCTTCTCGCGATAGATATCGGCGGCCCGGCGCAGGCCCTCCTGCTGCTCGGGCGCCAGCACCCGCGCGATCTTGCCCGGTGCACCGAGCACCATCGAGCCGTCGGGGATCTCCTTGCCTTCGGTCACCAACGCCTTGGCGCCGATCAGGCAGCCCTTGCCGATGCGCGCGCCGTTCAACACAATCGCGCCCATGCCGATCAGGCTGCCATCGTCCACCGAGCAGCCATGCAAGATCGCGCTGTGCCCGACGGTCACGTCTTCGCCAAGTGTCATTGGAAAGCCCGGATCGGTGTGAAAGACGCAGTTGTCCTGCACATTGGTCCCGCGCCCGAGCGTGATCGGCTCGTTGTCGCCGCGCAGAACCGCGCCGAACCAGATCGAGACCTCAGGCCCGATCACAACATCGCCGATCACCTGAGCATTGGGCGCGGCGAACCAGGGCGCATCGGGCAGACTCGGCCGCCGCCCGTTAAGGGCATAGAGTGTCATGATCCGTCTCCCCCGCGCGCCTCGAACTCCCCATAGAGCCTGTCGACTTGTGAAAACAGCCAGGTGCCGAGGCGCTGGCGGTTCATCCGCTCAGCCCGCAGGATTGTCTCAATCCGGGAATAGCACAGGTCGATGTCGTCGTTTATCAGGACGTAATCGTATTCCGCCCAGTGGCTGATCTCGGCGCGGGCCTGGCGCATGCGCGATCCGATGACCTCGGCGCTGTCTTTTCCCCGGGCCCGCAGACGCCGCTCGAGCTCGGCGATCGAGGGCGGAAGGATGAAAATCGAGACCACCGACAGGGCGAGTTCCGAGACGCGGAGCTGTTGTGCCCCCTGCCAGTCCACATCGAAGACCACGTCCCGCCCCTCGACGATCGCCGTCTCGACAGGCGCGCGCGGGGTGCCATAGAGATTGCCGAAGACGCGGGCGTGCTCGAGCATATCGCCCTCATCCACCATCTTGCCAAACCTTTGATGTGAGACGAAAAAATAGTCCTCGCCCTCGATCTCGCCGGGGCGCGCGAGCCGCGTTGTCGCCGAGACCGAGAGCCGGAACCGCGGGTCTGAGGCCAGCAGCCGGCGCGCCAAAGTCGACTTGCCCGCGCCAGAGGGCGAGGACAACACCACCAAAATACCCCGCCGGCGTTTCGGCTCGCCGCTCTCCTGATCCGATGCCATGGGGCCTCCCGTCTTTTCTGTGCGCGCACCCTGCGCGAGGCGCGAGATGGCGTCAACGGCCCCTCAATCGCGCCCGCCTGGGCCGAGTTGGCACGGCGCTTGCTCCAGTCCCTTCGAGCCGCCTCGGACATGGAAGTCCGCGGGCCGAACTGTTAAGAAAAGGGAAATGGGATGGCCGACGATGGAAATACTTTCGGGAGCTGCCTCGATCTGGCACGGGAACGGGCGCGCAGGACGGACGACATGATCCATTCGGAAATCCGCGCATTGAGCGCGTACTGGGAGTCGCTGCGCGCTGGCCGGCCGGTCCCTTACCGAGCCGAAGTTGACCCACGCGACATGCGCTGCAGCGCGCGCAATCTGTTTATCCTTGAGGATCTGGGCGGCGGCAATCTGCGCTTCCGCCTGGCGGGCACGGCGCTGATCGAGGCATTTGGCATGGAGCTGCGCGGCATGAGCGCCCGCTCGATGATGGAGGGGCGCGCCCGCGAGAGCTTTGCCGCCCTCATCGAGGAGGCGCTGGCCGAGCCCGGGATCGGCTATGCCCGCCTCTCCTCGACTCTCTCCGAGAACGAAATGTGGGAGGTGCTGCTGCTGCCGCTGCGCTCGGATTTCGGCGCGATCGACCGGGTGTTGGGCGGGCTTGTGCCGGTGACCGGCATGGCGCCGCGCCACCGCGACGACCGCCTGCGCTTTCGGATCGAGGAGATGTCGATCCGCCCGGTCGCTGAAACCGCCCCGCGCGCGCCCCGTGCCGAGCCGGTGCTGGGCTTTGCCGAGGATCCGCAGCCCTTCGAAGGGTCGCAGGCAGCACCTGCCAGCCCGCTGACCGCGATCGACGGTGGACGGGCCGACGGCCCCGCGGCCGCGCGCCCACGCCGCGCCGTCCGCCCCCATTTGCGGATCGTGAAAGACGACTGACGACGTGAGACGACTCCCGCTCCGGCAGAAGCCAGGAGCGATCTTTTCCCGAATCGCAGGATGGCAGACCGCCCAGATCCGCAGGATCAGCGTGCGGCGGCCGCGTGCGCGAGGAACGGGGCCAGGTCCCCATAGCCGGTGACGCGACGCTCATAGGCCAAGCCCAAGCGGTGCGCGGCCTCTTCTGCCCGGGCATCGAGCACTGGGTCCTCGGCCTGAACAAGATAGACCAGCTTGGTGTAGTGGCCAAACAGCATGTCCCGCATGTCCGGATGGCGATTGAGCCCCAGCCC
Organism: Pseudomonadota bacterium; assembly: GCA_039187815.1. GTDB lineage: Bacteria > Pseudomonadota > Alphaproteobacteria > Rhodobacterales > Rhodobacteraceae > Thermohalobaculum. Next base: position 56,855 of record JBCCZI010000002.1, on the reverse strand, counting down.
CCGCCAGATCAGCGTATCGAACTGCCGCGCCAAAAAGTCGGTGAGGAAGAAGGCGGTGAGGTCCTCCTCCTCGGCCGTCTCGGCAAAGGCCTCGTTGCCTGCGAAAAAGCTGTAGCAATGGGGGCCGGGGATGCGGGTGGCACCCTCCTCCTCGCAGACCCGGTCGAGCAGCCCGCCTGTCCCGCAATCCGCATAGAGCACGAAGACCGCCCGCGCGCCCTCGTCGCGGACCTCGCGGATGCGGCGGCGCACAGCGTCGGGGATGCGCTCGGGGGCGTTGTGGAGCTTGGCCGGCAGGCAGGTGAGGCGCATCCACTCCCACCCGTTCGCCTGCTGGAGCGCCAGGACCTCACGCGCCAAAGCCCCGCAGGCGATCAGCGTCACGGCGCCGCTGGTGGGGCCCGCGCGCTCCCATCCGGTCTCGGTCAGGGCCTCAAAGCCGGGCGCGCTCATTGGGGGGCGAGGCGGACGGCGGTGCCATAGGCCAGCACCTCGGAGGACGAGGCCGCGATGGCCGCCGTGGTCATGCGCACCGCCACCACCGCATCGGCGCCCATCCCGCGCGCCTCGTCGGCCATGCGGTCGAGCGCCTGCTCGCGCGCGCCGGCCATCAGCTGGGCGTATTCCCGGACCTCACCGCCCACCAGATTGCGAAGCGAGGCCACGATATCCGAGCCGATATGCTTGGCCCGCACGGTCGAGCCGCGCACCAATCCCAGCACCTGCACGATCTGGTGCCCGGCGATCTCATCGGTGGTGACCATCAGCATGATGGGCTCCTCAGCGCTCGATCCGGTCGTAGTGATCGTCCTCGCGGTTGCCGAGCCGCTCGACGATCACCCGCCAGGCGATATAGGCGACCAGCCCGAGCGGGAGCAGCACCAAGAGCCCGAGCGGCCCGATCTGCGCGGCTCCCGCCAGGATGAGCCCGACATAGAGCACGACGCCGCAGGCCGCCGCCCCCGCTACGATGTAGAGGACGATGCGGTCGAGCGGCATGGGCGTCTCCTCAGCCGGCGGCCATTTGGTTGTGCTTGCGGTTCACCAGCGATTTGGCCGTCTCGACCGCCACCGCGGCATCGCGGCAATAGGCATCGGCGCCGATGGCCTTGCCGAACTCCTCGTTCAGAGGCGCACCGCCCACCAGCACGATGTAATCGTCGCGGATGCCCTTTTCCTTCATTGTGTCGATCACGACCTTCATATAGGGCATCGTGGTGGTCAGCAGCGCCGACATGCCGAGGATATCCGGCTTATGCTGCTCCAGCGCCTCGAGATAGTTCTCGACCGGGTTGTTGATGCCGAGGTCATAAACCTCGAAGCCCGCGCCCTCCATCATCATCGAGACGAGGTTCTTGCCGATGTCGTGGATGTCGCCCTTGACCGTGCCGATCACCATGACGCCAAGGCGCGGCGCCCCGGTCTCGGCCAGCAGCGGCTTGAGGATGGCCATGCCGCCCTTCATCGCATTGGCGGCCAGCAGCACCTCGGGCACGAACAGGATGCCGTCGCGAAAGTCGATGCCGACGATGCGCATCCCCTCGACCAGCGCTTTGGTCAGGATGTCATAGGGCATCCAGCCGCGCTCGAGCAGGATGTTGACCGCCTCTTCGATCTCTTCCTTCAGCCCGTCATACAGATCGTCGTGCATCTGCTGGACAAGCTCATCGTCTTCGAGCTCGCTGAGGACGATGTCGTCTTCTTCGTCGGCCATGATCGGGTACCCTCCGTCATCACGCGTTATTCCACTGTGCGATACCATGGGCAAATCGAAGGTTTCAAAGACGGCATCTGCATGGCGCAAACCGACCGCAGCGCTTGCTTATTCCGATGCCAGGCGAGGCGGGGCGAGCGGGAGCTGGTGTGCGGCGGCGCTGGTAGCGGACAGCACAAAGCTGCCCGCGGGCTGGGTCTCTCAGGGGTCTCGGTCCGCCAGGCTGCGCTCAGCGCCGCCGCCGCCGCCGCGGGCGCTCGGCCGGAGCGGCATCCTCTCCGGTGCCGTCGCTCGCCGAGCTGAAGGGGCCAATGCGCTCGACAATCGCCTCGAGCGCCGGGCGCTCCCCCTTGGTGTGTGCCTCGAGCGCCGCCCGCATGGCCCGCAGATGCTCGGGCTTGGTACCACAGCAGCCGCCGATCAGCCGGGCGCCGGCATCGATCGCCAGGCGAGAATAATCGGCCATCAGCTCAGGCGTGCCGTCATAGTGGATGCAGCCGCATGAAAACTTCGGGATACCCGCATTGGCTTTGGCGATCACGACCGCATCGGGCGAAGCGGCGGTCAGCCCCATGACGGTGCGCAAAAGATCCGGCGCACCGGTCCCGCAATTGGCGCCAAGGGCGATCAGCTCTGGCGTGAAGCGCGCGGCCAGCGCGGCATAGCCCTCGGAGGTCACGCCCATCATCGTGCGCCCGGCGGTGTCAAAGCTGAGCGTCCCGCAGAACGGTGCGCCGACCGAGGCGGCGGCCTGATGGGCGGCGCGCATCTCTTCCTCGGAGCTGATGGTCTCGGCCCAGATCACATCGGCGCCGCCCTCCATCAGCCCGGTCATCTGGGCGGCGAAGGCCTCAGCCGCATCGTCTTCCGAGAGCGTGCCCACCGGGGCGAGGATCTCACCGGTCGGGCCGACCGAGCCGGCGACGATCACCGGACGTTCCACGGCATCGGCGGACTCGCGCGCAAGCTCGGCGGCGCGCGCGTTCAGCTCATAGACCCGATCTGCTGCGTCATGCAGCTTGAGGCGATAGGCCGAGCCGCCAAAGGAATTCGTCAAAATCAGGTCCGAGCCTGCTCCGACAAAGCCGTCATGGAGCGCGCGCACCTTCTCGGGCGCATCGACGTTCCAAAGCTCTGGCGCCTCGCCCGACTGCAGCCCCAGATCAAAGAGATTGGTCCCGGTCGCTCCATCCAGCAACAACCAGTCGCGGGTGGTGAGCAGATCCGTGAGGGCATCGGCCATGGCACACATCCTTGTGAAGGCTCGTGAGTCGGAAGGCCGTCACCTTAGGCCGCGCGCCTTGACAATGCCAAGCTCAGGCCCGCAGTTGCACCAGCCGCGCAACCCGCGTCCCCAGATGCCGGGCCGTGGCCAGATCGCCGGCATCGGGCGGTCCGTCTGCCACCGCGGCGGTCGCCCCCGCCTGGCAGCCGAGGCGGTTGGGCCCATCGGGCAGCTCCCCAACCAGATCGAGCCCACACCAGAGCATCCCATGCTGGTTGGCGAGCACCTGGAAATAGCCGAGCGTCCAGCTCTGGTCGCCGTTCGCAAAGCCGCCACAGGTGAACCCCGCCGCGATCTTGCCGGCCCAGCGCTGTTCGCTCCAGCGGTCCGAACTGGCATCGGCAAAGGTTTTGAACTCGGCCGCGGGGCCGCCCATATAGGTCGGCGAGCCAAAGAGAACCGCCGCCGCACCGTCCACAGCCTCGAGCGCCGCGGTGGCCTTGTAGCGACCCTCCACGATGTCCGCGCCCTGCAACCGCTGCAGATCGGCACCTGGGCCCACCCCGTCCGCGACCGCCTCGGCCAAGGCCGCCGCCGTGCCGGTGCCCGAGAAAAAGACGATTGCGATCCGTGCGGTCATGCCTCGATGCGGGCTTGGGCGATCCCTTGGAGCCGCGCGACCATGGCGCGCAAACCATTCGAGCGTTGGGCGGACAGCGCCTCGGTAAGGCCAAGCCGGGCCAGCTGGCCTGGCGCATCGGTCTCGGCCACCTCGGACACGGGACGGTCCGAGAACAGCCTGTGCAGCACCGCGATCAAGCCGCGCACGATCATCGCATCGCTGTCGCCGCGGAACAGAAGGCGTGCCGCCTCGCCCTCTCCGTTGATCTCGGGCACGAGCCAAACCTGGCTGGCGCAGCCCTCGACCTTGTGAGCGGGTGTGCGCTCGGTCTCGGGCAGCGGATCCATCTCGCGCCCCAGATCGATCACATAGCGGTACCGGTCCTCCCAGTCGTCGAAAAGGGCAAAGTTCTCGACCAAATCTTCGAATGCCTCACCGGGCATGGGCGCCTCCCTGTCTGCCCCCCATCTAGAAACCCCCGGGCGCCCCGTCCACCCCCGCCACGGGCGCGGCGCGACGGGATCGGTGCATTTGCCCCTTTAACCTGCGGATCGGGATGGTATCGAGGGGGCCGGACTGACGGCGGGAGGGTGTGATGCGTGTCAAAGGGGTGATCTTGGTGTTGGCGCTGGCGGGATTGGCCGGTTGCTCGCTGTTCGAGGACGATGTGCCGGAGCCGGCGCCCGAGATCGTGGCGCCGCCTGCGCCGGTGGCCGAGGCGGTGCAGGCCGTGCGCCGGCTCGAGCTTGGCACCAGCCGCAAGGGCGTGGTGCTGGCAGCCTTCGGGACCGCCCCGGGGCTTGGCTATAGCAAGCCGCGGCTGGTGGCGCGGCGGGACGGGCGCCCGGGCTCGGATGGCCTGCTCGACTATGATTTTGTGATCGATCCGCCGCCCGAAGGTGTCGTATTCCCCCAAGGCACGGCCAAAGCGCGCGAAGTTCGGGCCGATATCGAAATCCTGATCGCCGAGGCTCGCATTGCCCGGGGCGTGCGCGTCCATGCGGTCGTCGGCGGCGTCCAGATGCTGTTCTAGACCGGCGGCGTCAGCCCGCGACGGTGGCGCGCTCGATCAGCTCGATGCCGTTGGTGCCGACGCCGAGCGCAAGCGCCCCGTCGCGGATGCGCAAGGCGTCGCGGCCAAAGCTCTCGAACCTCCAGCCGCGGAGCGCGGGCACGTCCGGGTCTTCCTCACCGGCCAGCGCATCGAGATCGGAGGAGGAGGCGAGCAGCTTTGAGGCGATTCCGAGCTGGTCGGCCCGCGCCTTCAGGAACACCCGCAACAGATCGGCAACGGCGGCCGACCCCTCGCGTCGGCGCACCGGTGGGGGGAGGCTCGGTAAGCGGTCCTCGGAACAGGCCAGCCCCTCGGCCACGGCCGCCAGGATCTCGGCCGAGGTCTCGGTGCGCCGGCCCTCGCGCTGCAAAAGGCGCAACCGGTGCAAATCGTCCGGCGTCTTCGGGCGGGCAGAGGCGACCTCAAGCAGCGCGTCGTCCTTCAGGATTCGCGAGCGCGGCACATCGCGCGCCTGGGCGGTCAGCTCGCGCCAGCGGGCAAGGCTGCGCACGATCGCCAGCAGCCGCGGACTGGTCGAGCGCGCCTTCACGCGCCGCCAGACCTCATCCGGATCGACCTCATAGGTCGAGGGGCTCGAGAGCACCGCCATCTCCTCGGCGACCCATGGCGCGCGCGCGGTCTCGTCGAGCCGCGCCGAGAGCCGCTCATAGACCTGGCGCAGATGCGTCACATCCGCCAGTGCGTAGGCCAGCTGCTTTTTGCTGAGCGGGCGGTTCGACCAGTCGGTGAAGCGTGAGGTCTTGTCGATCTCGGCCTTGGCGATGCGGCGGACCAGAGTTTCATAGCCGACCTGCTCGCCATAGCCGCAGACCATCGCTGCGACCTGGGTGTCGAACAGGGGGGCGGGGATCACGCGGCCCTGGGTCCAAAAGATCTCGATATCCTGGCGCGCCGCGTGGAAAACCTTGGTGACCGGCGCCGCCATCAGCTCGAACAAAGGCGCAAGATCGATCCCTTCGGCCAGCGGATCGATCAGAACCGAATCATCTTCGGCCGCCGCGCCATCGGCTCCGGGGCGCGCCATCTGCACGAGACAGAGCTGTGCATAATACGTGCGCTCGCGCATGAACTCGGTGTCGACAGTGATGTAGGGTGCGCTTGCATAGTCCCGACAGATGCGGGCAAGCGCATCCGTTTCGGAGATCAGATGCATGTCTCAGGTCATAGTCAGTCGATACGGGCCACGCACTTGGCGAACTGGAAACACGCACGCGGGGCCCGGAGCACACAAGGGCCTGCCTTCTCAGGACCATATTCCGACGCTATCTGCAACCGTGTGATGACCTGTTCGGGCCATGGAATGAGCCTCTCAGACACAGCCGCCCCCTCAGATCCGACGACACGCCTGCCGCGGGCGCGGCTATGGGCCGAGTTCACGGCCCTGTTCATCGGCGTGCCGATCCTGATGGCTGTGTTCTTTGGGCACTATCCCCTGTTCGGGGCGATCCTGGCGCTGACCGGCGTCGCGGCGATGCTGTTGGCGGGCACGCCGGGCTTCCGCTGGGCCGAGCTGCGACGCCTGCCCGGGCGGGGCGCGCTGTTGCCGGGGCTGGGCCTTGTGGTGCTGACCGCGGCCGCATGCCTGGCGGTGGCCAGCTGGCTGGTGCCCGAACGGGTGCTCGAGTTCCCACGCAACCGGCCGCATCTCTGGGCCATGGTGATGATCGCCTACCCCTTCGCCTCGGCCTTGCCCCAAGAGCTGATCTATCGCCCGCTGTTCTTTCGCCGCTATGGCGCGTTGTTCGGCACCCCGGCGATCGCCTGCATGGTCAATGCGCTGGCCTTTGGGCTCGGCCATCTCTTCTACATGAACCCGGTGACCATCGGGCTCACGGTGCTGGCGGGCTGGGTCTTTGCGCTGGCCTATCTGCGATACGGGTTCATCGCGGCGGTTCTTCTGCATGCTGTCGCAGGCCAGATCGTGTTCACCTCTGGCTTGGGACTTTACTTCTATCATGGCGCGGTCGGGCACTGAGACATAGGAACGGACATGGCCAAATTCGTGAAGATCCCCGAAGCCGAAGACGACCGCTCGATCGCCGAGGTCGGCTCGGACACGCTCGCAACCTACGGGCTCGAAACCGGCTTGATCGGTGCGGGCCTTTTGGCATTGGGCGGCGTTCTGATCCTGGTCGGGCTGATCCAAGTGATCCGCGTGATACGCACCCGGATCGTCGAGCGCTTGGCCGAGGGGGAGATTGTCTCGGTCGAGCCCGCGCCCTCGAGCGGCTTCTTCCCGGTCATCCGCTACCGGGACGCTGCCGGGAACATGCGCCGCTTTGTCTCGGATCTGGTGGTGCCCGGCGAGAGCATCGGCCAGAAGGTGCGCCTGCGCATCGACGGGCGGCGGCCCAAGATCGTGGCGCGCCCGCCCTCGGCCTTTGCCGAGATGCTGGCCATGCTGCTGCCGCTGGCGATCGGCTCGGCCTCGGCGGTGACGGGCTTGACCGGACGGCTGGCGGGCCTCGTGCCCCTGCCCTTCTTCTGAACCGCCCGCCCCGCTCCATTGACATGAGCTCGCACGCGCGCTCTATGCCCCCTGCCGCCACGCCGCGCCCCGGGGGAGAGAGCCCATGCATGCCTATCGCAGCCACACCTGCGCCGAGCTGACCCAGGCCCAAGTGGGCGAGACCGTGCGTCTTGCCGGCTGGGTGCACCGGGTGCGCGACCATGGCGGCGTGCTGTTCATCGATCTGCGTGACCATTACGGCATGACCCAGGTGCTGGCCGATCCGGATAGCCCCGCCTTCGCCGAGGTCGAGAAGGTCCGCTCGGAGTGGTGCATCCGCATCGACGGCACCGTGAAGGCGCGGGCGCCCGAACTGGTGAACCCTAAGATCCCCACCGGCGAGATCGAGGTTTTCGTGCGCGGGCTCGAGGTGTTGGGCGCGGCCGAGGAGCTGCCACTGCCCGTCTTTGGCGACCTCGACTACCCGGAAGAAACGCGCCTGAAATACCGCTTCCTCGATCTGCGCCGCGAGGGGCTGCACCACAATATCATGCTGCGCAGCCGCATCGTCGCCTCGATCCGCCGCCGCATGTGGGACATCGGGTTCACCGAGTTCCAGACGCCGATCATCACCGCGTCTAGCCCCGAGGGCGCGCGCGACTTCCTGGTGCCGAGCCGGCTCCATCCGGGCACGTTCTACGCCCTGCCCCAGGCGCCGCAACAGTTCAAACAGCTGATCATGGTCGGCGGTTTTGATCGCTATTTCCAGATCGCGCCCTGTTTCCGCGACGAGGACCCACGCGCGGACCGCTCGCCCACCGATTTCTACCAGCTCGATGTCGAGATGAGCTTTGTCGAGCAAGAGGATGTGTTCCAAACGATTTCGCCGATCATCCTCGACACTTTCGAGGAATTCGCCGAGGGCCGCACGGTCAATCGCGAGATCCCGCGCATCGCTTACAAGGACGCCCTCACCTGGTACGGCACCGACAAACCGGATCTGCGCAACCCGGTGAAGATGCAGGTGGTCTCAGACCATTTCCGCGGCTCGGGCTTCGCCATCTTCAACAAGATCCTCGAACAGGAAGGCACCGAGATCCGCGCGATCCCGGCCCCTACCGGCGGCAGCCGCAAGTTCTGTGACCGCATGAACTCCTATGCCCAGAAAGAAGGCCTGCCCGGCATGGGCTACATCTTCTGGCGCGAAGAGGGCGGCGAGACCGTTGGCGCGGGTCCACTCGCCAAGAACATCGGACCCGAGCGGACTGAGGCGATCCGCGAGCAGCTCGGCCTCGGCCTCGGCGATGCGGCGTTCTTCCTGGGCGGCAAGCCCGAGAGCTTCGAGGCCTTTGCCGGCCGTGCCCGTGTGGTGATCGGCGACGAGCTCAGCATCGCCGCCAAAGACCGCTTTGAGTTCGCTTGGATCGTCGACTTCCCGATGTATGAGAAGAGCGACGAGGGGGCGATCGACTTCTCCCACAACCCGTTCTCGATGCCCCAGGGCGGGCTTGACGCGCTCTCGGGCGACCCGCTCTCGGTGCTCGGCTACCAATACGACTTGGCCTGCAACGGCTATGAGCTGATCTCGGGCGCCATCCGGAATCACAAGCCCGAGATCATGTTCAAGGCTTTTGAGCTCGCCGGTTATGGCCGCGAGGAGGTCGAGGCGCGCTTTGGCGGCATGCTGAATGCCTTCCGCTTTGGCGCCCCGCCCCATGGCGGCTGTGCGGCCGGCATCGACCGCATCGTGATGCTGCTGGCCGATGAGCAGAACATCCGCGAAGTCATCATGTTCCCCATGAACCAACGCGCCGAAGACCTCATGATGGGCGCCCCCAGCGCCCCCACCAACGACCAACTCCGCGAATTGGGCCTAAGGGTAATCCCACAGGACTAATCCCCGGGTTGACCGCAAACCCGCCCTCCGGTATTTTCCCAATCATTGAAGTTTTAATTGCTTCCAATGATTGGGAGGATTGTGATGGCCGTTCGTGCCTCCGCACACCCTAGTTTACGCCATACCTTTCTGATATGCCTTAACTTACTTATCCCCGTCGTCTTTGTGGTCTTGGTGTTTGGGCTGGGCGTCTTCGCCTACTCGTCCTTGCCCACGGACATAAAGGCGCTGCTTTCCCAAATCTTTACAGCGATCTGGACTTGGATTTCGGCCAATAGCATACTGGTGTCGATCCTTCTCGGCGCGCTGCTCGTGCTCTGGGGACTGTTTCGGATTATCGGGCCGCGACCACAAACCGAGAGGCCGCAGGAGAGCGCGGACGATAACGACGAGCGCGGACGGATTGGCCTGATGGTCATCAAGGCCTCGGGACTTGTGCTGGTGACAATCGGGTTTGCCATTGGCGTTGCGATCTTCTTGCCGACTGGTGGGACCGACAATCTCACAGCTATGGAGCGCATTGATGCGCTGCAAACCCTTCTGACGGCCTATCTGCCGCTGCTCGGCACCTGGGTGGGCACCGTGCTGGCGTTCTACTTTTCACGCGATAACTTCAAAGTGGCGGCGGACGCGACGCAGAAGCTGGTGCAATCGGTGGCCGAGGAGCGTCTGCAAGGCCTGAAGGTCGCCAACAAGATGATTCGCTTTGGCGACATCCGCGAGCCCAAGGATCTCACCAAGGACGCGGACACGACGCTCGACGCGCTCCATGACCTCGTCAGCGATTTCGACAACGAGATCACCCGGATCGTGGTCCACGACAACAATCGGGGCCATGCGGTCATCCATGACAGCACGATCTACCGCTTGAAGGCGAGCGATACGAAACCGGCCACTCTCAAGGAGATCCTCGAAAACGAGATGGCCAAGCAGTTCATCTTCAAGATCGGGTTTGTAGGCGAAACGGCGACCTTGGCCGACGTACAGCGCCAGATGGATGCGATCCCGCGCTGCCGCGATGTGTTCGTCACCAGCACGGGGCTGCGGACCGAGCCGGTGATCGGCTGGGTGACCGACCGGATCGTCGCCCGCGAGGCGCGTGGCTGAGCCTAGAGGCTGTTCTCGGCCATGAACGAGAGCAGCCCGTCCGGCCCTTCGTCGTCCAGGATCGAAGCGAATTCCTCGCGCTTGAGCACCAGGAACGAGATCCCGCCCACCATCACATCGATCACCAGCGCGCCGCGGTCCTCGAAATCGCGCACGCGCCAGTCGACGGGCAGCGCCTTGCCGTTGGCACGCGGGATGCGGGCGCGCACCAAGGTGTCCTTGCGAGCCGGCCGGGCCTCTTGGATCTCTGGCTTGTCCTCGAGACCTTTGCCGAACTGATTGGCGTAGAGATGGGCCAGGAAGCCCGGAAGGCGCGCGCGGAACTCGCCGCGCTGTTCGGCCGAGAGTGCATCGCCGCGGTCGCCGAGCAGAAAGCGCTCCCAAATATCGAAGGCGAAGGCAGACGAGACGGCGGCCCTCAGGCGGTCGGCGCGGGCGGCATCGCTCAGCCCGGGATCGGCGAGCGCACCATGGGCGCCCTCGACCAGCGTCTCGGCGGTGGCGAGCGCGCGGGTTTCGGCATCATCCGCCGATGCGGGCACGGCGAAGGCCACTGCGGCGGCAAGGGCGATGGCAAGGCGGCTGAGCGGCATGGCGGTCTCCGATTTGGCGGTCAGGGGGGTCCGGGAAGATCTAACGGCTCATGTCGGGGCGCTCCGTCGGCTTGGCAAGGCGCGCGAGCGTGGGCGTGAGGGCAAAGGCCATGGCCACGGCGGTCACCAGCGCAATGGCGAGCAAGGTGCCCATGCTGGCGGTGCCCCGGTGATCCGATAGGGCCAAGGTGGCGAAGGCACCGATGGTGGTCAATGCGCTGGCCGCGGCCGCGCGCGGCGTGGCGGTGGCAAAGACAGCGGCCGAGCGCTCGGTCCGCAGCGCGAGATGGATCCCGGTGTCCACACCGATCCCGATCAGGAGCGGCAGCACGATCACATTGGCATAGTTGAGTGGCAGGCCCAGAGCCACGCCGGCAGCCAGGGTGACCGCGCCGGCCAACGCCACGGGTACCAAGATCGCCGCCACCAGGGCCAAGCTGCGCACCGCAACAAAGGCGAAGACAGCAGTCAGCGCGAGGGCGAGCAAACTGGCCTCGGCCATGGCACGGGCGACGGTGCGCGCGGCCCCCTCGATCTGATCGGGCGGGCCGGCCACTGCGGGCGCCTGCGCGCGCACCGCATCGACGAACGCGCGCCGCGCCGCGGGGGTCGAGATGTCTGCCTCGGGCACGATCTCGACCCGGTAGAGCGCGTCCGGACCCGCGCCCGAGCGATAGCGGGCCGCCAGGGCGGGCGGCAGATCCTCCGCCGTCACCTCGTCCGCCTCGCGCTGCGCCGCCAGCTGCTCGACCAAGGCTGGGAGATAGGCAAAAAGGCGCGCCTCTATGGCGGCATCCGGCAGCCCGGAGGCCTCCCATCGACGCAGTGCCTCGGCGAGCTGGGCGGCGGCGGGCGTCTGGCTCAGCGCCTCGGCCAGGGCCAGGGGCGTGCGTGGCAGGTCCTCGGCCAACGGCACGGCCTCTCCGCCAACGGCGAAATCGAGGGAGGGCCAGGCGATGTCCACCAGCTCAAGCTTCGCCGCCTGGTCGGTCGGCACCAGCGCGCCAAGCCAGCGCGCAGAGCGCACCTCGGGCAAGACGGCCAGGGCATCTGCCTCGGACTCGGCCTCGGCCGCACTGCCAACGAGGAGGCTGAGGCGAAGCGGCGCGCGATCCGGATCCTGGGCCAGCCAGTCCTGCACCTGCACCGAACGGGCATTGGGATCTCGCAGCCCCATGGGATCCGCGTCAAAGCGCATCTCGGCGGCAAGCGGAATGGCGCCGAGGCCGAGCGCTAAGGCGGCCCAGACCATAACCCGAGGTGGGTCGGGCGTACGCCAGGCGGGCCGCGGCCCCTGCCCTCCGATCCAGCGCGGGCGCAGGCCGATCGCCGCCGGAATGACCGTCAGCGAGACGGCAAAGGCGATCAGCACACCGGCAGCCCCGATCAGCCCAAGCTGCGCCATGCCCACGAAATCCGTAACTGCAAAGGCCAGGAACGCCGCGGAGGTGGAGAGGGCGGTCAGGACCAACGCCGGCCCGAGGGCCCGGCCTGTCCTTGCCAGCGCCTCCGCAGGCGGCAACCGCTGGGCGTCCTCTTCGAGATGGAGCAGCAGATGGATCGCAAAATCGATCCCAAGGCCGACCATCAAGACGATGAAGGCCACCGAGACCAGATTTAGGTCTCCAATCGCCAGCGCTGCAAACCCGGTCGTAAGCAGCAGGGTGAGCGCCAGCGTGCCGAGCGCCAGGCCCATTCGAGCCGGCGAGCCAAGCGCTGTCCACAACACCGCCGCCACCAGCACGACCGAGAGCCCGAGCGAGAGCGGCATGGTGGCGGCCACGCTGCGCAGCTCTTCGGCGCGCAGAATCGGGTCGCCGGTCAATCCGATCTCCACCTCAGCCGCGATGGCCGGATCAAGCGCCGCGATGGCCGCCTCAGCAGCCCGCATGGCCTCCCGCGCCGGGTTGGGCCGCGAGAAATCAAGCGTGGGGGAGAGGGTGAGCACGCGCAGGACCTGCGCCGATCCGCCAAGGGCTGACGCCCAGGCAAACCGGCGCGGGCGCGCGTCCAACGCCGCGTCGAACACCGCGGCCGCCTCGGTTTGCAGCCCAGCCAACGCCTCGTCCGGAATGTCCGCCCGTTCGGCAAGGCGCTCGGCCTCTCCGAGGGCCGCGAGAAAGCCGCCCAGCGTCGGGTCGGCCCGCAACCCCGCGAGCAGATTGGCCGATTTCGTCAGCCGGGTGAGCCTGTCCTCCAGCACGCGGCGGTCGAGGTAGAGCAACCCCGCACGCTGAAAATACGCGTCCGCCGATGCGGCAAAGACCGCCTCGATGCCGGGCGCGCCTGAGAGCACCTCGGCCAGCGCCGACACCGCGGCATCGGCAGGGTCGGCGCGTGCGCTGCGCACCACGACAGCGATCTGGTTCTTGGTTCCAGGAAACGCCGCGTTCAGCGCTGCGGCCCGGGTCTGGAACGGCAGATCGGGCGCCAGCATGCGCCGCGAATCGGTGTCGATCCCAAGCCGGGTCAGCGCCAGGACTGCCAGGACCGCCAGCGCGCCGAGCAAGGCCAGAGCGACCTGTGGATGCCGCGCCGCGCGCGCCACCCAGGCCTCGACCGCCGTGGCTGCCCATTCCTGCCCCATCCTGCCTCTTTGCCCGGTGAATTATGTAAGTGTGAGTAACATTTTTGCGGGAAGCGCTTGAGACCGCCCGCGGTGCAGTCTACGTTCTCGCCCGTTGTGGTGGCCAGCCTAGCCGGGGTCGGGACACCACATATCGTCCAAACGCGCAGGCCCGCCCGCGCCAGCCAGAGGCACTCGCCGATGCTCCTCCGCAGCCTTCCCAGACCTCTGATCGCGCTCTCGCTGATGGCGGCCTTGGGCGCCTGTGCCGGCGCCGGACCGGGGGCGAGCTTCGATGAGCGCGACCCGTACCGCGCGACGAATGAGGCGATCCACGACTTCAACATCTCGGCGGATGAAAACTTCCTGCGGCCCGTGGCACAGGGCTATGATTTCGTGACGCCAGAGCTTTTGCAGTTTCTGGTGACCAACGCGCTCAACCAGCTCGATTCGGTGAATGATTTCGCGAACTATGTGCTGCAGGGCGAGGTGGATGCGGCGGGCACGGCACTCGGACGGATCACGATCAACACGGTGCTGGGTGCTGGGGGGCTGTTGGATCCCGCCACCGAGTTTGGCCTGCCAAAGGAGAACACCGATTTCGGCGTGACGCTCGGCAAATACGGTGCGTCCGAGGGGGCTTATTTGGTGCTGCCGCTTCTCGGGCCCTCGACCACGCGCGATGCGGGCGGGGCGCTCGGCGACATGGCGCTCGATCCGCTGACCTATACCGGCTTCACCAGCAGCGATGCGCTGAACATCTTCAGCCCGGCGCTGAGCGGTGTCGAGATCGTCCACAACCGCGCCGTCAATGCGGATGTGATCGACGAGGTGCTTTATGAGAGCGAGAACAGCTATGTCAGCTTGCGCGCGGTCTATCTCCAACGCCGCGATGCGCTGATTCTTGGCGATGCGGCGGCGGATGACGCCCTGCCCGACATTTTTGACAGCGAGCCCACAAACTGACCGGAGCCATGGCCGATTCCGAGCTTGCCAACCCGCCCGAGCTGTCCTTTGCCGATGCGCTGAGCGCTGCCGCCGAGGCGACCGAGGAGACCTTGCGCGCCCTGTTGCCCAAAGGCGAGGGCGGTGCGGGAGAGGCCGAACTCTGCGCCTCTATGGCCCATGCGACGCTCGGCGGTGGCAAGCGGTTGCGCGCCTTCCTGGTGATAGAGGCCACACGGCTCTGCGGCGGCCCGGAGACGGGCGCCTTGCGGGCGGCGGCGGCGCTGGAGTGCCTGCACTCCTACAGCTTGGTGCATGACGACATGCCATGCATGGATGATGACGATCTGCGCCGAGGCCAGCCCACCGTGCACAAAAAGTGGAACGAGGCGACGGCCGTGCTCTGCGGCGATGCGCTCCAGGCGCTGGCCTTTGAAATCTTGGCCGATCCGGCGACCCATGGCTCGGGCGCCGTGCGGGCCCAGCTCTGCCTGCGCTTGGCACAAGCCTCTGGGGCAGCGGGCATGGTCGGCGGCCAGGCGCTCGATCTTGGGGCCGAGACGGCGCATGCCCCGCTCGACGGCGCCGGGGTCAAGCGGCTCCAAGCGCTGAAGACCGGCGCGTTGATCGAGGTGGCGGCCGAAATGGGCGCTCTGCTCGCCGAAGCGAGCCCGGAGGATGTGCGGCGGCTCCGCGCCTATGCGCAAGCTTTGGGCGAAGCGTTCCAGATCGCCGATGATCTGCTGGACGTGACCGGGACCGAGGCCGAGACGGGCAAGCGCGTGGGCAAGGACGCCTCGGCGGGCAAGGCGACTTTTGTCGACATTCTCGGCATCGACGGAGCGCGGGCCCGCGCGACCGAACTGGCGGAGACGGCGGCGACCGAGCTCGACCCGTTCGGCCCGGCGGCCGAGCAGCTGGCCGCGGCCGCGCGCTTTGTGGTGGCCCGGCGCCGCTAGGCCGAGCAGCGCGCGCCGCCGAGCACGCAGAACTTGGCGCAATGGGGGTGGTTGAGCGGCACGGGGCGGTCCGCCTCAACCAAGCTACGCCCAAGCTCAAACCCTTCCGAATAGGCGAGCAGCGTGCACGCCAGCACCACCGGATGATCCGCGCCGCGGCGTTTGACGACCATGCGGGCGTTCGAACACATCACCTCGGCCGGGCTCTTGTCCAAGATGCCCCAACAGGCGGTCGTGATCTCGGGCACTTCGACGGTCGCGTCCATCTCTGGGAACAGCACCAGCGCGCTCGGATCCTGGGCGTCGATGGCAAAGCCTTCGCGCCGGAACAGCGCGGCAAAGCCCGCGCGCATGTCCGCATCGCCCTCGCCCCACAAGGTGCGCCCCGCCACAGCCATGCGCGCCCCAATATCGCGCAGCCAGCGCATGCCCTCAATCGAGATCTCGAAGCTGCGCCTACCCCGCTCCGCATCGTGCAGCGGCGCCTGGTGGTGATCGAGCGAGACCCGGAAAATCAGCCGATCGCCATAGCTTTGCACAAGGCGCCGTAGCCCGGCCTGCACCGAGGGGCGCATCATGGGCCGCATGGCGTTGGTGAGGATCAGCACCTCGAACCCGCGGCCAAGCGCCAAGTCAGCCATGGCGACCATCTCGGGGTTCATGAAGGGCTCGCCGCCGGTGAACCCGATCTCGCGGGTGCCAAGCCCGCGCTTGGCGATCTCGTCCAGATAAGGGGTGATCTCGTCCACCGTTACATAGACCAGCGCATCGTTGGAGGGACTCGAGAAGATGTAGCAGTTGCGACAGGCGATGTTGCAGAGGGTGCCTGTGTTGATCCACAGCGTCTCTAGGCGGTCCAGGGCCACGGTGGCGCGCGCCTCGCCCTTGGCCGTCCAGTCGGGGTCTGCAAACTTCTCCCGCGCTGGTGCAGGGATCGTCAATGGTCCAGTCATACCACCTCCACAAGCAACCGGGTTGGTCTGCCGCGTCTGAGCCCTGGCTGTCAAATAACGGGAGCGAGAGAGCGCGGGGCGATGCAGGGCGCGACGGGCCTCGCGCCCCTCGAGATAGCCGCGGGCCATCGCCGCCCGGTGCGCCACGGCGGCGTCAGCCGAGCCGGCGCGCGCCTCGATGAAGGCGAAGATACAGTCCCGCAGCGGCCCCTCGGCATCGGGATCGTCAGCCAGAAGGGTCTCGGCCTGTTGCTCGATCCGGGCGATGTGGGCGCGAAAGGCCCGGGCCGCTTCGGTCCAGGCGATGCGATGCTCGGGCGAGCGGGTGCGCAGGCGAAACGCTGCCTTGGTCGCGGCGTCCAGGCGGTTCGCCTCGGTCTCATCCCGGCGGATCTGTTTGGTGAGCCCGGTCATCCAGGATCTCCCGTTAGAGCGCCCGCAGCAGGAGGTCTAGTCCGCAAGCGCCTCGCCGAAGAACAGCATGAAGCCGTCCGGGTCGCGCACATGGAACTCGGCCCGTCCATCGGGCTTTTGGAACAGTGGCTGCACGCGGTTCGACGGCAGCCGGTCGAGCATCGGGCGAATGCTCTCGTAATAGGCCTCGACCCCACGCACCCAGACATAGGCCGACAGGAATTCGCCCGTCGCCTTGAGCGCGCGGGCGTCGCTTAGGTCGAGTAGCATGATGCCCGCCCCCTCGCGCACCAGATAGGCAAAGGTTCCGTCGGCATTGCGGTCGGCCAGATCGAAGCCCAGCACCTGGGTATAGAACTCAACAGTCCGGGCCACGCGGCGCACGGGAACGATGGGGGCCATGCCCTTGAGCCGCGTGGCGGTCGTGGGCGCTTGGATCTCGCTTTGCATGTCTTGCCTCCGATCCTCAGACCGGTCATGGCCAATCGGAGCGGCCTGCGCCACCGGGCAGATTGCCGCCCGAGCCACGCTAATCGGCGATCTCGCCGGCCAGCGAGCCGTCCAGCGCGACCGCTCCGTCCTCATCCACCACGATCCAGTCGCCCGAGCGCAGGCGCACGCCCGCGATCATCATATGCTGGGCCTCCGAGCCGGCCGGGCCGTCCCGCGCGATCATCGGCCTAACCTCGGTCGCGGCGATGCCAATGCCGCGCGGGCGGATAAGCGCCACATCCCGCAGCGCGCCGTCGATGACCACCCCAGCCCAGCCATTGTTCTGAGCGGCGCGCGCCATGCCATCGCCAAAGACCGCTGGACCGGGATGCGCACCGACCCCTACCACCGCGACCGCACCGTCTCCGGGCGAGGAGAGCGTTGACGACAGAAACTCGTCCGAGGCATGCAGCGCAATCAGGCGGCAGGGCCCTGCGAAGTAGGTGACGGCGGTGAACAGACGGAATTGGGCTCCGAGCACACGGGCGCGGTCGGGAAAGCGGTCGCAGATGTCAGCGACGGGCAGGGTCACGGTCATCGGGGGCTCCTTGGGCCAGATCGGTTGCCGCGGGGCTTAGCATGGCGCCGCCGCATCAACCAGCCGGCGCGGCGCGGCGCGGGATCCAGCCCGCCTCGCACCGCATCCACCGCAGGATATGGGTACAGGAGAAAACCGCCCCCGATCGGAGCCGGAACCGGTGGCGATAGCCGAGCATCATGCCCACCCCGCCGGCGGGGCGCACGGTGCCCTCGGCCTGGTCACCGTAAAAATCCGTCTCATCCGCGATCCGCAGCCGCTCGGTCCTTGGACCGAGTTGCGGATCCTGGATCTCCCGCTCGAACCCAATGACCGGCCGCGAGACGAAATCGTCTAGGGTCAGGGTCGAGACCATGGCATCGGTGGCGAAATACGCGACGACGATCATGCCGAGCAGCAGCATCCATCCCCGCCGCATCGCTGCACCCGGTCAGAGCGGCCTGGCCGCCGCAGCGGACACGATCGGCCACTGTGCTCGGGCATTGCGGGACATCTCGCTCTCCAATCGATTGCCTGAGCGAGTATGGAGACACCGCGCCACGCAATGCAAACGGGCGGCCCCAAGGGGAACCGCCCGCGATCTCGATACGCACGCGGGCAGGGGATCAGTTCTTGGACTTGTCAACCAGGGCGCCGGCTTTGATCCAGGGCATCATTCCGCGCAGGGTTTCGCCGACTGCCTCGATCTGGTGGGCGTCGTTGTTGCGGCGGATCGCCTTGAAGCTCGGCTGGCCGGCCTTGCACTCGGTCATCCAGTCGCGCACGAAGCGGCCCTGCTGGATGTCATCCAGGATCGCCTTCATCCGCGCCTTGGTCTCGTCATAGGGCAACACGCGGGGGCCCGAGACATACTCGCCGAACTCGGCCGTGTTGGAGATAGAGTAGTTCATGTTGGCGATGCCGCCCTCATAGATCAGATCCACGATCAGCTTCACCTCGTGGAGGCACTCGAAATAGGCCATCTCAGGCGCATAGCCCGCCTCGACCAGGGTCTCGAAGCCGCAGCGGATCAGCTCTACCAAGCCGCCGCAGAGCACCGCCTGCTCACCGAACAGATCGGTCTCGCACTCTTCCTTGAAGGTGGTCTCGATTATACCCGAGCGCCCGCCGCCGATCGCCGAGCAATAGCTCAGCCCGATCTCGAGCGCGCGGCCCGAGGCATCGTTGTCCACGGCCACGAGGCAGGGCACGCCGCCGCCCTTGGCGAACTCACCGCGCACTGTGTGGCCGGGGCCCTTGGGCGCCATCATCAGCACATCGACGCCGGCCTTGGCCTCGATCAGGCGGAAGTGCACGTTCAGCCCGTGGGCAAAGGCGATCGCCGCGCCCTCACGCAGATTGTCATGGATGTGGGCATAGTATGTGTCGGCCTGCAGCTCATCGGGCATGCACATCATGATCAGATCGGCCCAGGCCGCCGCATCGGCGATCGACATGACCGAGAGCCCTTCCGCCTCGGCCTTGGCCGCGCTGGCCGAGCCCGGGCGCAGGGCGACGCACAGGTTCTTGGCGCCCGAGTCGCGCAGGTTCAGCGCGTGGGCATGGCCCTGAGAGCCATAGCCCACGATTGCCACCTTCTTGTCCTTGATCAGATTGATGTCGCAGTCGCGATCATAATACACGCGCATGGTGTCCGTCCTTCCTGGGTTGTCTTTTGGATTGGCCGGCTCAGGGCCGGGGCGGCAGCTCTCCGAGCTCGATGATGTCATGCTGGTCGTTGAGGGCGGTCATCGTGGCCTGGTCGGCGAACTCCGCCTCTGTCAAGCCCGAGAGCGCCTCGAGATAGAGATCAAACCCCGCCGGTTGGAAGATCATCAGCATCCGTGCGCGGGTCTCGTCGGCAACCTGGCAGCCATGGGGCACGCCGGGCGGGATGTGCAGCGTGTCGCCGGCCTCGAGGCGCATCCAGTCGCCATCCACCAGAAAGTCGACGGCGCCCTCGAGGATATAGAACGTCTCCGCATGGGTTTTGTGGAGATGCAGGCCCAGGCGGAAGTTGGCCTTGAGGTTGTCTTCCATCAGGGTGTAGGCGCCGCCGGTGTCCGCGGCCGAGACCTTGACGAAGGTGTGGTCGGCCGACCATTCATAGTTCGGCCCCTCGCCCCGCGCCAACAGGCTGTATCGCTTGGTCATCCCGGCTCTCTCCTCGGATTTCGGCGCTCCTACCGGAGGCCGACGCTATTGTCCAGCGAGCTGGGACTGCAGATCCGCATAGACCAGGCGCTGCCACAACAGATAGCTGCACATGTTCTGCGGCCGGGTGTCGTCGGCGGTGCGCGCCATGCCCTGGCGCACCATTTCGTTCGAGACGATGGTGGCGATGAAGCTCGGCAGTTCGTCCGCCGCTACGGGAGCCTCGGCCTCGAGCCGCGAATAGATCGGACGCGCCGCATAGAGCGCCGGGAATTCAAAGCGGCGGAGCTGCTGCGGGTTGCAGAGCCCGGCCTCGGGGGTCAGCCGGATCGCCGGGTCATCCGAGGGCGTGTTGTTACGCGCCTCGTCGATGGCGAAGATCACCGAGACCACATCCGCGTTATCCCGCTGCAGCGCCATATAGATCTCGGGCGCATCCGACTGGGGTGCAGCAGCACCCGCGGGCGGCTGCGGAGCGGCCCCCGGCAAGGGCAAGGTCTCGGCGCCGGGCACGGGCCGCGCCGCCTCGGCTTGGGCGTCTGACGCGGTTGGCGGAGGGGTCGTACCGGCCTCGGGCACGGCGTCCTCGGACGGGCTGCCACAGGCGGACAGCGCCAGCACCGCCAACAGCGCCCAGCGCCGCATCTCAGCCGCCTTGGCGCGGGCCGCGCATCATGGCCGCGACGCCGGTGCGGGCCACCTCGACCAGGCCGAGAGGGCGCATCAACTCGACGAAATCATCCACTTCGGCCTGGGTGGCGGCGAGCTCGAAGACAAAGCTCTCGAGCGTCACATCGACCACGCGGGCGCCGACCAGATCGGCCATGCGCAGCGCCTCGACCCGCGGCTCGCCCTTGGCGGCCACTTTGACCAGCGCCAGTTCGCGCTCCACATGTGGCCCCTCTTCGGTGAGGTCCGAGACCGTATGCACCGGCACCATGCGCTCAAGCTGGGCGTGGATCTGGTCGATCACTTGGGGCGTGCCGGTGGTCACGATGGTGATGCGCGAGCGATGGCTCTCCCGGTCGGTCTCGGTTACCGTGAGGCTCTCGATGTTGTAGCCGCGGCCCGAGAACAGCCCGATGACGCGCGCCAGCACGCCGGGCTCGTTGTCGACGATGACCGAGAGGGTGTGGCGCTCCTCTCCCTGCGGCCCCACGGGGCGGAGATTGTAAGCGCTCTGGCGCGTGCTGCCGGGCTTGATGGCAAGCGGGGACATAGTCGGTACCTCAGTTTCTGTGCGTCGGGCGTCTCTGCACCTGTCGGGAGTGCCACCACAGTGCGGCCGCCAGCCCCCAGATCGCAAACTCCAGCAGAAACGTCCAGTGAAGGACAAAGAAGAGCAGCCAATGCGCCTGGGTCGCCGACACCGGGAACATCTCGTAGAGCGTGTCGTCCACGGGATAAAGCCACTTGATACCACCGGTGACACTGTCGAGAGCGAGGTGCAGGAACACCCCGCCGAGGAAGACAGAGGCCAGGTCCAGCAATCCGGCACGCGCCGACACCGGCAAAGCCGCGGCTGCCACCACGAGCCAGAACTCTGGCACATCGACCCAGTAGCGATGGTGATGGATGGCGCCTCCGTCGACGAAGTAGAAGAACAGCAAATTCGGTGTCGGGCAAGGCTGATCCCGCAAGAGCGGCGACCAGTGTCGCGCCCCTCCTCCCGCCAACACAGCGCCAAAGCGCATAGCCGGCGGGAAGATGCGCCGTGATCACACCAACACGGCGCCGGTGGCACCGATGGCGCCTTCGGTGGAGGCCTCGCCGAGCAGCATCTCGTTGTGGGCCTTGCCGGAGGGGATCATCGGGAAGCAGTTCTCGTGCTTCTCCACCAGGCAGTCGAAGATCACCGGGCCGTCATAGGCCAGCATCTCCTCGATGGCGCCGTCGAGTTGGTCCGGCTGGTCCACCTTGATGCCCTTGCACCCAAACGCTTCCGCCAGTTTCACGAAATCCGGCAAAGCCTCGGAATAGCTGTGAGAATAGCGCTCACCATGCAGCAGCTCCTGCCACTGCCGGACCATCCCCAGACGCTCATTGTTCAGGATGAACTGCTTTACGGGCGCGCGGTATTGAACGGCCGTGGACATCTCCTGCATGACCATCAGCCACGAGGCCTCGCCGGCCACGTTGATCACCAGGCTCTCGGGATGCGCGATCTGCACGCCGATCGAGGCCGGTAAGCCATATCCCATGGTGCCGAGGCCACCCGAGGTCATCCAGCGGTTCGGATCCTCGAAGCCCAGGAACTGCGCCGCCCACATCTGGTGCTGGCCCACCTCGGTGGTGATATAGCGGTCATGGTCTTTGGTCAGCGCCTCGAGCCGCTGCAGCGCGTGCTGGGGCTTGATCGACCGCTCCGAGGGCTCAAAGCGCAGGCAATCAACGGCGCGCCACTCGTTCACCTGCGCCCACCAGCGCGTGACGTCCCGCTTGTGCGAGCCGCGGCCATGCCAGCACGCGAGCATCTGACCGAGCACCGTGCCCACATCCCCGACGATCGGCACATCGACGCGGATGTTCTTGTTGATCGAGGAGGGATCGATGTCGATGTGGATTTTCTTCGAGTCCGGCGAAAACGCATCCAGCCGCCCGGTGATACGATCATCGAACCGCGCCCCGATGCAAACCATCAGATCGCAACCGTGCATGGCCATATTGGCCTCATAGGTGCCGTGCATCCCCAGCATGCCGAGCCAGGCGGGCCCGCTCGCGGGATAGGACCCCAGGCCCATCAGGGTCGAGGTCAGCGGAAACCCGGTCTCGGCAGCCAGTTGGCGGAGCAGTTGCGACGCCTCGGGCCCCGAATTAATGACCCCGCCGCCCGTATAAAGGATCGGCCGCTCGGCCTGTTCGATCAGCGCGACGGCGGCCTCAATGGCCTCGGGCGCGCCCACGGTCGGCGGCGCATAGCGGGCGGTGCGGGTCGCCTCGGGCGGCGTGTAGGTGCCGGTCGCGAACTGCACGTCCTTGGGGATGTCGACCAGGACGGGCCCAGGACGGCCCTTTGTCGCTACATGGAACGCCTCGTGCAGCGTGCCCGAGAGCGCGTCCGTCTCCTTCACCAGCCAGTTGTGCTTGGTGCAGGGGCGCGTGATGCCGACGGTGTCCGCCTCTTGGAACGCATCATTGCCGATCATGAAGGTCGGCACCTGGCCGGTCAGGACAACCATCGGAATGCTGTCCATCAGCGCGTCGGTCATGCCGGTGACCGCGTTGGTCGCACCGGGGCCCGAGGTCACCAGCACAACACCAGGCTTGCCGGTTGAGCGGGCATAGCCCTCGGCCATATGGGTCGCGCCCTGCTCGTGGCGGACCAGGATGTGGCGGATGTCGTTCTGCTTGAAGATCTCGTCATAGATCGGGAGCACCGCACCGCCCGGATAACCAAAGACCACCTCGACCCCCTGATCTTTGAGGGCGCGCACGACCATCTCGGCGCCGGTCATTTCCATGCGTGTGTGATCAGCCATCGGTTCTCTCCAGTGCAGGCCATGGGTCGCCTTGTCGTCACCAACAAAAAGGGCCCCGTCCGGGGCCCAAGCGCGCGTCCATCGTGAGGTGTTCAGACCCCTCGATCCCCGCGCGCATCGAATACGATAAGGACGACCATATCCGTCTCCATCAGTTTCGTTGCTTTGCTCATACCACAGAACCGGCAGCCGTCAACCGCCTCTGCGCAAGGAATCTCGCATTGCAGCATCGCCAACGACATTTTCGTGCGGCACCGCCTGATCGGGCCTGGCGAGACCCGCCCCGCATTCCGCTGGCCCTGGCGCCGAAAGCCCCGAGATGCACGGCCGCCCCTCGCCCAGACGCCACCAAGCGCAACAGTCGCCGCCCGCCGCGCGCGACCGCCAAGCCAAAGGCGGAACCGCAGACGCGGCGCTCCCGAGCCGACCACCTGTGTCATCCTGGTCCGGCAAGATCCGCGGCCAGCACCGCCGTCGCCGCCGCGTCGAGCGGCATCTCTATCTGTTGCCAGGCGGCCATCTGGTTGCGCCCCCAAGTCAGCTGGCGTTTGGCATAGCGCCGCGTCGCCGTCTTGGCCGCTGCCACAGCCTCCTCCAAGCTCGCGTGACCGCCAAGATAGGCGGCCAACTCCGGCGCACCCAGGGCTTTCAAGCCCGGCGACGACGGCGCGAGCCCCCGCGCTTGGACAGCGCGCACCTCCTCCAACGCGCCCGCGGCCATCATCGCATCAAACCTCGCCTCACAGCGCGCATAGAGCCACTCCCTGGGCGGGGCGAGGCAAAGCGCCCGGCAAGCCGCACGCGGCAACAGGGCCGGCTCGGTGCGCGCCCGCCAACTCGCAAGCCCATAACCGGTGTGCTCCAGCACCTCCCAGGCCCGCAGCACCCGCGCAGGATTGGCCATGTCCAGCACGGCTGCCGTGGCCGGGTCTCGTGCCGCCAATGCCTCGGCAAAAGCACCGAGCCCCAAGGCCTCGAGCTCCGCCTCGCCGCGGCGCCGAAGAGCCGCTGGCACCAGCGGGATCGGCGCAATCCCCTCGGTCAAGGCCTTGAAGTAGAGCCCGGTGCCGCCGACCACGATGATGGCCCTGCCCTCTGCCTCGGCCAACACAGACCGGCAGTCGCGGAGCCACGCCCCGGCAGAGTAATCCGCTTCGAGCGGGACATGGCCATAGAGCCTGTGCTCCGCCCGTGCCAGATCCTCCGGCCCTGGCCGTGCCGAGAGCACCTGCCAGCCATCATAGACTTGCTGGCTGTCCGCATTGACAACGATGGCTTGGGTTTTCTCGGCAAATGCCAAGGCCAACTTGGATTTGCCGGACGCGGTCGGACCGGCTAAAAGTACACGAATTGGCCCTTTCAATGGTCTGACGCCCCAGACTCGTGGCGCTGCTTCATTGCGCGACAGTCCGGAATCGCGTACAAACGCCCTGCGCTCACTCGCGCAGGTTGGCCGTCTCGTCTTCTTCCCCGGGTCTGTTTATGGCTGGGGCGTTGTTCAGAACTGCTTGCCCACGGGAGCGGGCGTGCAATGCAGCCAACCTGGGTTATGCGCCCGGCGACGAAGAGGACGGACGAGATGGCGACGGGAACCGTGAAGTGGTTCAACGCAGAGAAGGGGTATGGCTTCATTGCCCCCGACGAAGGCGGCAAGGACGTGTTCGTGCATATCACCGCGGTACGCGCTGCGGGGATGGAAGGCTTGAAGGACAACGAGAAAGTGGCTTTTGAAATCCGCTCGGGCCGCGATGGCCGGCCGATGGCGGACGATCTGCGCAAGATCTGAGGCCCGATCTCCCGGGCGCGCATGCGCGCCCGACAAAGACGCAGCGGCGGCCTCATCGGGCCGCCGTTTCACCGAGCAGCGGACCCTCATGCAACACCGCGCCCGGGTTCATGATCCCCGCCGGATCGAAGGCGCGTTTGATGCTGCGCATGGCGGCCAACTTGGTCGGATCCCCGAACCGCTGCAAGTCTTGACGCTTGGCCCGCCCGATTCCGTGCTCCGCCGAAATCGACCCGCCAAGCGTGTGGGTTAGCGCGTGCAGAGCGCCGGTGACCTCCTCGCGACGATGCGCCCAGTCGCGCTTGTCCTCGCCTTCGGGAGGGAAGATGTTGTAGTGCAGATTGCCATCGCCGATATGGCCAAAGCAGTTGATCCGCAGCTCGGGCGCGAGACGGGCCAACAGACGATTCCCCTCGGCAATGAAGGCCGCGATCTGGCCCGTGGGCACCGACATATCATGGCTGGCAATGGCGCCGACCCGGCGATTGGCCTCTGGAATGTGCTCGCGGAGCCACCACATCGCCTGAGCTTGCGCCTCGGAGGCGGCGATCGTGCCATCGGTGGCGAGCCCTGCCTCGAGCGCATCGCCGAGCGCCGCCTCGACCCGGTCGCGCAGATGGGTGCCAGAGGGCGCTCCGATATCCATCAGCACCCGCCAGGCGGGCCGGCTCTCGAGCGGATCGGCCCGGTCCGCGAAATGCTCGGCCAAGAACGCCATCGCCCGGGCCGAGATCAGCTCGAAGGCCGAGATGCCGTCGCCGAGGCGATCGCGCAGCCGATGCAAGAGCGTGACAGCCGCCGCCGGCTCGGGCACCGCGATCATGGCCGTGAGCGTCTCACCAGGACGGGGATGGAGGCGCAAGACCGCGGCCGTGATGACCCCGAGCGTGCCTTCGGACCCGATCAACAAATGGCGCAGGTCGTAACCCATGTTGTCCTTGCGCAGCCGGCGCAGGCCGTGATGTATCGATCCATCGGGCAGTACGGCCTCGATGCCGAGGCAAAGCTCGCGCATGGTGCCGTAACGCAGCACCTGCACACCGCCCGCATTGGTCGCAAGATTGCCACCGATCCGGCAAGACCCCTCGGCCGCGAGCGAGAGCGGGAAGAGCCGGCCCGCCGCCTCGGCTGCGGCCTGCACATCGGCCAGGATCACGCCGGCCTCGGCCACCAGGCAGTCGTCTTCGGCCGAGACGGCACGGATGGTGTCCATACGCTCAAGCGAGAGCAGGACCGGCTGCGGCCCGCGCTCGGTCAGTTGCCCGCCGACAAGCCCGGTGCCGCCGGCATAGGGGATGACGCCGATACCCGCGCCTTGGCAAAAGCCCAAGATCGCCGAGACCTCGGCGGTCGAGCGCGGACGCAGCACGCTGGCTGCGGTTCCGTGATAGCGATCGCGCGGTTCAGAGAGATAGCGCGGCTCGACGGGCCCGGGTACGGGCTCGCCAAGCAGTGCATGGAGTGCTGAGATCTGATCGGCTGTGGGGTCCGCGGTCATGGGGCCTGAGACTAGCGAGGCGGCCCGCAGGCGCAACCCATGCCATGAGGGCCGGCTCTAGGCGCCGCGTCGGATGTCGCGCGGGTGCCAAGGGCATGCCCGCGGCGCGCGGCGAGCGGTGTACTGTAAGGCTGATGGGGAAGGGGAGGTGGACGCCGGCCACGCGTCAAATGCGCGGCACGGCAGCGATCAGGCGCTCTATCACATCTGTTCGAGCGACCTCACGAAGCGCTCCCAGCCCGGTCTTGTAATCGCGCCGCAGGGCGAGCAGACCCGGCAGATCCCCAGGGCGCGCCGCAAGGCCCGACAGCACGCTTCCGATCTGAGGTCGCCCGTCCGGGCCGATGCCCTCTTGCGCGGCCTTCGGGATCGCACGGTCCGCAGGATCTGCGATCGCCCGGATGGCGAGCGCGGGGAAGGCCGCCTCTTCGGCCATGCGAACGATGTGATGGGTTTCCATGTCGACAGCGACCGCTCCACTTGCCTTTGCAAGGGCAGCTTTGGCCTCAGGCTCGGTCACCATCTGGTCCGATCCGGCGATCAGCATGGCGGTGTCGTCTTCGGGATCCGCGAGCTCGCCCAACGCCTCGGTTTCCAGCCAATGAACCCGGCCAGTCGGATCGACCACACCGTCCGGCAGGATCAGATCGCCCGGCGCGAGCGTGTCGTCAAGCCCCCCCGCGAGCCCCCAAGAGAGCAGCATCCGACAGCCATCCTGCCACATGCGCAACGCCGCGCGCGAGGTGCGGCGAGCGTTGGCTCCGGTGGCGCCGCAGATCACACGTTTGTGGTGCCTATAACGCCCGAGCACATCGAGCTCCGCCTCGAGCCCGGCGATGATCCCAAGCTTGGGCTCCGAGGGGACAAATCGGCTCACGGGGATGCGGACGCGCGACCAAGAGCGCCGAAAGCGCGGGATGTCGGGCGGGGGTGGGTGGATGGGACGCCCGCCATCCCCCACCTCTCCGGCAGAGCCGGCGCGCTCAGATCCCCCATTTCACCCGGCGATCATTTGAATTTGCCACAGCATCATAGCGCGCGAGCGCCCAAATCGGGAAGAACGCGGCGTAGCCATGGTACTTGAGATAAAAGACCCTAGGAAACCCCGTGCCTGTCCAATGGCGCTCCTGCCATCGGGGACCGTCGGGCTCCCGCGGCGCCTCCGCCAGCCAGCGCACGCCGCGCGCGACCTCAGAGGTGTCGACCTCTCCCGCCGAGATCAGGCCAAGCAGCGCCCACGCCGTCTGCGATGCGGTCGATGCCCGGGCAAAACCCGGCCCCCAAGGCTCATAGCTCTCCATCCCTTCGCCCCAGCCGCCATCTTCACGCTGGCGAGCTTTCAGCCAAGCGACAGCCCTTTGTACATAGGGCTGGGACATATCCTCGCCCGCCCCGTTTAAGGCCACCAGCGCCGACCAGGTGCCATAGATGTAGTTCGCACCCCAGCGCCCGTACCAGCTCCCATCCGGCTCCTGCGCACGCCGGATAAAGCCGATGCCCTTGCGGATCGCCTCTGCATGGGCCTGCGCATCGACCTGCGCCAGAGCTCCAACGCAGCGCGCCGTCACATCCACCGTGGGCGGATCCAGCAGCGCTCCATGATCGGCAAATGGGATCGAGTTCAGATAATAGTGCTCGTTCTCCGGATCGAAGGCCCCCCAGCCTCCCGAGCGGGACTGCATGCCGACGATCCACTCGCAAGCCCGCGCGATGTTGGTCGCATAGCGCTCTGGATCGGCCCGGTGCATGGCCATGATCACGACTGCGGTGTCGTCCACATCCGGATAGTCCGGGTTCTCGTACTGAAAGGCCCAGCCGCCCGGGCGCACATGGGGCCGACGCACAGCCCAATCGCCCACATGATCCAAGATCTGCTTGTCGGCCAGCCAGTCGAGCGCATGGGTCAGCCGCGGGTCGTCCCGCATGCCCGCCTCGAGAAAGGCCTGGGCCGCCAGGCAAGTGTCCCAGACCGGCGAGACGCAGGGCTGGAGATAGGTCTCGGCCCCGGTCGGCCCGTCCCGCTCGACCACCAGCTTTTCGACCGCGTCCCGTGCGGTTTGCATCTCTGGGCTGTCATCCGCATAGCCGAGCACCCGCAGCGCCATCACGGCATTGGCCATGGCGGGATAGATCGCGCCCAGCCCATCCTCGCCATTCAGATGGCTCAGCATGAACTGCTCGGCTTCCTTGACGGCGCGCTCACGCGGGCGGCGGGGCAGATGCGGCTCGATGCGGTGCAGCAGGCGGTCGAGCACCAGGAAGGCATCGCCGATCCGGCTGCCCGTGGGGTTCACCTGCCAGATGCGCACCGCTTCGGGCGGTGTGACGAACAGCTCGCGGATGTCGAGCCCCGTGGGGTTGGCCGCCTCGGCCCGCTTGGCGAACAGGATCAACAGCGGGGTCAGCACCGTCCGCGACCAATAGGCGATTTTGGACATGTGGAACGGGAACCAGCGCGGCATCAGCATCGCCTCGGCCGGCATACAGGGCATCCCGTCCCAGGGGATCTGGCGAAAGAGCGCCATCATGATCCGGGTAAAGACATTGGCCTTGGCGGCGCCACCCTGCCCCAGCAGCCAGCTCCGCGCGCGGGCCATATGCCGCGCATCCGGGTGGTCGCCGATCAGCTTCAGCGCCCAGTATGCTTTCACGGTCGCCGAGACATTGCCGGCGCCGTCATGGAACAGCGGCCAGGAGCCGTCCTCGTTCTGCACACCGCGGATATAGCGGGCCAGCCGCTCCTCGCGCGCAGGGTCGATCTCGCCCAGGAAATGGCGCAGCAGGACGTATTCCGAAGGGATCGTGCAGTCAGCCTCGAGCTCGAACACGATGTGCCCGTCCTCACGCTGAAGGGCCCAGAGTTTCTCGGACTGCTCGCCAATCAGGCTCTGCAGAAACTGGCGATCGGGCGTGGCCGCCCGGGTGTCGGGTGTGACGTGCGTGTTCATCTTCCTCGTCCCGTGCCCCGTTCCGCCTGTGCCGGCGGTCTGTGCTCTCTCTGCCTCACCGTCTGCCCCAGAGTGTTTGGTCTCCCGTGGGTGCTGACCGGCTGGGTTCCGGTTTGGTGTCACTCAGCGGCGCGTTCAAGCCCGCTCGCGCTCTGTTGTCCTCCTTGTGTCTTTCGTCCTACTCGGCACGCGCGGACTCGGCCCGCTTCGATGGCGCCCGCAGCCCTCCGAGAGCCAGTCTGGCCGCGACCTCCCCCGACCGGATCGCGCCCTCGATCGTCGCGGGCAGGCCCGTATCGGTGGCATCCCCCGCCAACCAGAGATTGGTTAGGGGCGTCTTGGCGCTCGGCCGGCGCGCAACACCGGCTGGCGACTGGTCGAACGTGGCACGTCTTTCCTTGTTCACCCTTGCGGCGATGTATCGCAACCCGGTAGAAAGGCCAAGGGCTGCACGGGTTTCGTCCCAAAGCTTTGGGAGCAGTGTGTCCGGATCGGCTCCATCGAGGCCGAGCGCATCCGACGCCGAGACCGTGAGGCTGACCACATCGCCCCGGCGGAAAATCCAGTGGGTGGTTGCCGACAGCACGCCCAGGACCATGGGCCGCATCTCGAGCATGCCCACTGCCGTCTCCGGCACCCGGAAGAACGCGTTCAGGATCGAGCAGGCATCCTCCGGCACATCGATCTCGGGCAGCACCGCTCGCAAGCGCGACGGCGACAGCGCGAGAACCACGGCGTCCCCGGGCCCGATCGGCACATCGCCATCGGCAAAGCGCAGGCCGGACACGCGCCCGTC
The DNA here is from genome assembly GCA_039187815.1 of Pseudomonadota bacterium. Taxonomy (GTDB): domain Bacteria; phylum Pseudomonadota; class Alphaproteobacteria; order Rhodobacterales; family Rhodobacteraceae; genus Thermohalobaculum. The sequence goes on along the minus strand of JBCCZI010000002.1, from coordinate 26,666 downwards.
GGCGCGGTCGAGACCGCGCAGCACTCGGCCATGCTGGACCGCGACACCGCGTTCGGCGAGCCAGGCGACCGCCGGGGCAACCAGCGCGTGTCCGAGACCGCTTGGCGCCAGCATCGGCCGGGCCTCGCGACCGCCTTTCAGGAAGGTTTCGGCCAAGACGCGCCACAACAGTCGGGCCGAGGCCCGCTCGGGCGTCGTGTTGATGGCTGCCAGCGTCAGCGGCTCCCAAAACCGGGTCCAGATCGGCCCGCGGTCGGGGATCGCCTGGGCCACGGTGGTCTCTGGCCGCGCCAAGGCCAAGCGGGCGCCAGAGAGGTAATCGCTGATCCGCGTGTCCGGGATCCGCCGCGCCGGGTCGGCCACCCAGAAGGGCAAACGGCCATTGTTGATCTCGACCTGCCAGCGGCGCTGGGTCGCCAGATCGACAAAGGCAAACCCGGCCCGGGGCTCGGGCACCAGGCCCGCCTCACCCCCAATCCGTTTGAGATAGGCGCGCACCGAGCGGTTGCCGCTCAGCACCAGGTGGTTTCCGTTGTCGATCTCGCGCTCGAGCCGCGGATCGTAGAAGCTGCGACAGCGCCCGCCGGCATGGCCCTGTGCCTCGTAAAGCGCGACCTGACGGCCTGCGGCGACCAACTGCACGGCTGCGGAGAGCCCGGCCAGCCCCGCGCCGACAATATGGACCGTGCCGTCAGCCATGCGCTTCTCCGGCCGGAGCCGCCGCGCGCCCAGGCGCAATCAGGCAGGCAAGCCCGCTCCACAGCTTCTCGGCGCTTGAGAGCCGCACCCGCGCGTCCCGAGAAAAGCCAACCGCCTCCATCCGCGCGAGATAGGCGGCATAGACGCCCATCATCAGCAAAGCCGGCGCAATTCGGTGGCGCGCATGGGCGCGGATCAAGCCACGCGCCTCGGCAAAATGGGCCCGCGCCTCGCGCCCGAGGGTCGCGGCAACGCTGGGCAGGGCGGGATGGCGAGCGGCCGCGAGGGGCTCAAGCGGCAACCCATGCACCCGGAGCGGCTCCAGCGGCAGGTAGAGCCGTCCCATCTCGGCATCGGTCTCGATATCGCGCAGGATGTTGGTGAGCTGGAAGGCATCGGCGAGGGCAAGCGCGAAGCGCTCCGACACCGCGCCACGCCAAGCGCCAAAGATGCGCATGGAGAGCAGGCCCACCGTTCCGGCCACGCGGCGAGAGTAGCGCGCAAGCTCGGCCCGCGGTGGCGCAATAATCGGCCCATCCGCGTCCATCTGCATGCCATCGATCAACGCCAAAAACTCCTCTTGAGGCAGCTCATAGCGGGCGACGGGCCCTGCGAGCGCGAGGCCGATCGCCGAGACTGGCCGCCCCGCATAGAGCGCCCCGATCTCATCGCGCCAGGCATCCAACAGCCGGTGCTTGTCGGCCAACGGCCAGTCCTCGCCGTCGTCCGGTCCGTCGGCGATGTCATCGATCACCCGGCTGAAGGCATAGAGGGCCCACATGCCCCGGCGGCGCTCGGCCGGCAGGATGCGCATGCCGGTCGAGAACGACGTCTGAGACTTGGCCGTGATCGCCGCTGCGATCGCATCGGGATCGGCGCCGGGCGGGGCCGGCGATGGGGCCAGCGCCTCGAGGCCGGTCATGGACGCGCTCCCGGCAGGCTCGAGAGCCGCCAGAGCCCAGCACCGAGAGCGCTCAGCAGATCCCATGTGCTGTGCTTGACTCGCCTGGCCAAAGGATCTTGGCGACGCAACCGCGCCGAGAGCCGGCGGGCCAGCCGTTGGATCACCGCGGCTTCGGCCGCCAAGCGGCGCGAGCGCGTGGCCGCGGCCAGCGGTGCGGCCCGGTCGAGCAAGCGATCGGTGCCATCGAGGCAGCGCTCGATCACCTGACGTAGCCCGGCGGACGTCCGCTCGGCATCGAGATGGCTCTCATCGATCCCGGCCTCGGCCATCCAATCCTGCGGCAGATAGACCCGGTCGAGCGCCCGGCGGTCCTCGCCAAGATCCTGGAGGTGGTTCAGCACCTGAAGCGCCGCACAGAGCGCATCACCCATCGGCCCGGTCTCGGCCGCCTCGCCATGCAGATCGAGCAGATAGCGCCCCACCGGATGGGCGGAACAGGCGCAATACTCCAACAGCGCCTCCCAATCCGCATAGCGCGCTTGGCGCGCATCCTGGCGAAAAGCAACCAGCAGATCCGCCGCCCGCGCGGTGGGCACACCGGTCTCGGCCAGACTGTCGCGCAGGCGCGTGGCGATGGTCGGCCCCGTGGCGCCGCGTGCCAGGCCCGCCTCGAACAGATCCAGCCGACGGATCTTTTCTTCCGCGCTCAGCTCCGGCGCATCGGCGATGTCGTCAGTGGCCCGGGCGAAAGCGTAATAGCGCATCACATGGGGTCGCAACCGCGGCGCGATCAGCCTGGAGCCGACGGGAAAATTCTCGCCCGATGCGCCCTTTCCCGACGGCGCAGTCAAGGCGTCCAGCCCGGTCGGGGGTATCTCTGCCTGCTCGCTCATGCCCTGTCCGGTGTTTTGCCGAAAATAGGCGCTGTGGCGGGCAAACACAATCGCACTTGGTCGATCTGTGCGCCGAGACGCAGGCGCCGCGGCGTGCTAGCGTCCTGGCGCGCGATCCCAGACTCAGAAGAGCCGCCGATGACCATCGTCCTGATCCTGATATGCCTGACGGCCTGCCTGGCCTGGGCCTGGCTGTTGTCGATGCGCGGCGGCTTTTGGCGGGCGGATGTGCGGCTCGAGGCAGCACCGGATCCAACCGATTGGCCCGAGATTGCGGTGTTGGTGCCGGCGCGAGACGAGGCGGCTTCGGTCCCGGTCACGCTGCGTGCCCATGCCACCTGTGGCTATCGCGGCCGGCTGCAGATCCTGCTGATCGATGATGGCTCGCGGGACGGCACTGCCGAGGCCGCGCGCGCGGTGGCCGCGGAGAGCCAGCGCAGCGGTGGCCATGCGGTGCATGTGCTGACGGCACCCGAGCGGCCATCGGGCTGGTCGGGCAAGCTCTGGGCGCTCGAGACCGGGCACAAGGCGCTGGCAGAACTGGCACCGCGGGCCGAATGGGTGCTGTTGGCCGATGCGGATATCCGGTTCGAAGAGGACACATTGGCCAAGCTGGTGGCCAAGGCGCGGGCCGACCGCCTGGGCCTTGCCTCGCTGATGGCCAGGCTGGATGATGGCGGGGCCTGGGGGGGCTTGCTGATCCCCGCCTTTGTCTTCTTCTTCCATAAGCTCTATCCGTTTCGCTGGGTCAACGATCGGACGCACAAGACCGCGGCAGCCGCGGGCGGGTGCATTTTGGTGCGCCGCCGCTTGCTCGAGCGGATCGGCTGGCCGGGCGCGATGCGCGGCGCGCTGATCGATGACTGCGCGCTGGCCGCCCGGGCCAAGGGCGATCCGGGCAACGAGCCGATCTGGCTCGGCCTGGCGGATGATGCGGCGGTCAGCCTGCGCGAGACGACGGGGCTTGGCGATGTCTGGCAGATGGTCACGCGCACGGCCTTCGCGCAGCTCGATCACAATTGGCTTTGGCTGGCGGGCACGGTGCTCGGCATGGCGGTGCTCTATCTGGCGGGGCCGCTCACGGTGCTGAGCGTGCCGTTGCATGGGAGTGCCGTAGCCGCGCTGCTCGGCGGGATCGCCTGGGGCCTGGCGGGGCTTGCCTATGCGCCGACGCTCGGCCATTTCGGCCGGCCGATTTGGGAGGCGGCGGGTCTGCCGGTTGCGGCGGCTCTCTATACTGCGATGACGGTGGACAGCGCGCGCAGGCACGCGTCGGGCGAGGGTGCCGCGTGGAAGGGCCGGCGCTATGGCTGAGGCAAGCCTGGCAAGGCGCGCGAGAGCCATCCTTGCGCCCGCATCCAAAGCAGCGCGTCCCGCAGGGCGGCCTCGACCGGCGGCGGAGCGAACCCGAGCTCGGCCCGCGCCCGGGCTGCATCGAAGCGCAGGCGGGGGCCGGCCAGGCGCACGCCCGTGAGCGGCGCCGTTGGCGGCTTGCAGCGCAGGCGGGCGACCGGGGCCTCAACCAACCCTGCTGCCAAAGCGATCCCATGGGGCACCCGGGCGCGCGGCGGCGTGACGCCGCTCACCCGCTCGAACAGGGCCATCAGGGCGGCAGTGTCCAGGGTCTCGCCCGCCAAGAGATAGCGGCGCCCGGCCTCGCCGCGATCGAGCGCGACCAGCGTCGCCTCGGCCACGGCTCGCACATCCACCAAGGCCCAACCGCAGTCGATCATCGCCGGCAGCGCGCCATTGGCGAGGTCGCGCAGCATGGCACCCGGCGGTGTCGGTGTGGCATCGCCCGGCCCGATCGGCGCCGCCGGCAACACAATCGCGGTGGGCACGGCGGCCTGCTCGGCCACCCGCTCGGCCTGCCATTTCGACCGTGGATAGGGGCCGAGCATCGCCGTCTCGGGCCACTCCACCGTCTCGTCCACCGTGCGCCAGGGTCCGCGTGGGCCGGCGATCAGAGTCGTGTAGCTCGAGACATGCACGGCGCGCCGCACTCCGGCCTTGGCAGCCGCGCCCAGCACCGTCTCGGTCCCACCGCGGTTGACCTGATCGAACACCGCCGGATCGCGGGCCCAAAGGCCGGTGAGTGCGGCTGCGTGGATCACGCCCGCGCACCCGGCCACCGCCTGTTCGACCGCGACAGGGTCTGTCACATCCCCGATATGGCAGACCGCATCCGGCACCGGCTCGGGGAAGGCGCGGTCGAACGCCACGGCCTGATCGCCCCGCGCCACCAGTCCGGCGATCAGATGCCGACCCAGGAATCCGCCTCCTCCGGTCACCAGGACGCGCATGGGAACCGAACCGTATGCACCGGCGCGAAGACAGGTCTCACCGCGCGGGACCGCAGACCAGGAGACCGGCATCGCGCACCGACCCCGCGACGAGGTGGCCGCTTTCTGTCAGAACGCCAACGCTGGCACCTGAGAACAGCGCGCCCGGTGGGTCGTCGAACAGCCACTCCGTCGCGCCCTGGTCATCGACGGCGACCAGACGAGAGGGCGCGTGGCCCGCCCAACCGAAGCGATAGAGCGCCAGACGGATCAGGCTCGGATGCAGCGCCGCCACGGCCCGCCCATCAGGGGCCACCGTCAGGTTGTCAGGGCCGCCGGGCAACGTAAGGCGCCCCAGCGGTGCACCGATTTGCATTGGCCTCAGCGGGTCTCCAAAGACCACCAGCGCGTCGCCCCGGGTCTCAGCGACCAGCAAGCGGCGGCCCTCGGCGCCGTCGATCATCGCCACCCCGTTTGGGTAGGTCAACGCGTCGGCCATCACCCGCAAGCCGCCCGAGGCACTGTCCGAGGCCCCCATCATCGCCAGCCTGCCCGTCGCCCCTCCGCGCGCCTGTTCCCACGGATCGATCCCCGGACAGGCGGCGCGATCGAGGGTGAGCCGCACGGTCCGCCCGGTCAGCAGCAGATCGTTGGCCGCGCAGAGAGCGGAGTTGGGCAGTCGCCGCAACGGCTTGAGACGATCCTCGCGGATCGCAAAAACCAGGAGCTCGCGACCTTCCGCACCGTCGGGCCCATAGCGGCGATTGATCGCGACCAGCTTGGCCAGGCTCGCATGGATGCCGTGCGGATGAAGCGGCGTCGCCATGGCGGGGGTCTGCGCCACGAGCTCCAGCGGCCCGGGGCGGTCGAGATCGGCCAGAGGCAGGCGATAGAGCCCGCCCTGGGGCGGGGTCCGTCCCTCGACCGCCGCCGCCTCGGCCGCCGCCCGATCCTGGACCGAGAGAAACAGATCACTCGCATAGGGCGCGATGTCCTCGATGCCCGCCAAGACGGCCCCGGTGCGCGCATCGGTCAAGGGAAGCCGGCGACACTCCTCATGGGCAAAACGCGCCTCCGCCGGGCTGCGAGGCACGACGAACCATATCACGGCACCAATGAGCGCAAGCGCGCCGGCCGCCAGGACTGCCAACAGCGCCCGTCTCATGCGGCGTGCTCCGAGTTGGGCGCGTGGCCAAGCTTTGCAAGCTCGGGCGCGGCATAGCCCCACCGCTCGATCCAGGGTGCGCAGGCCGCGGAGACGGCATCGACGGTCGCTTGGTCTCCGCGAAACGCGTTCTTCCGATAGCTCTGGACCGAACCGAGATAGGCGGCGAATTTAGACTCCGTCTCGCCATAGCCCGGCAGCTCCAGCGCCCCATAGATCCGTGCCAGCGCCTCCATCGGGCGGGTGTCCAGCAGATCGTAGGGCAGCTCGACGAAATCGGGGGCCTGCCATCCGGCGGTCTGCTCGTCAAAGGCCTCCATCATCCGCACATAGGTCCGAAGGATTGCCCCGTCGATGTCGATCCCCTCGGGCACCCGCTGCAAGGCGAACTGCTCGAGCAGCCGGGCGTAGAAATTGCGCATCGAGAGGAACACATCGAACGGGCTTCGGTGGATGTGGATGAATTTCGCCCCAGGGAACAGCCGCGCCAGATGTGCCGGACGGGCCGTGTAGACCGGGTTCTTGATCAGAAGCGGGCGGTCTTGGTGCCGCGCGAGCTTGCGCATCAGATAGATTAAGCGCGTCTCCCAAGCGGCGATCTCGGCCTCGGTGCAGCCGTCAAAGAACAGACCGCGGGCCAGAAACCGATCGAAGGCTTTAGGGAAATAGAGGCCATGGTAGAATGAGAGCGGCGACATGTTGGCCACTGCGATCTCGTCCTCTTGTGGGCTGGTGGGTGTCACCGGGATCGCGTCGATATAGCGGGTCTCGGGAAGGTGCCGCTCCAGGAACGGGCGAAGCCACCGGGCGAGCGTGAACATCTCCCAAGGCAACCCGGTGGCCACGGGCGGCACATAGCCCCAGCCCGCATGGACCAGTGTGTTGTAGAGATGCGTTGTGCCCGAGCGCCAATGGCCGAGGATGAAGATCGGCGGCGGCATCGCCTGAGTGCTCGGCAAGTGGCGATCGTGGAGCCATTGCTCGAGCACCGTGACCGGTGCCCGGCCGAGCGCCGATCCCCAAATGCCGAGCGCGGTCCCCCAGCGATCCGGTGCTCCACCCGCCGCAAAGACCCGGGCGAGTGTTCCGAGATCAGCGCCGGCGAGCGGATGGGCCACGGGCACCTCCCTCAGGCAGCCGCGGAGGCCAGGGCCGGCGGCAGGGCCTCGGCAAAGGCGGCCATGTCCGGCTCGGGCCCGCAGGAGACGCGGATGCACCGGTCAAGCGGAGCGACGCCAGGCATACGAACAAAGACCCCGCGCTCGATCAGCCCGACCAAGACGGCGCGGGCATAGGCACCGTCGCGGCCGCAATCGATCGCAACGAAGTTCGTGGCGGATGGCAGCGCGGACAGACCATTGGCGGCGGCGATCTCGGCAATCCTGGCACGAGACGCACTGACCGCGGCGATAACCCGATCGAGATGCGCTCGATCCCCGAGCGAGGCCAGAGCCGCTGCTTGGGCCAGCCGCCCCACGCCGAAATGGTTGCGGATGCGGTGATAGCCGGCTGCAAGCTCTGGATGCGTGGCCAGCCAACCCACGCGCAAACCGGCGAGCCCTTGCGCCTTGGAAAAGGTGCGAAATCGGATCAGCCGCGGATCCGACATATCCCATGGCGGCGCGGTGCCAGCGGGCGCGAGTTCGATATAGGCCTCGTCCAAGCAGAGCAGACACCCATCGGGAAGGGCATCGAGCAGACGCGCGATCCGCTCGGGCCCATGCCAGCTGCCCATAGGGTTGTCGGGATTGGCAAGATAGACCAGCCGTGCACCCGTCTCGCACGCCGCATCGGCCAGCGCCTCAGGATCCTCGGCATCCCCGGAATAGGGCACGGTGACGAGCCGCGCCCCAAACCCGGCAACATGGTAATTGAAGGTCGGATACGCGCCGGCCGAGGTCACGACCGCCGCCCCGGGCTCGGCAAGGAGCCGGACGGTCAGACCCAGCAGGCCATCGATCCCCTCGCCCACCACGAGACAATCGGGCGGCAATCCATGCGCCTGCGCCAAGGCATGGCGCAGATCATGAGTCTCGGGATCGCCATACATCCAGACATCGGATGCGGCCCGTGCCATCGCCTCGATCGCCGCGGGAGAGGGGCCAAACCCGCTCTCGTTCGCACCAATGCGCGCGGCAAAGGCCCCGCCACGGGCGCGTTCCTGGGTCTCGGGCCCCACAAAAGGCACGGTTGGCGGCAGGCTTTGCGCCAGGGCGGTGAAGCGTGGAATCGGATGATCTCTCATGTCACCCCTATAGGATCGGCGGCGCGCCGCGGCAACGCGTGGCCGCGCCGCACGCGGCCCGGAAAATCTCGGATCACTCGGCCGGGCTGATCCTGTACAAGGCGCCGCGGTCCGAGTCGGTCAGGAACCACAGCGCGCCGTCCGGCCCCTCGCGCACATCGCGAATGCGGCCATAGGCACCGTCCAACAGACGCTCCTCGCCGAGGATCTCAGACCCTTGCCGGTCGAGGCGCACCAACACGCCGGATTTTAGCGCACCGACAAATAGATCGCCCGCCCAATCAGACCACAGAGCCCCCGAATAGACCGCAAGCCCAGACGGCGCGATCGACGGGTCCCAATAGAAGAGGGGTTGCTCAAGCCCCGGCGCAGCGCTCGCCGGATGCGGCAGGCCCGAATAGTGGGTGCCATAGGAGATCCGCGGCCACCCGTAGTTGCGCCCGGGCTGGGGCAGATTGATCTCGTCGCCGCCGCGGGCGCCATGCTCGACGATCCAGAGCCGCCCGGTCTCGTCCAGCCCCGCGCCTTGCGGATTGCGATGGCCCAGAGACCAGATCTGATCATCGACGGCCGGATCCCCAACGAACGGATTGTCCGGTGGCACCGTGCCCGCCCGCGTGACCCGCATCACCTTGCCGATGGTGGCGCGTGGGTCTTGGGCCAGTTCCGGCTCACCGCGATCTCCCACCGTGACATAGAGCGTGCCGTCCGGGGCCTCGACGATCCGGCTGCCAAAATGGCGCGAGGAGCGGATCGCCGGGTCTTGGGCGAACAGGACACGCAGATCGGTGAGGCGCGCACCGTCGGCCGAGAGCCGTGCTGCCGTCAACGTGGTGCGGGTCCGCCGCCCATCGGGGGCGGCATAGGACAAAAAGACCTCACGGGTCTCGGCAAAATCGCGGGCCGGGACCACATCCAGCAACCCGCCTTGCCCGGTCTGCACGCTCGCCGGAACACCGCGCACACGCTGGCGCGCTCCGCCAGGCGCGATATGCCAGACGGTGCCACCCCGTTCGGTGACCAGCAGAGCGTTGTCCGAGGTCAGGAATGCCACCGCCCAAGGGTGTTCGAACGGCCCGGCTACCGCATCGATCCGAACCGGTCCCGCCGATGTGGTGACTGTGTCCGTCGCCGCCGAAACCGAGGGCGCGACAAGCCCGATCAGGGCAAGGCAAACGGCGATGATCTGGCGCATGCGGCTCTCCCAACTGCCTCCACCGGGGAGATGCATCGCAAGACCGCGGTCGGCAAGGCACCATGATCACAAATGACTGGGTTGTGAGACATTGCGCCGAGCGGCGCTTGCCCAAGGGGCTGGTTCCAAGGCACGCGTCACAAGATCTGCGGACCGTCCGGCCATCCCTCCGCCCGAAAATTTCGCGGCCCGGTTGGCCCTGACCCGGGTCCAGCCGCCGCGCCGATGGCCGCCCGCCGCGGGCGGAAGCGTCGCAACCGGGTGTGTCGCCCGACGCGGCGCTCCCCCGCGTTCACCCGTGCAGTCCCCCGCTCAGCCACGCAAGACGCGCGCGGCCTCCAGCGCGAAATAGGTCAGCACTCCGCGGCAGCCGGCGCGCTTGAAGGCAATCAGGCTCTCGAGCATCCCCGCGCGCCCGTCCAGCCAGCCATTGCCCATGGCCGCTTTCAGCATCGCGTACTCGCCCGAGACTTGATAGGCGAATGTCGGCGTCCCCGTCTCGGACACCCGTTGGCAGATGTCGAGATAGGGCATGCCCGGCTTCACCATCACCATATCGGCGCCCTCGGCGATGTCCGTCGCCACCTCCATCAGCGCCTCATCCGTGTTCGCGGCATCCATCTGGTAGGTCTTCTTGTCCCCCCTCAGCGCCCCGCCCGAGCCAACCGCATCGCGGAACGGGCCGTAAAAACCGGAGGCGTACTTGGCCGCATAGCTCATGATGGCGACTTGCCCAAAGTCATGGGCCTCGAGGGCCCGGCGCATCACGGCGACCCGCCCATCCATCATATCGGAGGGCCCGAGGATGTCGGCCCCCGCCTCCGCCTGAGCCAAGGTCTGCCGTTCGAGCGCATCCAGTGTCTCATCATTCAAGATCTCGTCGCCGCGCACGATCCCATCATGGCCAAGCGCATTGTAGGGATCGAGCGCCACATCCAGCATCACGCCGATCTCGGGGACCGCCGCCTTGACCGCGCGCGTGGCCCGGCAAACCAGGTTTTCTGGATTCCAGGCCTCCTCGCAGGCCTCGGTCTTTTTGCTGGCCTCGGTGTAGGGAAAGATCGCGATACAGGGGATGCCGAGCCCCGCCGCCACCTCGGCCTGCGCCACCAGACGGTCGATGGTCAGCCGCTCGGCGCCCGGCATGGTCTCGATCGGCTGGGCGGCATTCTCTCCCTCGATCACAAAACAGGGCCAGATCATATCGGCCGGCGTCAGGACGGTCTCGGCCACCAGAGCGCGCATCCAGGGGGACCGGCGCAGACGGCGCGGGCGGCTGAGGGGAAACGGAGCGGGTTGCAGCATGGGCGGGCTTCCTCGTATCTCTGTTGCGCAAGCCTGACACGGGTCGGTCGGCGGCAGCAAGATGGGGGCTCGATGGCCGAGGTGGAGTTCGAGAGGCGCGGGCGCCTCGGGCTGATCACGCTGAACCGTCCCGAGGCCCTCAATGCGCTGACCCATGGCATGGTGCATGCGATGACCGAGCGGCTTGGCGCTTGGGCCGAGGATCCGGGCGTCGCCCTGGTGGCGATCCAAGGAACCGGCGACCGGGCCTTTTGTGCCGGGGGCGACATCCGCGCACTTTATGAGGCTGGGCGCCCGGGCGGGGCGTCAGGGGCGGCGAACTGGCAGTTTTATGCCGACGAGTACCACCTGAACGCGCTGATCAAGCGCTTTCCCAAACCCTATATCGCTATCATGGACGGCATCGTGATGGGCGGCGGCGTCGGAGTGGCGATCCACGGCTCGCTGCGCATCGCGACCGAGCGCACGCTGTTCGCCATGCCCGAGACCGGGATCGGGCTTTTTCCCGATGTGGGCGGCACGTGGTTCCTGCCGCGGTTGCCGGGCAAGCTTGGGTTGTGGCTGGGGCTGACGGGCGCGCGGGTGCGCGGCATGGACTGCGTGCGGGCGGGGATCTGCGATGTGTTTCTCGACAGCGAAAGCGTTGAGGACGCGCTCGAATGGCTGGCCGAAGGTCCTTGGGACGCTGCGGATGAGGGCTCCCTGGATCCCTTGACCGTGCTGCGGGCACCTGAGGCGGAGCTCATCACTATATCGGCCGATCGGCCCCATCCCAGCCTCGATCTGGTCGATGGCCCGTTTGGCGCCGAGAGTGTGGAGGCGCTGCTCGCGGCGCTGGATGCCGCTGGCGACTGGGGCCAAGACCAACGCCGGGTGATCGAGACGAAATCGCCGACATGCACACGCATCGCCTTTCGGCAGATCCGTGCCGGGGCCACGTTGGATTTTTCCGCGTGCATGGCGCTCGAGTACCGCCTTGCCCGGTTCTGCATGACCCATGGCGATTTCTATGAAGGCGTGCGGGCGACGATCATCGAGAAGGACGGCGCGGCGCGATGGACGCCCAGCCGGCTGACCGACGCCGATAACGCCTATGTCGAGACTGCCTTCGCCACACTTGGGCCGGACGAGCTTCGGGTCTGACGGAGCGCCTGGTCTGGCCCAGAGCGCCGCGTCGACCGGATCGGCAGCGCCGCCGTTTCGCCCGCGGCGGCCTCAACCGCCGAGCACACGTGGCGCTGGGCCCGCGTCTATTGGTGGCGGATCACGAATTCGGTGAGGCCAGGCGGCAGGGGCATGTCGGTCATGCTCAGATCGCTCACATGGCCGTGGGGCGGGCCTTGCCGGCAGGCTTGGAGCATGGCCTCAACATTGCCGCGTGGACCCGCGAATAGGGCTTCGACCGAGCCATCGGCACAGTTGCGCACCCAGCCGCGCAGACCGTACGCCATGGCCGCTCGGGCGCACCAGGCGCGGTAGCCGACACCCTGCACCCGACCGGTGATTCTGGCCGATACGGCGATCTCATCCCGGTCGGACATGCGGCACTTATCCGATCTCCATGACCAGACAGGTGGTCGAGCCCGTGGCGAAGACGCGGCCCTGCGGATCCACGAGATGCCCCTCGGACACCCCGGTGCGCCGTCCAACGCGGATAACGGCGCCGATTGCATGGAGCGGCCCTGTCTCGACCGTCACCGCGCGCAGGATGTTCACCCGGTACTCGAGCGTCGTGTAGCCCCGCCCAGCCGGCAGCATGGTCTGCACGGCGCAGGCCATGCAGCTGTCGAGGATCGTCCCGAACCAGCCCCCATGAACGGCACCAAGAGGGTTGTAATGATCGAAGGCCGGCGTGCCCTCGAAGACCACGCGCCCCTTGGCGACCTCGATCAGCCGCATGCCCATGGGCCTTGCGATCGGTGGCGCCGGGTAGCGCCCCTCCCGGATCCCATCGATGAAGGTAAAGCCTGACATGGCCGCAAGCTCCTCAACGCTGAGGAGGTCCTCAAGGCCCTCGGCAAAGCGATTCGCATGTGTCATCCCTCAATGGCTTCCCAGACGGCGAGGGGGCGCATGGCGGCCCGCACGCGCGACAGCAGGCAGAGCCGGTTGCGACGAACGATGGCGTTCTCAGCATTGACCAGCACGGCGTCGAAGAAGGCATCCACCGGCGCGCGGAGCCTGGCCATCTCGGCCATGGCGACCTGGAAGTCTTCGCGGGCCAGGGCCGCGGCGATGGCCGGCTCGGCGGCGTCCAGGGCGGCGAACAGCGCGCGCTCCTCGTCCTGCTCGGCGAACTTGCCATCGGGTGGATAGGAGTATTCGACCCCGTCCTTCTTTTCCTCCGCCTCGAGGATGTTGGAGGCGCGGGTGTAGCCGGAGAGCAGGTTCGTGCCGTCCTCGGTCTCGAGAAAGACCCGCAGAGCCCGAACCCGTGCGACCAGCAAGACCAGATCATCTTGGCCGCCGAGTTGGAAGCCCGCATCGATGGCGTCGTGGCGGATCCCTTCGTCGCGCAGCACGACCTTCAGGCGATCGGCGAAGAAGGCCATCAGATCGTCGGCCAGGGCAGAAGCAGTGACTGCGCCGTCGGAGACCACGATGCGGTTGAGGCCCATCAGCAAGATCTCGCGCAAGGCGGCGCGGTGTTTGCCGGTCAGGATCGTGCGGACGACACCGAGGGCGGCGCGTCGGAGCGCGAAGGGGTCTTTGGAGCCTGTGGGTTTCTCGTCGATGGCCCAGAAGCCGGTCAGCATGTCGATCTTGTCGGCCAGCGCCACGGCGACCGAGACGGGCTCGGTCGGGACAGCATCCGAGGGGCCGAGCGGGCGGTAATGCGCGGCACAGGCGGCGGCGACTGGCGGGGGCAAGCCTGCCTTGGCGGCATAATAGCCGCCCATCACGCCCTGGAGTTCAGGAAACTCGAAGACCATCTCAGAGGCGAGGTCAGATTTGCAAATGCGTGCTGCCAACGCCGCCTGGTCCGGATCGGCGCCGACGGTCGGGGCGATCTCGCGCGTCAGCGCCTCGATGCGTGCGATGCGATCGGCTTGCGAGCCGAGCTTGGCATGGAAGACGACCTGGCTGAGCGGTGCGGCCATACCTTCGAGCCCCGCAGCACGCACCGTCCGCAAATCATTGTTCCAAAAGAACATCGCATCGGCCAGGCGCGCGGCCAGGACGCGGCGATTGCCGGCCAGGATCGCAGCGCCCCCATCGGGCGCCACCACATTCGCCACTGTGACAAAGCGCTCGATCCGCCCCGTGGACGGATTGCGCACCGAGAAGAATTTCTGGTGCTCGCGCATCGAGGTCTGCAGCACCTCGGCGGGCAGATCCAGGAACTCTGCGCCGATCTCACCCATGAGCGTGACGGGCCATTCCGCGAGGCCCGCAACCTCGGTCAACAGGCCGCGGTCCTCAACCACCTCCAAGCCTGACGCAAAAGAGAGGTGTTGCGCATCATGCCAGATGGTCTCGGCCCGCTCGTTTGGGTCGAGCAGCACATGGGCGGCGCGGAGCTTGGCCTCATAGTCCTCAAAGCCCGCCACCTGGACCGGTTCGGGGCCGTGCACGCGGTGGCCCCGGGTCCGATCGGATGCCTCAAGACCGTCGATCTCGAGCGGTACGATCGCGGCGCCCGCCTCATCGCTGAGGATGCAGAGGATTGATCGGAGCGGCCGCACCCAGCGCAGGCGCCCTGCCCCCCAGCGCATGGATTTCGGCCACGGAAAGCCGCGCACGGCCGCCTCGACCGCCTCGGCCACGACCTCGGCGACAGCACGGCCCGGCCGCTCAAGCACGGCGAACAACACGGCGCCCTTCTTATCGGACCGCTCTTCCAAGGCCTCGCGCGTCAGGCCCGTCGAGCGCAAGAACCCCTGGATTGCTTTCTCTGGCGCGTCGGCGCGCGGGCCCTTGCGCTCCTCCCGCCGATCCGGCGTGCGCGTGGGCAGCTCCGTCAGCGACAGCGTGAGGCGACGCGGCCCGGCAAAGGCTGCCGCATGGGCATAGGTCAGCCCCGCCTCCACCAGCGCATCGGTTACGAGGCGCTCGAGATCCTCGGCCGCACGGGCCTGCATCCGGGCCGGAATCTCCTCGGAGAAGAGCTCGAGCAACAGGTCTGGCATGGGTCCTCCATCGGTCGACGGTCCGTGGCCGGCACGTCCCGCCCGCCTCTTACACAAGCGCGCCCGGCTTGGCCAAGGCTCAGAGGCCCACGACCATCTGGATCAGAACCGCATTGACCAGATCGACGAAGAAGGCCGAGACGAGCGGCAGCACGATGAAGGCAAGCGGCGCCGGCCCATAGCGCCGCGTGACCGCGGTCATGTTGGCGATCGCAGTGGGCGTAGCCCCCAGAGCAAAACCGGCGAACCCGGCCGAAAGCACGGCAGCGACATAGTCGCGCCCCATGATGCGAAAGAGCACGGCGCGGATGAACAGCACCGCAGCCAGCGTTTGCAGCACCATGGCGGTGGCTAGGACGCCCGCGCTGGCGGCGAGCGTCCAAAGCTCCATGCTCATCAAGGACATAGACAAGAAAACCGACAGGCTAAACTCGGCGACCAGCGCCATCGCTGCTCGGCCGGTTGGCCACTCATAGCGCGGCAGGATCCGCGGCACCGTGTTGGTCAGCACGATCCCCGCAAGCAGGCAGGGCACGAAGAGCGGCAGCTTGACGCCGGCGGCCTCCAGCCCCTCGAAGACAGAAAACCCGAAGATCACGGCGATGTGGATCCAGAGGATGCTGCGCAATAGCCCGAGATTGGTGATCGGGTCCTGGGCCGTTCTTGGTGCCTCCTCGGATGCGGTCGGACCCGATTCCGCGCCGCTATCGACCGGGGCCAGCTTGCGCCCTTCGATCAGACCTTTGGCCAGCGGTCCTCCGATCAGGCTCGCCAGGATCAAGCCGATGGTGGCCGAGGCGATACCGAGCTCGGCCGCCCCGGCCACGCCGTACTGGGTCTCGAGCGTCGGCCCCCATGCGATCGCCGTACCGTGCCCGCCGATCAGCGCCGCGGTGCCCATCATCACGCCAGCCGGCAGCGGCAATCCCCAAAGCAGGGCCGCCAACACGCCGACTACGTTTTGCAGCACCATGAAGCCAATCGTCAGGGCGAGCATCAGCGCCAGCACCGGCCCTCCGCGCATCAGGTCGTCAAGCCGCGCATTCAGTCCGACGGTCGTGAAGAAATAGACCAGCAGCACGTCGCGGGCGGCCAGATCAAAGCTGAGCGTCCGGCCGGTGGCCAGCACCACCGCCAGACCAAGAAGCGCCGCGAGGATGCCTCCGCTGACCGGGCGCGGGATGCTATAGACATCCAGGATCGGAAAGCGCTGAGTGAGCCGCTCGCCAACGAAGAACACGACGATCCCAAGGGTCAACGCGATAAAGGCGTCGATGCGGATGACAGCGGGGTCGGTTGTCAGATCCATCCTGGGCCCTCGCGGTTGCGCACGCTATTGGTTGGCGTACCGCTCGTTGAGCTGGCGCCACATGAACGCGCGGCCATCCGGATAACGCACGACGATCCGGTTGACGCCAAGAGCCTCCTCGCGCGCTGCCAGATAAGCGACGGCCTCGCCGGCCCGCAGCGCAGCGTCGATGGCGCCGGCGTCAAAGCAGTCGAACCAAGGCGGCGCGACCAGCGGCGTGGGCTCGGGTGCAAGCGGAGCCTCTGGCGTCTCGGCAAGCTGGAAACAGGCCCTGAGCTTCAGCGGAGATGAGCTGGCATCAATCCCCGTCCAGTCGGCGACCGAATAGGCAACACCGTTGATCTCGACCTCTTGTGCAGTGGTTTCCTCGTAAAACGCGTAGAATTGCGCGTACCAGAGCCCAAGCCCGAACAGAGCGGCAAAGCCGACCAGCCCGATCACGATCATCCGACCCGTCATCGGTCTCTCCCAGCAGTGGCTGTCTCAGAGCGCCGCGTCGGGCCGCGCGACGGCGTCAGGCACAGCACCCGCGGCGGCCTCGACCCGGTGCGACGGCGGCACCGGGGATCGGTGGCCCCGGTGCGCCCGGACAACCGCGCGCCGCGGGCATGACCGCAGCAGGCGCGGGACATCGGACGCGGCGTTTGGTCGGTCGCGCATGGACCGTCTGTTGCGAGCAAATGCCCCTTCCGCGGCGTACGTCTTAACGGCCGATCGGCCCTACTTTCCAGAACGCTGCGCGCCCAATACGCCGTTATTGCAGGGACCTGTAGATCTCCGAAAGACCCAACACACTCCGATGCCATCTCCCAATCGTCCCGCAAAATGAGATCAGTCCCCGTTCTGATGCGGCTCCAATCTGATGGCAATGACGAGGCACCAGATGCTAGACGTTCAGCAGAAGAAGAGGGAGGGATCAGGTGGACACGGTTTTCCTGATGAAAGTCGCCGGCGGCCTGTTTGCCATCATGAACCCGTTCACGAATCTGCCGATCTTTTTGTCGCTGACGCAAGGCCAGAGCGATTCTGAAATCCGACGCACGGCCTTGGGCGTTCTTGCGGGTGTCGCCGCCATGTGCACGGTTGTCGCGCTTGCCGGCCAGGCCATCCTGGCGCTCTTCGACATCGGGGTCGACGAGTTCCGTCTTGCGGGTGGTCTGGTGGTGCTCACAATCGGGCTTGGCATGCTGAACGGCCAGGACAGCAGTGCGCACCACGGGACGAAGGCCGAGCAAGCCCACCACGACGAGCTGGCGCAGATCGCCTTTTACCCCATGACCTTTCCGATCCTGGTCGGCCCTGGATCGATCACCACGATCCTGGTCTTTGCAGGTGAGGCCGATGGCGCAGCGCAAACGCTCGCCTTCTGGGTCGGGCTCGGCGGCGTGACGGCCTTGCTGGGCGTTGTGCTGCTCTCGGCCAGTGTGATCGGCCATATGCTCGGCCAAACCTTGCGCGTTGTAATGACCCGGCTGATGGGCATGATTCTGGCCGCAATCGCCGTCGGCATGATCGCGACGGGCGCAAAGGCGTTGCTGCCGGGCCTCGCGGGTTAGGGGCATGGGCGCTCGGCACCGCCGGCCTCGGTTTGGACAAAGGCATCGGCACAAGCCTTGGCCAGCGCGCGAACCCGCGCGATATAGGCTTGGCGCTCGGTCGGGCTGATCACGCCACGCGCATCCAGCAGATTGAAGAGATGCGAGGCCTTGATGCATTGGTCATAGGCCGGTTGCGCCATCACGATGTGCCGTCCGGTTTTGGGATCGAGGGCGGGCTCGGCCAACACCCGGGCGCACTCCGCTTCGGCATCCTCGAAATGGCGCATCAGCATGGCCGTATCTGCGACGTCGAAGTTCCAACGGGCGTACTGCGCCTCGGCCTCGCGGAAGACATCGGCATAGGTCAGCGGGATGGGTGTCTGTGGATCGTTGAAGGGCATGGCGTTCCCGTCGTCATAGCCCAGCACGTACATCGCCAAGCGCTCGAGGCCATAGGTCAGCTCCCCCGAAACCGGCGTACAGTCATGTCCGCCCACCTGCTGGAAATAGGTGAACTGACTGACCTCCATGCCATCGCACCAGACCTCCCAGCCAAGCCCCCATGCGCCAAGTGTCGGGCTCTCCCAGTCGTCCTCGACGAATCGGATGTCGTGGAGCGCCATGCCGAGGCCGATCGCCTCGAGACTGCCGAGATAGAGCTCCTGCAGATCGGGGGGCGAGGGTTTGATCATCACCTGGAATTGGTAGTAGTGCTGCCAGCGGTTGGGGCTATCGCCATAGCGGCCATCGGTCGGCCGACGCGATGGCTGGACATAGGCCGCTGCCCAAGCCCGCGGACCCAAAGCCCGCAAGGTGGTCGCCGGGTGGAAGGTGCCGGCCCCCACCTCCATGTCATAGGGCTGGAGCAGCGCACAGCCCTGCCCGGCCCAATACTGCGACAGGCGGAGCAGGATCTCTTGGAACGATCGGGGGCGGTCCATGGGCATCTCCGGGCACGGCCTTCGCCCCGTGTGCTAGTGGCCGCGGCATCGCCCGTCAATCGCCGGCGGCCATCCCAGGGGCGCTCATCGCGCCGCGCTGGCGCTCAGGCCCTCGGCCTCGGACCACGCGGCGCGAAGCCGGGCGCCTTGGCCGACAAAGTGGCCTGCCGCCCCCTCGCAGGCCCAAATGCGATCCGTGCGGAAATGGCGAAAGCCGCGGCGAAGCTCGCACCAGGCCGCCAACAAAACGGCATCGATGTGATAGACAACGGCCACCGGACGCACGATCCGGCGGCTCTCGCGCCCCGTATCGTCGCGATAGGTGAGCAGCAGCTTGCGCTCGGCCCTGATCGCCTCGCGCAAGGCCCCGATGCTCACGCAGCCAAGCCCCGGATCATCGGCCGGAGCCCCCCAAGGGGCCACATGCAGCCCCACGCCCTGCCCGGCCAAGGCCTCGATCTTCAGACGCACCCGCATTGCGGCGCGCTGCAGCGCGCGATCGCCGGTGCGCGCCAGCATGGCAAGGCCAACGGTCAGCGCCTCGACCTCCTCTGTGTCGAAATTCAGCGGCGGCAGATCATAGCCGGGCCGCAGGACATAGCCGAGGCCGGCCGCCCCCTCGACCGGCACCTGCATGGCCTCGAGCGCGGCGATGTCGCGGTAGACCGTGCGGGGCGAGACCTCGAGCGCTTCGGCGATCGCACGGGCAGTCAACGGACGGGCCGCCCGGCGTAGGATCTGGATCGTCTCGAACAGGCGGTCCGCCCGGCGTGTCATCTGAGCCTCCCCGGCTGTAGGGATGCTGCCTAGCGGATCGCTACTGCCACCATGCTGTCAGCAGGCCTGCGCTAGCACGTGCGGCAGGAGGATACCGCCATGACCTACTACGACAACGCCGTGTTGATGGCCCTTCGGCTTGAGCGCTGGGCTGTCACTCCGCCGCTTGAGCGTAGGGCACCGCCGTGCGATGCGAAGACCGCGCAACCAACTCCCAGTACGCCGCACGGATTGCGGCGCTGGTTGGCCCTTCGGCTGCGTTGGAAAAAACCCGTGCCCCAAGATGCGTGACCGGCACGGGCCCCCCGCCGGAGGTGCAAACAAAGATCTCATCTGCCTCTAGAAGCTCCTCGAGAGGCAGGGTGCGCACCTCGACACCGAGACCCTGGGCCTCTGCGATCTCCATGACCGTGCGCCGGGTGATCCCCTCGAGACAGCCGAACTCGGGGGTGATCACGCGGCCTCCCTGCACGGCAAAGAGGTTGTAGCCCGGCCCTTCGGTCGCATTGCCCGCGTGATCCAGCAGCAGAACGCTGTCAAAGCCCGCATCCTTGGCCTCGAACAGGCCTCGGGTGAAATCTCCCCAGTGATAGTTCTTGGCCCGCGGATCGACCGAATCATCGGGGATGCGCCGCACGCCGTTGGGGATGTGGAGCCGGATGCCGCATGCGCCCGCATCGGCGCCAAAGACATGAACGTACGGCACGCACCAGGCGAAGAAGTGGTTCGCACAATGGCGCGGATCGCGCGTGCCGGGAACGTGCGGCTGCCCCCGGGCGGCCACCATCGAAACATAAGCGCACGGCAGGCCCGAGGCCGCCACCATCGCGATGACCGCGTCTCGGATCTGCGCGGCGGTTTCGGGTGGTGCCAGGCGCGCCCGCGCCATCGAGGCCTGGAAGCGCTCAAGGTAGTCGTCCAGGCGAAAAAAGGCGCCATCCCAAACCGGCACGACATCGTAGACGGCGTCCGAATGCGTAAGCCCCCAGTCGGTGACCGGGATCGACGCCTGGTCCACCGGAACGATCGCGCCGCGGATCCATGCCGCGCCTTTGGACAGATCTCCCATGTGGTCAGCAGACACTGGCGCTGTCCCGCGATCAAGCGGTTTCGGCGCGATACAGGGCCGTCAGCGCAATCAGCGTGTGCAGCAGGCCGTCGAGCCGCACGCGGCGATCCCGTTCGGCGAGCATGAACGCCCCGTCTGGCAATCGAGAGGCCAGGAGCAGGCTGAGATCCGTCTCGGCATGGTTCCGGATGGCCCTCACCGGCGGCGCATCGGTCGGATCGGCTCGTCCCCAAGCGGCGAGATAGGCGCCCAAGGCCCCCAAACGCAGCGCGATCGACACGGTCTGCCCGGTCTTGCGATAGTGTGGCGCGGCGACAATGCGCGCGACGATCCGGCTGGCATAGGCGGTGTGGCGCGTGGCTTCTCCGCATTCGGCCAAGGCCGCAAGCGCATGCACCATCCAGGCGCTGGGATCATGGACACCATGCCCGCGCCGGGCGAGATGTCCGGCCGCCGCTTCGGCCGCCTCCCGGGCCTCGACATGCCCAGCGCCGGCAAGGCGCGCCAAACCCAGCAGCGCCTCACCGTCATAATGGGCGGAGCGTTTGGGCAGCGGCGCCCCGCTCTGTGCATCGATCTGCATCACGAAGCCACCGCCGCGCCGGCGCATCTCGAGCACGAACCGGCAGAGCTGTTCGGCTCGGGCTCGCCAGACCTCGCTGCCAAGCACCGTGGCCGCGGCGACCCCAAGACCGGCGGCACCCAATGTTGCCCGCCCATCCGCCTCGGTGAGGCAGAGCGCCTGCTCAGGCCGCGCGACACCGCGGATCGACACGGCCCCTGCAAGAGCCCAGTCGGCGGCCGCAATCCAGTCGGGGCGCTCGAAGATCTGGCCGGCCTCGGCCAAGGCCCAAGCCGCCGCGACCGATCGGATTGTGCTCTGACCCGACAACGGCGCCCCTGTGTCCGCGTGATAGCCGTATCGCACGGTGCCTGTTGCGGCCACCAGCCCGGCCAACACATCGCCCACCCCGAGCGCCGCTGCGCGCACGGCCGAGGCCTCGGACATCACTGCGGCAACAAGGCCTTGCGGCTCCGCGACAGGAACTCACGCCGATAGAGCATCGCCGCCGTCGCGATCGTCGCGGCCATCATGGCCTCGGGACCCAAGAACCACGCGAGCATGGCCAGCGCGAAGTAGATCGTCCGCAGGCCCCGATTGAAGGCCCGCGCCGCCGCAGCGTTCACCTCGACCGACCGGCGGATCGCCGCATCCAGATTTTCCGAGCCTGCCGCCGGCATCGCGCCCAACAGCACGGCGCAATAGGCAAACAACCGGTGCGACCAGACGAATTTCAGAAACGCGTTGACCAACAGCAGCAGGATGGCCAGCAGCTTGGCCTCCCAGACGGCAGCATCGCGCCCCGAGGGTTCGCCCCCCAGATCCGCCACCAGGCTCACCAGCCGATCGGCCTGGCCGATCAGCGCCGCGACGCCACCGATCGAGATCAGGCAGGTCGATGCAAAGAACCCGGCGCCGCCCCGCAGCGAGCTCAGCAACTGGGCGTCCATGATGCGCACATCGCGGGCGGCAATCTCCCGGATCCAATCGCCGCGATAGATCGACATGAGCGTGCTGACACTCGGACGGCTGCGTGGGGCCCGCTCGATCAGCATGGTCATGCCCCAGATCGCGACGGCAAGCACGCCGATGGCGATCAGGTCCCGCTCGGAGAAGAGCTGGCCTAGGCGGTCGATCAGGGCGGAGAGAGCTTGCATGCCGGACTGATAGCGCCAGGCGGGTCTGACGTCCATTGCCGGAACGGTGGACGCTGGCCTGTATGGGCGCGATACTGTGCCGCCCTAACAGCGGAGGCTCCGATGCCCGCCCATCTGCGCACTATTCTCCTTTTTGCAGCTCTTTTGGCCCCGTCGACATCGCCGGCACAAAGTCAGGCAGACCCCGAGGCGGCGACAGGGCTGGCTGAACGCCCGCTGGTCACGGCCGCCTCTGCCATGATCGTTGCTGCAAACCCGCAGGCCAGCCGGGCGGGGCTCGCGATGCTGGAGGCCGGGGGCAGCGCTGCGGATGCTACGGTGGCAGCACTCTTGGTGCTCAATGTGGTCGAGCCGCAGTCCTCTGGGATCGGCGGCGGCGCATTTGCGTTGGTGCACGAGGGCGACCGTCTGACCACCTGGGATGCCCGCGAGACCGCACCGCTGACAGCAACGCCCGAGCTCTTCTTGGAGGATGGCGCACCCTTGCCATGGCGGCAGGCCTCGGCGACGGGCCGTGCCGTGGGCGTGCCGGGGCTCGTGCGGTTGATGGAGACGCTGCATGCCAGCCACGGTCGCCTCAGTTGGGCCGAGCTCTTTGGCCCGGCGATCCGTTTGGCCCGCGATGGGTTTGCTGTGAGCCCCCGGCTGTCCGCCCTCACCGATCGCTATGCCGGCCGGCTCGGACAAACCGAGGCAGGCGCTGTCTATCTCTCAGATGGTCAGCCGTTGGAGGAAGGATCCGTCCTCCGCCAACTCGCGCTTGCCGACACGCTCGAAGCGATCGCAGAGGGCGGAGCGGACGCGTTCTACACCGGGCCCATCGCCGCGGCGATCGTGCCCGCTGCTGGGCGCAAACCCCATGCGGGGGCGCTCGCTCTCGAGGATTTGGCGGCCTACCGCGTGGTCGAACGCGAGCCGGTTTGCCTGACCTATCGCTCGGATTGGCGGGTCTGCGGGATGGGCCCGCCCTCCTCCGGGGCTACCACCGTGGGGCAAATCCTGGGCTTGATGGAGCAGGCCAGCACCTTTCTGCACGGCGACGACACCCGGACCTGGCACCTCTTTGCCGAGGCCTCACGTCTGGCCTATGCGGACCGGGCGGCCTATCTCGCCGATCCAGACCAGATCCAGGTGCCCGTCCGCGGCCTGCTCGACCCCGGATATCTGCGCGCCCGCGCGGCGCTGATCGACGCGGACAATGCCGCCGAGGATAAGGCCACAGCCGGCAATCCGCCCTATCGTGAGGGCCGCTATGCGCCCGCCGAGGCCAAAACCAGCCCCGGGACCACGCATCTCTCGGTGATCGATGGCGATGGACTCGCGATCAGCCTCACGGCCTCGATTGAGACGGCTTTCGGCTCTGGTCGCATGGCGGCGGGGTTCCTGCTGAACAATCAGCTCACCGATTTCAGCTTTCGCCCCCGGACCGAGGATGGCCGGCCGATTGCCAATGCGCCGGGTCCGGGCAAGCGCCCCCGCTCCTCAATGGCTCCCACGATCGTCTATCGCATTGGCGAGACGGCCCCACACATCCTGATTGGCAGCCCCGGCGGCAGCCGCATCCCCGAATACGTCGCCGGCGCGCTGGTAGGGATGTTGGATATGGGCCTCGATCCAGCCGAGGCGGCGGCCCTCTTCCATGTCTCGCAGCGCAATCGGGGATCCCTGGTACTCGAGACCGGCGCGCCGGATGCCTTGGCTGAGGCTCTCAAAGCGCTCGGGCACACCGTCGAGCGAGCCGAGATGACATCGGGGCTCCACATCATCCGCCGCGGCGAGGCGCTGGAAGGTGGGGCCGATCCGCGTCGGGAAGGGCTCGCGCTCGGCCGCTAGCCCAAGCAGCGCGCCACAAACCGATGCTTGGCCTCCACCGCCGCCTGCGCGATATGGAGGTCGAACAGGTCAAAGCCATGGATGCCGCCGGGCGCAATATGCACCTCGGTGGGCAGCCCCGCCGCGCGCCAACGGGCCGCCATGAACAACGTGTCGTCGATCAACGGATCGCGGGTCCCGACCGTGAACCAGGCCGGGACCAAGCCCTTGAGGTTGGCCAACAACGGCGAGGCCGCGGTCGGGTCGGCGCCGCCCGTCAGATTGCCGACGAACCAGCGGATGACCGGCGTGCTGAGCACCAGATAATGCGCGCCCCAATTGGCCGCGGACGGCGTCAAGCGCAGGTCGTACATGCCATAGGTCAGCGCGGCTCCGACGACATCGCCGATGGCCCCGCGCTCACGCAAGCCGATCAGCACCATGGCGGCCAGATGTGCACCGGCGCTCTCCCCGCCGATCACCAGGGGGCCAGGCCCGGTCTCGAGCGCCCAAAGCGCAGCGGCCAACCCGTCCTCGAGCGGTGCGGGCCAGCGATGCTCGGGCCCGAGACGGTAACGCACCGAGACCACCCGCGCGCCCGTGGCCTCGGCCAACGCCAGGTTGGGGCCGTCGGATTGGGAGGGCTCGCCGAACGTCCAGCCGCCGCCATGGATGTGCAAATAGGTCCCGCAGGCAGGCCCCGTCGGATCGATGACCCGGACGGACACCGGGTTTAAGGCGCCGCCGGAGGGAACCTCCACCCACCGCCCCCGCTCATGCGGGCCGCTGATCGGAAGGAGGCCTTTGCCCTCGGCCCGGGCTGCCCGGGTCTTGGCGATGTCCAGCTCCATCGGCGTGGGCAAGCCATCGAGCCGCCGTGTCAGGTCGGCATTGAAGCGTGCGGTTTCATCGGAAATGGCGTCGGGAAGAAAGGGATCGGTCACGGCGGTCGTCTCCTGGATTTGCGCGACTTAACCGTGCGAAACAGCAGCAAACAAGGCCCAGAGGCGCCATTCAGCTGAGACAGAGCGTCACCTTGGCACCGATCGCCATGGCCCGCGCGACGCTACGGCATATCTCTCCGCCCACGACGATGCGACGGACGCGCTGGCCGCACGGGAGGCGAGATGGTGGTGGACTCCGAGATCGCCGTGATTGGCGCGGGCATGGCGGGGCTGAGCTGCGCGCGGGCGCTCGCCAATGCCGGTCGCGCGGTGATGGTGATCGAGAAGAGCCGTGGGATCGGAGGGCGGATCGCGACACGGCGCCGCGACGGCATGGCCTTCGATCACGGCGCCCCGTATGTCACCGCGACCGGGTCGGCGGCGTTTGGAGATCTGGTACAGAACTGGCGGGCGGAGGGCCATCTCCAGCCATGGGACTGGGGTGGATCGGCCGCGCTGGTGGCCGAGCCCGGCATGAGCGCCCTGGCCCGCCCCTTGGCCGAGGGACTCGACATCGCCTTTGAGACCACAGTGACGGCTCTTGAACACGCAAGCGGGGTGTGGAGCATCACAGCGGACGGGGGGGACGGGGTGGTCGTGCGGCGGGCCTCAAGTCTCGTGCTCGCCGTGCCGCCGCCCCAAGCGCGGGCGCTGCTCGGCGCCCAGGCGGCCCGATTGTCCGATCTCACTCGGGTCGAGGTCTTCCCGCAGTGGACCACAATGATCGCCTTTGACCCCGAGGCCGCCCCGCCCCCCACGACACCGATCAAAGGCAATGGTGCCGCTTTGGCCGCGGCGATCCCGGACGGCGCGAAACCCGGCCGGGACGGGACCACATGGGTGCTCCATGCGGGGCATGCTTGGAGCGAGACCCATCTGGAGGCAAAGCGTCCTTGGGTCGGAGAGCAGATGCTGAAGGCGTTTGCGACTGCGCTGGACCATCCCCTCGCAGAACCGAGCCGAGTGATGGTGCACCGGTGGCGCTATGCTCGGACCCGGCGCCCGCTTGGCCGGCCATGCCTTTGGGAAGCGGACATGCGTCTCGGGCTGGCAGGCGACTGGTGTCTTGGCGCGGCGATCGGCGATGCCCATGCCAGCGGCCTTTCTATGGCGAAAATCATATCAGGGCCGACGAGTGCTTGAACCCGGCGCCGCGGTGGTGTGTGATCGCGCCCATGCGGACGTGGCGAAATCGGTAGACGCAGCAGACTTAGACGCAAATTTGAGTGCGCGCGGGGAAACCCGCGACGTAGAACCGCTCAAAGTCGGGGAAAGCTCTGGGCCTGCGCCCGTGCCGATCCCGAGCCAAGCCCGGGCGACCGGGAAGGTGTAGAGACTAGACGGGCGGCGCCTACGGGTCTTTGGGCCTAGGGCGAAGGGATAGTCCAGACCACGAACGTCTTCCTCCAGAGGACGGCGGCGAAAGCCGAAGTGGTACGAAAATCTGCTTCCCGGTCAGGGAGTGCGGGTTCGATCCCCGCCGTCCGCACCAGACGCTCTGGCCCGATAGTCGATCAAAGACAAATGGCGATCCTGGAAGTCAAAATGCGCTTTCGGGCACTGAGGATTCAAGAAACAGAACGACGCACCTTCAACCAAGAGCTGAGGGCCTCTAGAAACCTCGCCACCCGAGTGATTTGCTGATTCAATTGCGGTGCTGGAGCAGCGCGGGAGATTGGCATGGCGAAGCAGCCGGGGTTCTTTGACTTCGACGACCGGATGCGGCGGCTGAGCGATCT
>JBCCZI010000001.1:0-124085 GCA_039187815.1 Pseudomonadota bacterium | reverse complement strand
CATGGCAGGAGGCCGTCTGAAACCGCCGAAAGCAGCCGCGATCCACTGCGATGCGACCAGATCTGCGCCAATCAATCCGTCGCCCCGCGCAACGCCAGTCCCAACTCATCCTCCCCGCGGGTGTCCGGCTCGGTCGGCGTCTCATCCAGCGCACCGCCCGCTCGATGAGCCTGACCGAGGCCGGCAGCGTCTATCTGGCCCGGATCGACACAGTGCTCGAGGAGCTGGACCGCGCGCGGACCGAGGCCCAAGCCGCCGGACGCGCCCCGCGCAGCAGCTTACGGCTCACAGCCTCGATGACCTTCGGCCAGCGCTGCGTTCTCCCGGCGCTCCCCGCGTCCCGTGCGCGCTATCCCGAGTTGTCGCTCGACTGCCTCTTCACCGATGCGATGTTGGATCTGGTGGCGGAGCGGATCGATCTGGCTATCCGGCTTGGCCCTGCCATCGAGGGCGATGTGGTCGCGGCCAAGCTGATGCCCACACGCTACCGTGTGGTCGCAAGCCCGGCCCATTTGGCAGGCGCCCAGGGCCTCACCGAACCCGCGGACCTTGCGCACCATCGATGTCTGCTCTTCTCGCTCCGAGCCTACCAAACAGCGTGGCGGTTCCGCAGAGCAGACGGGGCCGAGATCACGGTTCCCGTTGCCGGCGACATCGTGCTCTCTCCCGCCAGCAGCCTCCGCCAAGCGGCCTTGGCCGGCCTAGGCCCCGCGCTGCTGCCGGACTGGTTGATCGATGAGGACATCGCCCAGGGCCGGCTGGTCGATGTCTTTCCCGACCATGCAGCAACGGCCACCAGCTTCGAGACCGCGGCCTTTGTCGTCTATCCCAGCCGCAGCATTCTGCCGCAGAAGGTGCGCGCCATGATCGACCATTTGCGCGCCCATCTCGCCCTGCGCCCCTGACCGTGGGCATGGCAATCAGGCATCCGTGCGCTCGGCATCCTTCGCCTCGCCCGGCAGACGTTGGCGGGCGTCATGCAGGCGGCTGGCGACCTCGACAAGATACCCTGACACGGTGCGCAACAGCCGGGTGGCCACGGCCGGATCGCTCTCGATGATCGTGCGGAGCTCATCCGCGCCGATCCGCAGGCCCTTGATCGGCTCCCGCGCCACCATGTCGAGATTGCGTGGCTCGCCCTGGATCACCGAGAGATCACCGATCAGCCGGCCCGGCTCGACGATGGTCAATGGCCCCTGCTGGCTGTCGGCATTGGGCCAGCGCAACTCGGCCGTGCCCTCAACCAGGAGATAGGCGCCATCCGGGGGATCCCCATGGCTGAAGATGTACTGCCCTTCCACCGCCGAGAACCACCGCGACGCAAAGGCGAGCAGCCGCAGCTGCGCCCGCTCAAGCCCTGCGAACAAAGACACTTTTTCGAGCGCGCGGAGCTTTTTCGTCACCGCATCGCTCATGCCCAAATCGGGATCGGCGACCGGCTCAGCGGCGAGCTGGGTCACCGGCCGGCCATCGGTGATCGCAATGAAGACGTCATAGCTCTCGGGCCGCTCGAAATGCTCTTCGAGGAAGATCAGTGTGGTTTGCGGCATCAGCTTGCGCAGCCGGTTGCGGGTGGCGACGCGCTGCTCGGCCGAATGGCTGGCCAATGCGCGGTCGAGGATCAGGATATCGGGGCGCTTGATCGCAGCGCGCACAAAGGCGATCCGCTCATGGGCTATGGGGGGCAAATTCGAGCCGCCAAGCCCTGTCTCCACATCGAAGATCGTCGCGGCAATCGGCCCCTTGAGACCCGCCTCCATCAGGATCTCGGCCACCAGATCGCGCAGCTTTTCGGCCCCCTGCCCCGCGTCCCGGGTCACTTTGCCATAGATCGCGTTCTCCAGAATGGTGAGCCCGGTCGTACAGCGCTCGGGTTCGATCGCATCGAACAGCGGGGCAGCGCGGGCACGTAGCTCCTCGCCACGGGCCTTGCGGATCGCCAGGATCTTCGCCTCGATCGCCTCGGGGAAGGGCGCGCCCAGCTGCTCGGTCGAGAGCCAGGCGGGCAGCGCCATCACCAGGGCGCGGTCGTCTGGGCAGAGCCCGGCTTTGCCCTCGGTGCGCCGGATCTCGTCGATTCGCATCAGCCGTTCAAACATCTCGGCCGACAGACCAAGGCGTAGGAACAGCGGGTGCGCCGTGCCCACTTCACCGAAGGTACTGGCGAGGACGTCGAGGATGCCGAGGCCGAGACCGAAGATTTTATCCTGGAGACCCAGCTCCTCAAAGAGCGCATGGAAATGCGGGTCCGCTGCGGTCTCCTCCGGGGTGACAGCCCGGCGCGTTGCGGCAAAGAGCAGGTTGCCGCCGACCGCCAGGCCCGGGTTGAAGCGCTCGGGATCAAAGCGGTGGACGGCACAGTCGAGCCCCGCTTCGGTGATGCGCCGCGCAATCTCGGGGCGCAGCTCGGCGATCGTTTCGGCCAAGCCGGGCGCGTGCTGGGGATCAAGCCGGGTGTCGAGCCCGCGTCGGAACAGAAAGCCATCCGTACCCATTGCCTCGATCAAGCTCAGCCACCAATCGCGCAGCGCCTGTTCGCTCTCAAAGCCATGCTGGGCCGGATCATACCAGGAGACGTCGGCCGGATCGGCGCTGTTGCCGGTGCGTTCGGCCTCCTCGACGGCCGCTGCGATCTCGGGGGGCAGCGCCTCGCCCACGACCGGCGCGGTTCTGAGCGGCATCTTCACGTTCGAGCCGATTGTGCCGTTGAAGAGGTACGGGGTCTGCCGGGCATAGCCGATGCGCTCGGCAATCGCTGCTTGGTGCAGCGTGTTGAGCGGCCGGCCGGCGATCGTCAGACTGCCGCTCGAGGGCACGATCTCGCGGGTCAAGAGCTCGCCCATGGCGCGGCGCTCGAGGGCGCTGTTGCTTTGGATCGCGACCATCGAGCCTGGCGGAATGCGGGCGGCCACGCGCTCGAGCAAGGCGCTGCCATCGGCTTCGATCACACTCACATCCTCGAGCACGATCTCGCCGTTCAGGCGTGGGATCTCGGCGGGTCGGCCCTCGAACAGCTCTTGGGGCACCATACCCGTCGGCGCCAGGCGTTCGGTGATGGTGGAGTAGCGCAGGCTCATCTCCTGCACCTGGTTGTAATAGGTCAGGAGCTCCTTCCAGGGCGCCGCGATGTCCTTATAGGCTGCAATGGCGGCGACCAGCGCGCCGACAGACAGCTCGCCCTTGATCGCCAGATACCCGCCCACCGAATAGAAAAAGAACGGCGTCAGCTGCGTGATGAAGTTGTTGAGAAACTTCATAAAGAACTTTTTCTGGTAGATCTGGAAGCGGATCTCGAAGAGCCGCCCCAGGCGTGAAGTGAAACTCGCCAGCGTCAGCGGCACCCCGCCGGCCAGGCGCAGCTCTCCCACATTCGCCGTGGTGTCGCCGATCTGCTCGGCCAGGCGCCGCACCTCGGCCACCCGCTGTTTCTGCAGGACGTTGATCCGGCGCTGCAGCATGGGGATCAGCCAGGCCTGCAAGGGGATCAGCGCAACCGCGGCCAACCCTAGCCAGACGCTCTGCAAAAACAGGAAGGTCATGATGGTCAGCATCTGCCCGGCCTGGAAGACCGGTTGCGCGACCGCATCGCCCATGATGCCGCCAAGCGGCTCGGCCTCGCTGGTGACCATCGCGATCAGCTCGCCCTGCGAGGTGCGCCGGAAGGTGCGGCTCGGGAAGCGCAAAATCCGGCTGATCATCAGATAGCGGAAGCGGCGGAGCAGGCGCTCGGCCAACACGCCCTTCATGGTGTTGACCTGCATCTTCATCAGACCACTGGCAATCACCGCCAGCAAAAACCCGATGCAGAGCAAGCCGAGGAACTGGACTTGCGAGAGCTCGGTTCCGAACAGCGCAATGCGATCGCTCTCGGCCCCGATCGCGTCGTTGACGATCCGCTTTGGCAGCTCGAGCGTCGCATAGAGCAAGGGGAAGGACAGCACCGTCACGGCGAGCAGAATGATCTGATCGCGGCGCGAATGGGTCCAGATGAAGGAGAACAGCGATCGTTCCATGGAGGGTCCGTCCGGTCGCGGAGGTTTTGGGGCGTCTAGGGACCGCTAGCAAGACTATGGCACGTGCCGCGCAGCGCGCCATAGTGAAAGCGAGACGGCCCGGGGGGCCACGGCCAGCTGCTAAGGTGGGGCACAGGCAGCCAGACCGCAAGGGCCCGTCGTCAAAACGCTCGATCGGTGCTGACCGGCCTATCGCGCCAACGCGAAATCGGGGCCCGAGACCAGGCCGACCGGCGTGACCGGCACGCGCTGGGAGAACTGACCACGGGGGCCGCTCTCCCCCTCAATCCGGGCGTCCAACTCGGCGGCCAAGGCCGGTGCACGGGCCTCCACATAGGCTTTGAGCTCGGCCGCTGTGGTTTGGCCGTCCGCGGGGTTGCGGTCGGCCGTCAGGCGCCCGCCCGGCCCGGGGCCCAGCGCCTCGAGCACCACATAGCTGAGCAGCCCATGGCGGAGCACGGCGTATTCCTTGGCCAGCTGATCGGCCCGGGTGGCGGCGATGACTGCGACGCCCGTGCGGCGTTTGAGCTCCTGCAAGGCCCGGCGCTGACCAAAGGCGGCCTCGAAGCGCTCGACCACGGCTCCGGATTGGCAGGCATCGATCACCAACAGCACCCGCTGGGCCGGAATGGCGGTCAGGATCTCGGCCAATTGGCCGTCGGAGATGCCGAGACGGCGCACCTCGCTGGTGTTCTCGAGATCGGTGAGCTCTTGGGGGAGGAAGTACCACTCTGCGCCCACAGTCCGCGCATGGCCGGCCAGGAATATGACCGCGACATCCTCAGGCGCGGTGGTGCGGAGGCGCTCGAAGCTATCGGCGACGGGGCCGCGTTTGGCCTGGCGGTCGGTCAACACATCGCGGGTCACATCGGCAAAGGCGCGGCCGGCGCGGCGCGATAGGGCCTCGGTCACGGCCTTGGCATCGGCCACCGCATAATTCAACCTAAGCCGGCGCCCGGCATAGCGGTCGATGCCGATGCCGGTGACGCGCAAAGCCCCGGTGCCGCCCCCAGGCGCATCGACCGACACCTCGGCCGGCACGCTGTCGATCTCGGCCCAGCCTCGGGCCACGGCTTGCACCCGGTTGGGGCCGGGCGCCGAGGTCAGCATGGCCGCATAGCGGATCCGGCGCAGATCCCCGCTCTCGCGCCCGGTCTCTTGGATCAGGCTGTCTGGCACCCGCTTGCCGTTGTGGAACAGGCGGAGGAACTGCACCTCGTTCGGGCGCGCGGCGATCGCCTCGATCTCGAGCCGCAGGGGCGCGCCCGCCGAGGCTGGCTCCTCGGCCACTTCGATGCGGACACCGGGCGGAGCATAGAGCCCCTCAGGCACCGCATCGGCTGGGCTGGTAAGGAACCCTCCGCGCGCTGGCCCGTGCTTGGCGAACAGCCCGGGTTCGAAATAGCGTGCCGAGAAGTTCTCGACCGGCAGGCGCAGATCATCGTCCCGCCAGGCGATGTCCTGCAGCGCGGTGGCATCGCCGTCAAAGCGGCCGAGCCTGTCCACGACGCCCCAGCCCGTGCGCGTCGCATGGAGCTGAGCCACAGGCCGCGGGCTGGCGATCTCGACCAGATGGACGGCCCGATCGGGGCCCGCGACAACCAGCCGTTCGCTGCCGGCCCGACGCAGGACGCCGAGCGCCGTGATGCCGCCGTCCCAGACATCCTCGAGCTCGGCGACCTCTTGGCCACGGCTGTTCCAGATCCGCAGCACCCCGTCCTCATCGCCGGTGACAAAGCCGTTCTCAAGCCCGGCGATGCCGGTGATTGCATCACGATGGGCCCGCCACTCGGCCACCATCTCGGGCGCCGAGGCATCGATGAGGGCGAACTCGCCATCCTGATCGCCAGCCGCAAAGAGCGGACCGGTGATGTGCGCGATCGCTGTCACGGTATCGGCATCCCAGCCCTGGACAGAGGTCGCACCGGCCTCGGCATAGGCGAGCAGCCCGCCATCCTCATCGCCGGCCAGCGCAAACGCGCCGTCGGGAGAGGCGGCCAGGGCCGTGATGCGCTGCTCGCCCCTATGCGTGGCGAGCGTCGACCAATCGGCGGTGTCCAGCACCACCAGCGCACCGTCGCGCCGGCCGATGAAGCCGCGATCTCCACCGAGCGCAATCGCCGATGCCGTACCGTCAATGTTCAGAGCGCGCCCCGGTGCCGCGTGCCACCGATCGGCCGCCGAGACCTCTCCAGACCGCCCGAGCGCCAGGGCCGGACGCCCGCCGGCACCAAGCGCCACAGCACGCCAAGCGCCCTCTGCCCGGTGGACCTGGTGGCCGTCGACCATGTCGATGATCCGCAGGCCGCCTCCGCCATCCACCATGGCCAGATAACCGCTGTCGGGAGAGATCGCGATGGCCGGCGGCGGGGCGTCATAGGCGCCGCGCACCTCGAGCTCGGGCCTCAGCGCGCGGCCGACCTGGCTGCGGATCGCCCGCTCGATGGAGCGGCCCGTGGAGCGCATGACATCGATGCTCTGCGCGCCCACCGGCCGAGCGGCCAGCAGCGATGCCGCGGCCACACCCGCCCCAAGGATCGCCCGTCTTGTGGTGCGCATGCCCGCCTCCCTTCGCTCAGCCAAGCACCCAGAGCCCGGGCTCGGTGTCCTCGGCCGTCCCAGCAAGGTTCTCGGGGCTCTCGGCAAAGGCCAAGAGCACCTCGGCCCGGCTGTCCCCGGCCGCGAGCTGGCCCTCCCAAAACGCAGCGCCGTCGGGGTCCCCGCCGCGTCCGAGCACATTGTCATAGAGCTCGGTCACATAGAGCGCATCGGCCGGATCCGGCCCACCAAACCGCGCGGCAAACTCGGGGCTGGCGACGAAGCTCTCGGCCAAGGCCTCCGCATCCATGCCATCGGCGCGCGCGTCTTCCCAAAACCGCAGACCATCCTCGTCGGGTGCGCGCCCGAAAGCCGCGACAAAGAGCCGATAGACGGTGTCCGCCTCGTGCGCGAGACCCAACAGCCAGCTGCCATCGGTCAGAACAACACGCTCGATCCCAGCCAGCACATCGACCGTGTCATCGGCCAAGGTGACCGTGACCATGTTGGCATCGGCCGCCAGCGCCACCTCGGCCCGCGCATGCGCATAGGTGACCGTGTCGGTGCCCATGGTGCCGAGGATCGTGCCTCCGCCGCCTCCGACAAAGCTCTCGCCCGGGGGCGAGGTCGCAGGCGCCGCCGGCGGCTCGACCAGGGTGTTGTCCTCAACTGAGACGAAATCCGTGATGGCCAC
Organism: Pseudomonadota bacterium; assembly: GCA_039187815.1. Classification (GTDB taxonomy): domain Bacteria; phylum Pseudomonadota; class Alphaproteobacteria; order Rhodobacterales; family Rhodobacteraceae; genus Thermohalobaculum. The sequence continues at coordinate 116,840 of JBCCZI010000001.1, read as the reverse complement.
ATTGCCCGTGATCGCCCCGCTTTGGATGTCGAGCGTGCCCGGCGCGACCGCTGCGCCGCCGCCCTGAGCCAAGATGTCGGACACGGCTCGGTTGCCGGTGATCTGGCTGTCCGCGAGCAACGTGAGCGCCCCGCCATCCGCGTCGAATGCCTGGACAAAGACGCCACCCCCGCGGGCTTGACCCAACGCCTCGACCTCGTTGTCCGAGAGGGTGGAGTTGCTGATGGTCAGATCGCCCGTCGACAGGATCGCCCCGCCATCGGCCGTCTCGTCATCGCTGAGGATATCGCTGCGCCCGAGCCGGGTCGAGGCAAGGTTGCCAGCGATCAGACTGTCCTCGATCGTCAGGGTGCCAAGACTGTTGATGGCCCCGCCAAAGGCGCTGGCAAAGCTCTCTTCAGTCTCGGGGTTCTCGAAGGAAACCAGCGGCGCCACCCCCCCGGTCAGGGTCACCGCGCGGAAGGTCACATCGGCCGTGGTGCCGAAGATCCGGCTGTTGTTCAGCAAGGCGGCATCGCCGAGCGTGCTGCGCGTGGTCACCAGATCGGTGAGCCCGGCGCCTGTCAGCACATCATCGCCCGCCGCATCGCCGGAGATGATCGGCTGCACCCCGGTGCCGTCGATGACCACGGCGTTGGAGATGGCGATCTCGCCCCCCGTCAGCGTGAACCGTTCGCCGGCCAGGGAGGGATCGAAGGTGATCAGTTCGGGCTCGGTCCCCGAGCCTGCATTCACCTCGGTCACCGCCTCTCGGAGCGACGTGAGACCGTCCTCGGCATCGACGATATCGAGCGCGGTGGTGACAATGATCGATGCAATCGGCTCGGCCTCGACAAGGATGTCGAACGCATCCGTGATGGCAAACTCTCCGTCCGTGGCCGAGATGGTGACCGTCGCCGTGCCGAGATCCTCGGCCAGTGGCGTGCCCGAGAGCACGGCCGTGGCGGGATCGAAGCTCAACCAGTCCGGCAGGCTCGCCGAGAGCGTGAGCGCGTCCTCATCCGGGTCCGAGAACGTGTCGGGCGGGATCGTCAGGCTGAACTCGGCGCCCACGGTCGCCATCTGGTCGAGCAAGGGCACGTCCAGTACAGGCGCTTGGTTCTCGATCGGAGCAGCGGCCACGGCGATGTCAAAGCTGTCGTCCACCGTCAGCGCGCCGTCACTCGCCGTGACCGTGACCGCAGCCGTTCCGACATCCGTCTCGGCCGGGGTTCCCGAGAACACCCCTGTTGCCGCATCGAACATCAGCCAGGCGGGCGTAACGGCGGTGAGGCTAAGGGCATCGCCGTCCGGGTCCGAGAAGGTCTCGCCCGGCAGCGTCAGGCTGAACGGCGTGCCGGCGGTGGCGGATTGGTCAAGCACCGGCACATCGACGACAGGCGCCTGGTTGATCGCCTCGGCCTCGATAACGATCTCGAAGACCTCGTCGGCTGTGAACTCCCCGTCGCTGGCGGTCACAGTCACCGTTGCGGTGCCGATATCGCCTTCGCCCGGCGTGCCCGTGAGCACGCGCGTTGCGGGATCGAACACCAACCAATCCGGCGGGTTGGCTGACAGGGTGAGATCATCGCCGTCGGGATCGGAGAACACATCGCCGGGCAGGATCAGCGTGAAGCCGGTGCCCACAATGGCCGACTGATCGGCAACCGGATTGGCAACCACAGGCGCCTGGTTCTCGACCGGCGCGGCCATCACGGTGATCTCGAAACTGTCGAGCGCCGTGAGTTCGCCATCGCTGGCCGTCACGGTGACCGTTGCCGCGCCGACATCCGCCTCAGCCGGCGTGCCGGAGAAAAGGCCCGTGCCCGCATCGAAGGCGAGCCAGCCGGGCGTGCTGGCAACAACGCTGAGCGCGTCGCCATCGGGGTCCGAAAACGTGCCTGGCGGGAGCGTGAACTCGAACGCCGCGCCTACGGTCGCGTCCTGATCGGAGATGGGGACGTCCACTTGGGGCGGCGCGTTGTCCAGCCCCAGCAGTGCCTCGACCGACACCTCCCCATCGTCAAATCGGATGACCTCGATGCTGTCGAACTGCGCGAGGAAGGGCGTGCTGAGCCCCTCGAGGAGGAAGCTCTCGACAGCGCCGGTGGCCACGAAATCCGCGGCCAGACCGGCGACGATGGCCGTGTCCTCGCGCTCGGCCCCCACAACGACATCCGTCTCACCCGCAAGGCGCGTATTGGCGAGGGCCGCCGTGTCGATCTCGGGCCCGACCGCCGTGATCCGGTTCACGCCGCTGAACAGCGCCAGATCGACCGCATCGGCGCCGCCTGGCAGCGAGCCATCGAAGAGCTGCGCCAGCGGCAGCGCAAAATCCGCCACGCTATAGAGCAGAGCGCCGTCCCCGACCGGCCCGTCGAACACGCTGAGCCCGGTGATGGTCCCGGTGAAACCCGCCTCGCTCGATCCGCCGAAATCGGCGGACGTGCTCTCGAGTACATAACGAAGATCGGCCAACGGACCGGTCTGGTTGGCGGTCAGATAGATGATCTCGCTGGGGCTTGCGCTCTCGAGCGCGCCCAAGCTCGCGCCTTCCTCTGCGGCAAAGAGGCCCGGATCCCCAGCTGCAAAGCGCAGCGATGCGGTACCGAGGCCGTCAATCTCGTCTTCCATGGTGATGTCCTCTCAAATGCCTTTTGCGGTGCGGCCGGCCGCTCAGAAGCGGTAGCGCAGGCCCGCGATGATCGATTGCTCGGAGATGTCCTCGCGCGAGAACACATGCTCATAGGCGATATCGACGCTCAGCCGGTCGGTGACATCGGCCACGGCCCCGAGGCCCAGGCGCACATCCGTGCGGTCATCCGAGGGATCCGGAAACCCCGCAACCGGTGCGCGGTCGCTGCGGATCGCATCGACCGTGCCGATGGCCTTCACGAACAGTTCGAGATCGCCGTCGAAAGGGCTGTCGGGAAAATACTTCGCCTCGGCGCCGAACGAGACCTGGCCGAGCTCGATGCTGTCGCCCTCGATCCGCTGGCCGTTCTCGACAAAGCTCGACTGGTCTTCGTGGCTGTAGCGAAAGCCGAGCCGCCCGATCACCTGCAGCCCCTCAACATCGAGTATCTCGGGCGGCACATAGCCTGCGACATTCGCAAAGACAAAGAACCGGTCCCCGTCGAAATCGCCCGTCACGGTGCCGGCACCGTCAAAGCGCGCGCGGTCATAGCTGACCCGGGCATAGCCAAAGCCGCCATCGACCACGACGAAGTCTCCAACGCGGGTCCCGGCATAGGGCGTGATGATGAAACCGTCGCTGTCGAGCGTGCCGCCGTTGAACGTGGTGTCGAGATCTGCGCCCTCATAGCCGAGGGCGATGCCGACCACGATGCTTTGCTCCAGGGTGGCGTCGATGCCGACGAGCGGGTTCATCACCTCTCCGTCAAACTCGGTGCCGGCCCCGTCATTCTCCAGAAATGTGAGGCTCGCCGTGGTCCAACCGGACAGGGCCGCATCGCCCAGAAAGCCATCCTCGCCGTCCCGCGCCAGGCCGCGCCGGCCAAAGCCGCGCGCCTCGTCCTCTTCACCATCACGAGACCGCTCGACCCGCAACGCCTGAGAGATGCGGTCGCTGATCGTCGTCGAAATGCGGGTCGTGACCGAGCGCGAGGTTTCGCTGGTGGTGGCCTCGATCCCCGCGTCAGGCGCGGCGACCGGGTCGAACACTGGCACCTCTGTTTCGTCGCCGGGGGCCGGGAAGATCTGGGCCTCCGCCGGCGCCGTCATGGCGGCAATCGAGACAAGTGCCAGGAGCGCGGCCGCCCAACAGCAGCGATCATGGCAGAGCGGGGCACGGAGGGGCGGGTTCAAAGCAAGCGCGAGCCTTGCGGTGATCATCATGACCTCTGTAGAATTTTCAAACCTTGTTGGAGAGTCCGGCGAAGGTCCCGCGTACGCAACCGAAAAATTGTACTAAAGGCAGACTTCCCTTCCCTTGCGGCATGCGCGCGACGCTGGCGCTCGCTTTCGCTGCGGGGGCATCCGAGCAAGACTCTGGCCGAGTGACGCATGGAGACACAATGAGCGCACGAGCTGAACAGACGGCGGCACGGGCGTGGATGCCCGAGGTGGCCAAGCGGCGCATCGCAGAGATCGAAGGCTCACCTCTTGCCGGCGTCTCGCTCCGCCGACGGATCGGCGGTCTCGCCGAGGCGAACCGCGAAATCCATGAGACGGCCTGTTTCAATCTGAACCCTGCCACCAATGTCATGAACCCAGCCGCCGAGGCGTTCTTGGCTTCGGGACTGGGCGCGCGCCCCTCGCTCGGGCCCCCGGGTGAAAAATACGAGATGGGGCTCGAGGCGATCGAAGAGATCGAGGTGCACGCGACGCGGCTCGCCCAGGCGGTGTTTGGCGCGCAGTTTGCCGAGATCCGCGTGCCCTCGGGCGCGATGGCCAATCTGTTCGCCTTCATGGCGACCTGCAAACCAGGCGACAGCGTTCTGGTGCCGCCCGCTGAGATTGCCGGGCACGTGACCCATCACGCGCCGGGATGCGCCGGACTCTACGGGCTCGAGATCCATGAGGCTCCGGTGGACCCCGAAGGCTACACGGTCGATCTGGCCGGACTGACGGCCCAGGCCGAGGCGTTACGCCCGCGGCTGATCACGCTCGGCGGCAGCCTCAACCTCTGGCCCCATCCCGTGGCCGAGGTGCGGGCGATTGCGGACCGGGTGGGTGCCCATTTGCTGGTCGACGCCGCGCACCAATGCGGGCTTTTTGCCGGCCGGGCTTGGCCGAACCCGCTCGACCAAGGCGCGCATCTGATGACCTTAAGCACCTACAAAAGCCTTGGCGGACCGGCGGGCGGGGTGATCGTGACCAACGAGGCGGACCTGGCCGAGCGGCTGGACGCAATCGCCTTCCCCGGCATGACCGCGAACTTCGATGTGGCGAAATCGGCGGCGCTGGCGGTAACGCTGCTCGACTGGCAGGCGCAGGGATCGGCCTATGCATCCGCCATGATCTCGCTGGCCGAAGCGCTGGCTGAGGCGTTGGAGGCATACCAGGTTGCCGTCTTTCGCACGCCGCGCGGCGTCACCTCATCGCATCAGTTTGCGCTGGAGGCGCCGCAGGGTGGCCAGGCCCTGGCAAAGCATCTGCGCCGTGCGGGTTTCTTGGCCTCTGGCATCGGCTTGCCGCGACCAGGGGTCGCCGGAGATATGAACGGTCTCCGCCTTGGCACCCCGGAGCTTGTCCGGTGGGGCGTCGGGGCCGCGGATGCGCCCGCGCTCGCCGCGCTCATCGCCCGTGCGCTGGCCAGCGAGGCGCCCGAGACGCTCGCGCCCGAGACGGCGGCCCTGCGCCAGCGTTTCGATCGGCTGCATTTCATCGAGGCCTGAGCGGTGCGCGACGTCGACCTCTTCACGCTCGAGACCCTGCCGCTCGCCTCGGGACAGGTGTTGCGCAACGCTGCGCTGGCCTATCGAACCTGGGGCGCGCTGTCCGAGAATCGCGACAACGCCGTCCTTGTCCCGACCTTCTACACCGGCACCCATCGCCGGAACGAAGGCTTCTTTGGCCCCGGCCGCCCGCTCGACCCGGCGCGGTATTTCATTGTCTCGATCAATCTGCTGGGCAATGGGTTATCGAGCTCGCCCTCGAACACTCCGCCGCCGCAGGATGGCCCGCGCTTTCCACTGGTCACATTTCGCGACAATGTGCGGGCGCAGCACCGGCTGTTGACCGAGCATCTCGGCATCCGCCGATTGCGGCTGGTGATGGGCTGGTCGATGGCCGCCTGCCAAAGCTATCAATGGGCCGTGCAGTACCCGGATTTGGTGGAGGCGATCTTGCCCTTCTGCGGATCGGCCCGCACCTCGCCGCACAACTGGGTCTTTCTGCAAGGTGTCAAAGCTGCGCTGACCGCCGATGCGGTCTTTGCCGGGGGAGACTATGCCACGCCGCCGGTCGCGGGGCTGCGCGCCTTTGGCAGGGTCTATGCGGGCTGGGCCTACTCCCAGACGTTTTTCCGCGAGGGGCATCATCGCGCGCTCGGGCATGCGACGCCTGCGGATCTGCTGGATGATTGGGCCGAAGATCACGCGGCCAATTGGGACGCAAACGATCTGCTGGCGATGCTCGAGACCTGGGCGGCAGGGGATGTGAGCGCCGGCACGGGTCAAAGCTTTGAGGCGACGCTGAGGGCCATCCGCGCCCGTGCCACGCTGATGACCTGCCGCCAGGATCTGTATTTCCCACCCGAGGATACCGAGATCGAAGCCGGGCTGATCCCCGGCGCGCGTCTGGTGGTGCCGGACAGCCCCTGGGGCCATTGCGCCGCCTCGCCCGGTAATGACCCCGCGTTTCTGGCCGCCATCGATGCCGAAATCGCCCGCCTGCTGAGCTGATCACATCCAGAGCGCTCGGCGGATCAACAGCACGCATCCCGAGGCGAGCATCAACAGCACCAGTAGTCGTCGGAACTGTTGGTCGTCGAGCCGCTGGAATACAGCCATTCCGGCACGGGCGGCGATCAGGGTGACCGGCAAGGTGAGCAAGAGCGCCATCGGCACGCGCCCGCCATAGCCGCCCGCCCACCACAACAGGATCGCGGCGACCGAGAGCACCGCGAGGTTGTAGGCCTGCAGCAACGCACGCCGTCCTTGCTTGGTCCACGGGCGCAAGGCCACCCACATTGTCGGCAGCGCGCCGGAGAGGCCGGCCAGCCCTCCCAGCACACCGCCCGCCAGGCCGACCGCACCGTCGCTGACCGGCCGATCGCCGGACAACACGGGCAGCTCCTTACGCCGGGCGAAATAGACGCCATAGGTCAACAGAAGTGCGGCCACGAGGACCGTCAGCGGCCCCGCATCCACACGCTTGAGCAGCCAGAGCCCGATCGGAATGCCCAACAAGGCTGGCAGCAGGAACCGCGCGATGGTCCAGGGCTCGATATCGCGGCGCACCATCCAAAGCCCCGGCACCCCGGCCGCAATGGACAGCGCCAGCGACAGGGCCACGGCCTCGATCGGCGCCAGCACCTGGAGCCACCAGCCAAGCGCGAAGAGCGCTGTGCCAAAGCCCGCAAGCCCATTGACGAAACCGCCCGCCGCCGCGCCCGCCAGGAGGTAGAGCACCGTCTCGGTGGTCATGCGGGCGGACCGGGAGAGGCGCGCTCAGACACGCAGCGCCACGCCGTCATGGCTGGGATCCGCTCCACCATCCAGCGCGCCGTCCGCCCCAATGCGGATCCCGTGCACCGCGCCGATGCCAAAGGTCAGGGCCGAGCGGAGGACTTCGATGCCCTCGGCTCTCAGCTGCTCCACCGCATAATCGGGGATGCGGTTCATGATGTCGACCGCATCCGAGGTGGCTGAAAAGCGTGGCGCCGAGACAGCCCGCTCCATGTCCATCTCCCAGTCGATGACGTTCAGGATCGCCTGCAACACGCCCATGGCGATCTGCGTGCCTCCGGGCGCGCCCAGCACCACGCGGGGACGGCCCTGGCGGAACACGATCGTGGGGCAGACCGAGCTGAACCGCGCCTTGCCCGGGGCGATCGATCCCGCCCGCCCCGGCCGCGGGTCGAACACGCCCATACAGCCATTCATCATAAAGCCGAGCCCATCGGGGATCACGCCCGAGGGCATGCCAAGCGAATGGGTCATGCTCACGCACAGCCCCGCGCGGTCGACCACGGCCACATGGGTCGTGTGCGGCGTCTCGGGCTGGCCATAGCGGGGCACGCGGATGCGCTGGCCATCGGCGATACGCTCGGCGATCCCGCGGGCATGGGCCTTGAGCGTCAGATGCGACGGCACCGCCACAAAGGCCGGGTCGCCCACATGGGCGTCCTTGTCCGCCGTCGCTGCCTTCATCGCCTCGGACACGATGCGGATATAGTCGGCCGTGTTATGCCCCATGGCGGCGAGGTCAAAGCACTCGAGGATGTTGAGCATCTCGATCAGCATGATCCCGCCGCCCGGCGGATGATTGGTCGCGATGTCGTGGCCGCGATAGGTGCCGCGCAGAGGCTCGGTGCGCTGGGTGCGATAGGCGGCCAGATCGGCGCGGGTCAGCAATCCGCCATGGGCGGCCATGTCCGCCTCGATGCGCTCTGCGATCTCGCCGGTGTAGAAATCCTCGGCCCCTTCGCGCGCGATCCGCATCAGCGTCCGCGCCAGGTCCGGGTTGTGCACGCGCTCGCCGATCCGCTTGGGCTGACCATCGCCGCGAAAGTAGATCTCACGCCCGGTGAGGGAATGTGCGAGCCGTTCGGCCACGGCCACGCGCCCATGTTCGGCCCCATGGGTCCACCAAAAATAGACATGCGGGCGCACGGCGAACCCCGCCTCGGCCTGCGCGATGGCGGGCGCACAAATATCGGCCCAATCCCACGAGCCGAACTCGCGCACCGCCTCGGCATAGGCCATCAGCGCGCCCGGCGTCGCCACCGATTGGTGCCCGAGATCGTTGACATGGCCCCGCAAAACAAAGCCGAAGCCGTCCCGGGTCTCGCCCTCGAGCCGGTCGGCCCACATCTCCGGCGTCGCAGCCAGCGGTGTCCGGCCATGGAAATCGATGCACGCATGGCGACCGCTGCCTGGGTCATAGATCTGGCAGGAGCCAAAGCCCGCGATCCCGCACATCTGCGGATCGACCACCCCTTGGACCAGCGCAGCCGCCATCGCCGCATCGACCGCGTTGCCGCCGCGCATCAGCACCCGAGCACCGGCCTCCGCCGCCTCGGGCTGCGCCGCTACGATCATCGCGGGTTCCTTGGATGACATCTGGCGCCTCCCGCCTTGCTCGACGGCGCGATCGTCGCCCGCCAGGCCCAGTTTGTCGAGATACGCGTCGGCGGGCCGCTAGAGCGCCGCCTTGTGGATGGCGCCGCCCTTGATGATCAGGTGGATCCGCTCGCCCTGGCCCGTCAGGACCGAGAGATCGGTAAGCGGGTCGCCATCGACCGCGATCAGGTCGGCACAGGCGCCCTCGGCAATGCAGCCGATCTCGCCCGTGCGCTTGCAGACGGCAGCGGCGACGGAGGTGGCGGAGCGGATCACCTCCTGCGCTGGCAGCACGCGCCCGCGGATCGTGAACTCATCGGATTGGCGCACCTGCATGCCGCCCAACAAATCCGTGCCAAAGGCCATGGGCACACCGGCGCGGGTATAGGTCTCGAGCGAGGCGAGACCGGCGCCCCGCACATCCCCGATCTTGGCGATGCTGTCCGGCGGCAGGCCGAGCGATGGCCCGTCCTCGGCCAAGGCATCATAGGTTACGAGCGTCGGCACAACCACACAGCCCTTCTGCGCCATCAGCCGCGCGGTCGCATCGCTGACCAAGTTGCCATGCTCGATCGACCTGACCCCGCACTCGACCGCCCGACGGATCGCCTCATCGGTGTAGAGGTGGCCTGCCACATAGGTCTGCGCGCTCTCGGCCTCTTCGACCGCCGCGAGAATTTCTTCGCGTGCAAAGCCATAGAACGCAATGGGATCGGTTGGGGAAGAGACGCCGCCGTTCACCATCAGCTTGATGAACGCAGCGCCGCCCTTGATCTCCTCGCGGCAGGCACGGCGCATCTCTGGAACGCCGTCGACGATGCGGCCCATGCAGCCAAGGCGATGGGGATAGTGATCGACCCCCAGCCGTTCGAACCGCCCGCGGTAGTCACAATGCCCGCCGGTCTGACTGAGCGCCTTGCCGCAGATGATCAGCCGCGGGCCAGCGATCAAGCCGGCCTCCACCGCCATCGCAAGACCGATATCCGCACCGCCGAGATCCCGCACGGTGGTGAACCCGCGCCGCAGCATGGCCTCCATCAGGGCCGCCGCACGGAGGGCGACCAGACTGTCCGGCAACCGTCCGTTGGCGCCAAGATCAGGGGTGGTCGCGACCACGTGCACATGGGCATCGATCAAGCCTGGCATCAGCACCCGCCCGTTGAGGTCGAGCACCGTTGCGCTCGCGCTCGCCAGGGGGCTCTCGGACAGCTGTTGGATGCGCCCCTGGGCGATGCGCAGATGCCACGGCCCGCGCGGTCGGTCGGCCTCGCCATCGACCAGCATGGCGTTGCTGAGCACCAGATGAGAGGGCTCTGGCCCGCCCCCTTGGAGCGATCGGCTATGCAAGGCCATTCTGGCGCTCCTCAACCGGGGTGGCGCAAACGCACCTTTGGCTGCGCTCGCCTAAGGGCTAGCAGTGCGCGCGATGGCCGTCCACCATGGCTGGGATGAAGAACTGGCGGCGATCCGCGGCCCGGGCCGGCACACGCGAGGAGGCGCCACTGCGATACATGGTCATCGAAACGTTCCTGGAGGGACGCAACCCGGTCTGTGCCCGGTTTGCCGAGCGCGGGCGGATGATCCCGCCAGGCCTTGTCTATCTCGACAGCTGGCTCTCGGCGGATGGAACGCGCTGCTTTCAGCTGATGGAGACCGCGGATCCGCAGCTTTTCACGGTCTGGACCTCCCACTGGGCCGATCTTGTCGTCTTCGAGATCGTGCCGCTCGGTGAAAAACCGATGCCCTGAGGCTTGCGGCCGCCGGTCCGCTCGCGGCAGTGTTTGCGCAGCACAAGGAGAGGGCCCATGAAAATCCTGGTTCTGCAGCATGAGCGCATCGAGCATCCGGGGATCTTCCGGCGTTTCCTGGCCGAGGATGGGCACAGCTGGCACCCGGTGCATCTCGACGAGGGCGAGCCCGTGCCAGATGCCTCTCATCTGGCTGAGTTTGGCGCGCTCTGGGTCATGGGCGGCCCCATGGATGTCTGGCAGGAGGACGCCCACCCCTGGCTCTGCGCTGAGAAGGCGCTGATTCGCGAGGCCGTGGAGGGCCGTGGCATGGCCTTCCTCGGCCTTTGCCTCGGGCACCAGCTCTTGGCCGAGGCCTTGGGGGGCAAGGTCAGGCCATCCGCCCGGCCCGAGATCGGCGTGATGGACGTGCAACTGACCGAAGAGGGCGCGACCAGCATCCTGTTCGACGACCTGCCGGGGCGCTTTGCCTGCCTGCAATGGCACTCGGCCGAGGTGGTGCAGATGCCGGCAGGCGCGCGGTGCCTCGCCACATCGCCGGATTGCGCGGTCCAGGCCATGGGCTGGGGGCCGCGGGCCTATTCGGTGCAGTTTCATATCGAGATCGAAAGCGACACTGTCGCGGGATGGGCTGCCATCCCGGAATACGCCGCAGCGCTCGACAAAGCCTATGGCGCGGGCGGTGCAGCGGCGCTGGAGGCGGCTTGTGCGGCGCGCATGCCCGGTTTCGAGCGCCTGGCCGAGCGCGTCTATATCAACTGGCTGCAGACCTCGGCCCAGGCGGCTCCGGCGGTTGCCCGGGCCTAACCAATGACAGGCTGTAGAGCGCCAACGCCGCCCAGATCAGCCCCAGCGCCAGCACCAGTGCAGGTGTCACCGGCTCTCCGAGCAACAGCAGCGCACAGCCGATCTGCAGCGTCGGGTTGATGTATTGCAGGATGCCGACGGTCGAATAGGCCAGCCGGCGCGCCGCCTCGGCAAACAGAATGAGCGGCAGCCCCGTGATTGGCCCAGAGAGAATGAGCAGCGCCGTGTCCCCGGCATCGGCCCCGAACGCGCCGCCCCGGCTGTCATGGACCAGCAGCAACCACCCCAAGGCGAAGGGCGTCAGCAACAACGCCTCGACGGCAAAGCCCGTAATCGCACCGGTTGCCATGCGCTTGCGCAGCAGCCCATAGGTCCCAAAGCTGATGGCGATCACCAGCGAAGCGACCGGCACCGACTCTTGGCTGACCGCCAGGCCCGCCACCGCAAGCGCCGCCAAGGCCACCGCCGCCCATCGCAGCCGACCCAGCCGCTCGCCCAGCAAGACGACACCCAGCGTTACGGCAACGAGCGGCATCAGGTAGAAGCCGAACCCCGCCTCGGTTACGCGCTCCGATTGTATGGCGAACAGATAGACGAGCCAGTTTAGCGTGACCAGCATCGCGGTCACCGCTAGGCCGGCAAGCGCGCACGGGCTCCGGAAGACGCCGGCCACGGATCCAACTCGCCCGCTCGCCAGACAAAAGACGACGGCAAAGACACCGCCCCAAAAGATCCGGTGCGCCAGCAGCTCGGGCGCCGGCACATGGTCGAGCAAACCGAAATATAGCGGGTTCAGACCCCAGATCGTGTTGGCCGCAAAAGCGGCCAACACGCCGAGCCAAAGGCCGGACCGGGCGTCCCGGTCCGGCAAACCGGTCATAGGCTCACGCCGCGGCCAGGCGGGCCGCCACGTTATCCCAGTTCACCAGGTTGTTGAGGAAATTCTCAAGATAGGCCGGGCGCTTGTTGCGGTAGTCGATGTAATAGGAATGCTCCCACACATCGCAACCGAGTAGGGCGGTCTGGCCAAAGCAAAGCGGGTTCACCCCGTTCGCGGTCTTGGTGACCTTGAGCGTGCCGCCATCGGCGACCAGCCAAGCCCAGCCCGAGCCGAACTGACCGGCACCGGCCGCCGAGAACGCCTTCTTGAAATCGTCGACCGAGCCAAAGGCGCCGGAAATCGCGCTCTCAAGCTCAGAGGGCATGGCCGAGCCGCCGGGCGCCATCATCTCCCAGAACTGGATGTGGTTCCAATGCTGCGAGACCTGGTTGAACAGTCCCTGGTGCTCGTCCTTGCCATAGGTGCCGGTAATCACCTCGGGCAACTTGGCGTTGTCCGCTCCCTCCCAAGGGGTGCCGGCGATCAGCTCGTTGCCCTTGGTGACATAGGCGTTGTGGTGGAGATCGTGGTGATACTCCATGGTCTCCTTCGACATGCCGCTCGCGGCCAGCGCGTCGTGGGCATAGGGCAGATCGGGAAGCGTGAATGCCATGGGATGTCCCTCCTCTGGGTGGTGCCTTTGGGTGGTACGCGGGAGCCGGCCGGCCCCTCTCCGCCCCCATATATCCTAACGACACGGTTCCGAAAGGGGCGCCGTTTGGCCCAGGGCGATTTCACCGCCGATGGGCCGCGCCGGGAAGCGCGGCGGCCTGGCTGTGACCTCGGCGGCGCGACACTGGCCCAAACCGGTCTGGCCGCTCAGACGGCGGTGAGGGCGCAGGCGACGCGGCGGCCCTCGGAGAGCAGCACGTTGTAGGTGCGGCAGGCGGACGGGGTGGCCATGACCTCGACGCCAATGCCGGCGGTCTCGAGTGCGACGCGGATGGCGGCGGGCAGCGGAGCGACTTCGGCCCCCATGCCGACCAGCAGAACGTCGATCTCGGGGGCCAGGGCCGCCAGCGTCTCCACCGTCTCGGGCGCCATCGGCATGGCGATCGAGGAGACACCGGACGGCGCGCACACCACCGATCCCTCGTACCAGGCCTCGCGGATGCGGAAAGCGCCAGGGCGATAGCCGTCGATCGGCGGCTGGCCCTGGTATCCGATCTCGTTCATCCGCATGGGCGCCGCCTCAGACCTGGGCGCCGTCGAGCCGCACGCCCGCCTTGGCCTCCTCGGCCGTGCTCCAGTCGCGCTTGACGCCCAGCCAGAGCAACGTTGCCGCCGCCACGAAGACCGACGAATAGGTGCCGATCACCACGCCCCAGATCATCGCAAAGGTGAACCCTTGGATGACCGGCGGGCCCAGGAAGAACATCGCACCCAGCGCAATCAGCGTGGTGACCGAGGTCATCACGGTGCGGGCCAGCGTCTCGTTGATCGAGAGGTTGAGCAGCTCGATCAGCGGCATCTTCTTGTATTTGCGTAAGTTCTCGCGCACCCGGTCGAACACCACGACCGTGTCGTTCAACGAATAGCCGACGATGGTCAGGATGGCGGCGATGATGGCCAGATTGAACTCGATGCCTGTGAGCGCAAAGATGCCAATGGTCAGCAGCACATCATGCACCAGCGCGACCACGGCGCCGAGGCCGAACTGCCACTCAAAGCGTAGCCAGATATAGATGAGCACCGCCAAGACGGCCAAAAGGATAGCCAAGGCGCCGGCTTGCAAGAGCTCGCTCGACACTTTGGGGCCGACCACTTCGACCCGTCGGATCTCGCTGCCCGGGAAGGCCGATTGCAGGACCTTGCCCAGATCCTCGGCAACGGCCATGCGGTCGTCACCATCGCCGGCCTGCTCCTCAACCCGCACCAGCACATCGCGGTCCGAGCCGAAGCTCTGCACTGCAACATCGCCGAGCTCCATATCCGTCACAACCTGGCGGATCGCCCCGAGATCTGCCGACTGCTGGGTGCGGATCTCGAGCATCGTGCCGCCCCGGAAATCGATGCCGAAGTTCAGCCCCAGCATGGCTGCGACAGCGATCGAGCCGATGCAGGCCGCCGAGGACAAGCCCATGGTCGCGCGCCGCAGGCTGAGGAAGTTCACCGAGGTCTTCTCAGGCACCAGACGCAGCAGCGCGACCTTCAAAACCTTGGGCCGCACGCGGTCGAGCCAGGTGATCACCATGAGCCGCGTCACCATGAAGGCTGTGAACACCGAGGTCAGGATGCCGAGCCCCAAGGTTACCGCAAACCCCTTGACCGGACCCGAGCCAATCGCGAACAGGATGATCGCGGCGATCAGCGTGGTGATGTTGGCATCCACGATGGCCGAGACCGCCTCGGAATAGCCCTTGTCGATGGCGCGTGCTGGCCCCTTTGCGCTCCGCAACTCCTCGCGTATGCGCTCAAAGATGAGAACGTTGGCATCCACCGCCATGCCGATGGTGAGCACGATGCCGGCGATGCCTGGCAAGGTGAGCGTCGCCCCGATGACTGATAGCAACGCGATCAGCATGGCAAGGTTCAGCACCAGCGCGATGGCGGCGAACATGCCGAACCGCCCATAAGCGGCGATCATGAAGATCAGCACCGCGCCAAAGGCCAGCATGGTGGCCGCCGAGCCGGCCGCGATCGAGTCGGCGCCGAGATCCGGTCCGACGGTGCGTTGTTCAAGCGTCTTGATCGAGGCCGGCAGCGCACCCGATCGCAACAGAATGGCGAGCTGCGTCGCGCTCTCGACCGTGAAGCTGCCCTCGATAAACCCGGCGCCGCCCAGGATCGGGGACTGGATGCGCGGAGCGGTGATCACCTCGCCGTCCAGCACCGTGGCAAAGAGCCGGCCCACATTGGCCGCCGTATAGTCGCCGAAGACCCGCGCGCCCGAGCTGTCGAAGCGGAAGTTCACGACGGGTAGTCCGGTGTCTGGATGGAAGCCGAGGCTCGCATCGGTCAGGTTGTCGCCCGAGAGGATCGCCTTGCGCTCGATCAGATAGGGGGCGCCGCCTTCGGCATCGCCCACCACCAACTGCCCGGGGCCGGAATTGTAGCTGGTCTCGCCAAACCCCTCCACCGAGTGGAAGGTGAGCTTGGCGGTGCGTCCGATCAGCTCGAGCAACTCGGCCGCGGAGCCGATGCCCGGCACCTGGATCAGGATGCGATCCTCGCCCTGGCGTTGGATCGTCGGCTCGCGCGTGCCGGTCTCGTCGATGCGGCGGCGCATGACCTCGAGCGACTGGGCCATGGTGCGGTCGGTCAACTCGGTCAGCGCGGCCTCGGACAGGGTGAGCCGCCAGGTTTGGCCGTCACCATCGAGAGACACCTCGAGATCCTGCCCCGCCGCGATGCCGCCCATGCCGAAGCCGCCGGCGATCCCACCGCCGACCGGCTGGGCCAAACTGCGCAAGGCCGCGCCGGCCGTGTCCACCTGCTCGGCATTGCTGATGGTGATCCGGACCGAGCCCTCCTCGGCCACGAGGCCGGTGAAGCGACGCACATCCGCATCGCGCAGGACCCGCCGCACATCGTCGCGCAGGTTCTGCATGCGCTCGGCGACGACCTCGGCGATCTGGACCTCGACGAGCAGATGCGCCCCGCCCCGCAGGTCGAGCCCGAGCGAGACGACCCCGGGCGGTGCCCAGGCGGGCCATGCCTCGGCCTGTTCGATCAGCGCAGGATCGACCGGCTGGCCCCGCGACTCCAACCGCTCGATCTCGGCCTTGGCCCGTGCGGCGCCATCGGCCGCATCATAGAAGAGGTTCGGAGCGGCAAACACCAAGCCGGCGAGGCAGAGCCCGACCGTCAGCAGCGTCTTCCAGAGCGGGAACTGCAGCATGGGGTCTCCCTGGCCTCGGCGGCCCGCAGCGGATGGGGGTCGGCGGTGAGGGCGGCGCTGGCGTCAGCTGCCCGCCGCCGGCTCGGTCTTAGACACCACCGCAGAGATCGTCGATTTCACGAGCTTGATCTTCACGCCCTCGGCGATCTGGACCTCGCAATCGTCTTCTTCGAGGATCCGGGTGACCTTGCCATATAGCCCGCCGGCCGTGATCACCTGATCGCCCTTGCGCAGGTTCTCGATCATCTTGCGATGCTCCTTCATCCGTCGCTGTTGCGGACGAATCAAGAAGAAGTAGAAGATGACAAACATCAAGATGAAGGGGACGATGCCAAGCAACCCCCCCGCGGCGCCGGCATCCCCGGCGGTCTGAGCATAAGCTGGGCTCACGATCATGGACTGTCCTCTTCCTGCCCGGCGTCCCGCTCAACAGGCGCGTTGCACCGCGTCTCAAGCGGATAAGCGGCCGCTGCACCGGCTCGCTCCGGCTTCCGTTGCGACGTATATACGGGCGGCTCTCGGCGATGCAAGGCAGGCCTCCAAAAGGCCCACTGGTCCGAACCGCCGATTGTCAACTGCGACAGACTGTGCTAATAAGATTTTGTTTGGGCCACCGCTGCTGTTCTTTAAGAGCTGGTTCAAACAGAAGGCGCTGGTAATGATATGATAACCGATCCGGCGCGTAATACCAGCCCGCGGTGCCCCCCGCGGCGGTTCTGGGAGAGAAGAGATGGACGCAATCTACATCATCGCGCCCACACTTGGCCTAACACTCTACGCTCTGATGATGGTGGCAGTCTTGGTCGGCTGATACGGACTGACCAAGCCGACGGGGTTTGGGATGGCCCGTCGACCGCGGTTTCCTTCACCTTGACGAGCCAATTTGCGCGGCGTCATTCACCCGATAGGGTGTTGCCATGCGCGAGTCGGTCCCATCCAACAAGTCGTCGCCGCTTGTTTTCCTGATAAAGAGCATCGGGTACGGGTTAGCGGTGGCCATTGCCATCGGATGGCTTGCCATGCTTGTGGCCACGGCACGGCTCGGATTTGATCTTGCAGCATCACTCGCTGAGATCCGCGGATCCGGGCAGGCTGGCGCGGTGTTGCCTCTCGCGCATGCTTTTGCCCTCATCTTGATCGCCTTGGCGTCCCTGCTTCTGGCACCGGTTCTGTTGTTTCGAACCTGGACCCTGCACCAACACTATGCGCTTGCCCTGCGCCAGGCCAGCGCCGCCGAGGCGCGGACGGCGTCGGCCGCCGATATCCGTTTCGCCGAGCGGTTTGCCAAGGCGACGGAGCAGCTCGGCAGCCAAAACCAGGCCGCCCGTCTCGGGGCGATCTACGCCCTCGACCAGATCGCCCGTGACAGCCAGGCCCATGTAGCGCCTGTGGTCGAGACGCTCTGCGCATTTGTGCGCGTGAGCGCCCCTGGGGCGGCTACGCCCAAACCCCTGCCGCCCTGGAACGCGGATCTCTCACGAGACCCTAGCCAAGAAGATGCCACCTTTATCGACCGCTTTGGCCGGCGTCCGTTTTCCCAGGACAACGACCTCTCGCGCTGGCTCGATGTTCTGCCCCAGCCAGCGGCGGACACGCGCGCCGCGCTTTCCATCATCCTCCGTCAGGCCTCGGCCGCACAAGCCGGCGAGGGCCAACCACCGATCATCGATTTGCGTGGAGCCTATTTGGTTGGGGCAACCCTTTCCGGAGCCCGTCTGAGCAAGGCTATCTTCGCCGGTGCGCGCCTCGAGCGGGCCGACTTTTCCAGCGCAGAGCTGGAGCGGGCCGATCTGTCGGGCGCCCATCTCGCGGAAGCGGATCTCTCAGAGGCGCATCTCAGCAACGCAACCCTCACGGCGGCGCATTTGGAGAAAGCCGATCTGCGATGGGCGAATCTCGAGGGCGCCGATCTGGCCGAGGCCCATCTGGAGGCCGCAGTCCTCGTCGAGGCAAATCTGAAGCGCGCGAATGCCCGGGGCGCTCAGCTGCACTCGGCGGTGCTGCGCGGATGCGTTGTAGAGGGCATCACCTTGCGCGGCGCCCGCTTGGAGGCAGCCGTTCTCACACGGGCGCGCCTCGAGGGGGCTGATCTCCGTGGCGCCCGCCTGACCGCGGTCGATGCCGCAGGCGCTGATTTTGAGGACGCGATCCTGGTCGGTGCGCGGCTGGAAGGCGCGAACCTGAAAGATGCGTATTTTGAGGCCTCGGTCCTTAGGGGTGCGATGCTCGGATCCTCAGACCTGACCGATGCGACCATGGCCCGGGCCTCCCTGCGCTCAGCGGATCTCTCTGACGTCCAGAACCTCGATGCCGATGCGATCCTTGCGGCCTTTGGTGTGAAGGCGGGCCTCGGCCTCACCCGGCTGCCCGAGGGGCTCGCAGCGCCCGAGCATTGGTTCGATGCAGCCAATGATGGCAGTTGGGAGACCTATGAGGCGGCCTATCGAACCTGGCTCGGCGAGGACGACGCCGGCACCGAGGCGTAATCCCGACCGTCACTGCGACTGGCGCTGGCTGGCGCGATGAGGCATAAGGCGCCCGGCCTATAAAGGAGGGCCCCCTATGCATGATATCCGACTGATCCGTGAGAACCCCGATGGCTTTGACGCGATGCTCGCGCGGCGCGGGCTCTCGCCGGTGTCGTCGGAGATCTTGGCGCTGGATGCTGCGCGCCGGGACTGTATCACCCGGGCAGAGACCGCCCTTGCCGAGCGCAACCAGGCCAGCAAGGAAATCGGCTTGGTCAAGAAAACCGGCAATCAGGCCGAATTCGAGGCGTTACGGGCGCGCGTCGCGGCCATGAAGGACGAGATCGCTACCCTCGAGGCCGAGGCGAAAGCCAAGGACGAGGCGCTGACCGACTGGCTGATGGGCCTGCCCAACGCCCCGCTCGACAGTGTGCCCGATGGTGCCGACCAGGACGCCAACGTCGAGCTTCGGCGCTGGGGCAATCCGCGCAATTTCGAGTTTGACCCGCGCGAGCACTTCGAGATCCCAGGTGTCGCCGCGGGGCTCGATCTGGCCCGGGCGGCCAAGCTTTCGGGCAGCCGGTTCATGGTGCTGACCGGCAGCCTCATCCGGCTCCATCGGGCGCTGGCGCAGTTTATGCTCGACACGCACATCACCGAGAACGGGCTGACCGAGGTTTGGACCCCGATCTTGGTGCGCGAGGAGGCGATGGTCGGCACCGGCCAGTTGCCAAAATTCGCCGAGGACAGCTATCAGACCACCAATGGTTGGTGGCTGATCCCAACCTCGGAGGTCACGCTGACCAATATGGTCGCCGGCGACATGCTCGACGAATCGAGCCTGCCGCGCCGCTACACCGCGCACAGCCAATGCTTCCGGTCCGAGGCGGGCTCGGCAGGCAAGGATGTGACGGGCATCCTGCGCCAGCACCAGTTCGAGAAGGTTGAGATGGTCTCGATCACCCGGCCCGAAGACAGTCTGGCCGAGCTCGACCGCATGACGCGCTGTGCCGAGGACATCCTGGAGCGGCTCGGCCTGCCCTATCGCACTCTGGTGCTGTGCACGGGCGATATGGGCTTTGGCGCCCGGCGCACGCACGACATCGAGGTCTGGCTGCCTGGGCAGAACCGCTACCGTGAGATCTCGAGCTGCTCGGTCTGCGGCGATTTCCAGGCGCGGCGGATGAATGCACGGTTCCGGCGCGAGGCGGACAAGAAGCCAGACTTTGTGCACACGCTGAATGGCTCGGGCCTCGCGGTCGGACGCGCCTTGATCGCGGTGGTCGAGAACGGGCAGGAGGCGGATGGCTCGGTGACGCTGCCCGAGGTCTTGCGCCCCTATCTGAGGGGCGCCAGCCGGATCGCCGAGGACGGAGCACTCGGCTGACCGGCACGGATCCCAGCGGGCACCTGCGGGGACCCGTGCCCTGGCCGAAAGGGAGATGTCCGTGGATCTGACAGCCCCGCGCATCACCGATGATCTCTGGGCGCTCGGCGTGGCGTCTGGCGGCGTTCTGATGGTGCACGCCTCGCTGTCCGCCATGGGCCCCGTCGAGGGCGGGGCTCCGACGGTGGTCGACGCGCTGATGGCGGCGCTCGGGCCACAGGGCACCCTCGTGATGCCCGCCTTTATCAACGCCTCGGTCTCGCTCGACGGGATTGTCGAGACGGCCCCAAAATGGTGGGCAGACAAGGCGCGCGAAACCTGGCCCGACGACCCCGCCACGGCGCCGAGCGAGATGGGCGCGATCACGGAAGCCCTGCGCCAGCGCCCCGGCACGCGGCGGAGCGCGCATCCGACCACTTCGGTCATTGCCGCTGGTCCACAGGCCGGGGTGATCCTCGAGCCGCATCCCGTGGCCTGGGCGACCGGCACCGCCTCGCCCTTTGCACGTATGACCGAGATGGATGCGCAGATGCTGTTGCTCGGCGTGGGGTTCAATCGTCTATCGCTGCTCCACCATGCCGAAGGCCTCATCCCCCATGGTCGGCGCAAAACCCGCCTCGTGCCCGAAGGCGACCACGTCTTGGCCATCCCCGATGTGGGCGATGATCTGAACACCCATTTTCCCGCGATCGGCCAGGCCTTTCTGGCAACCGGGCAAGGCCGCATGGGACGCATAGGTTTGGCTGAGAGCGTGCTGGTCTCGGCCGGCAGGATGGTTCCCTTCGCCGCAGGCTACCTTTCCGCAGCATTGGCGATGGACGGAACGCGGGCGCGCCCCTAAAACCCACCCTCGGCGGGCGACACCGACCCGCAGCGGGGGCATCATGCGCATCTTGATCACGAATGACGACGGCATCACGGCGCCGGGCTTGGCGGTTGCCGAAGCGATTGGCGCCGAGCTCGCCGGGCCGGAGGGCGAGGTCTGGGTCGTGGCCCCGGAGAGCGAGCGCTCGGGCGTCGGCCATGCGATCTCCTACACGACACCGCTGCGCATCACCGAGATGGGGCCACGGCGCTTTGCGGTCGACGGCTATCCGGCCGATTGCGCGATCGCGGGGCTGAACGGCGTGATGGCCGAGACGCCGCCCGATCTCATCCTCTCGGGCGTCAACCGGGGGCACAATGTGGCCGAGGATGTGGTCTATTCCGGCACCGTCGGCGGCGCGATGGAGGGGGCCCTGGCCGGGATCCGCGCCATCGCTCTCAGCCAGTTCTATACCCGCGGGCCGGAGGGGCCGGAGGATATGTGGGAGGCCTCGCGCCGGCTCGGCGTCGAGGCGGTGCACCGGGTGCTGGCGATGCCCTGCCCGAAAGGCGCGTTCTACAACGTAAACTTCCCCGCCGTCGCGGCCGATGCGGTGCAAGGCATGCAGGTCTGCCGCCAGGGCATCCGCGCCGATGGCACCTTCGAGCTTGTGCCCCACACCGCGCCAAATGGCCGCGAGTTCTATTTCTACCGCCACCGCACCAGCAATGCCTCAGCGCCTGAGGGCTCGGATGCGCGGCGTCTGATCGAGGGATGGGTGACCATCACCCCGCTCGGCATCGACCTCACCGCCGATGCATTGATGGGCGAGGCGCGGGCCGCGCTGGGCTGACAACGGTCCCCGCGCCGAGTAGGCTGGCGCGGCGGCGTGAGGGGCGTGCTGGGAGCGTAGATCGGGATGGCAGAGGCGTCAGAGCGGGCCGAGACCCTGATGCGGTTGATCTATGAGCTGCGCTCGCGCGGCGTAACGAACAAGGCCGTTTTGTCGGCAATCGAGCGCACGCCGCGCGAGGCGTTTGTCGAGGCGGCCTTCGAGCGCCGCGCCTATGACAACACCGCCTTGCCCATCCGCTGTGGCCAGACGATCAGCCAGCCGACGGTCGTGGGTATGATGAGCCAGGCGCTGGATGTCACGCCCCGCTGCAAGGTGCTCGAGATCGGTGCGGGTTCTGGCTACCAGGCGGCGGTTTTGGCGCGGCTGGCGCGCAGGGTCTACTCGATCGAGCGCCACCGGCCGCTGGCCATGCTCGCGCGCGGCCGCATCGAAGCCCAGGGGCTTGGCAATGTCACCATCCGGATCGGCGACGGCACCATCGGATGGCCCGAGCAGGCCCCCTTCGATCGCATCATCATCACGGCGGCCGCAGACGACACCCCGCCGCTTTTGTTGGACCAATTGCGTGACGGTGGCATAATGGTGCTGCCGGTGGGCCAGTCCCATGATGTGCAGCAGTTGATAAAAATTGAGAAGAGCGCCGACGGGCTGACATATACGGAACTCGGGGATGTGCGCTTTGTCCCCCTGATCCAGGGACTGCCCGAGGACGCCGAACGCTAGATGCGCCGGCCCGCGAGGCGGCGCCTGACGCTATGAGGCAGAACCATGAGACGACCGAGCACTCGGATTTGGCGCGGCGCGACGGGCTGCATCCTGGCATTGGCCTTGGCCGCCTGTGCCGGGCGTCAGGATCCCAGCAATGCGGAGGTTGAGATCCGCGGGTCCGACCCTTCTGGCGGCGGCAGTTCTGCGGCGGCACGGAGCAATACCGCGACCCCGTTGCCCGGCGGCGATGGGATCGTGGCCTATGACGGCTATGCCGCGGCGCGCGCCCAGGACGGCGACACGGTGGCGACGCTGGCCGAGCGGATCGGCCTCTCCGCCTCGGAACTCGGAGCGTATAACGGCCTCTCGGCGACCCACAGCCTACGCGCCGGCGACGAGCTGGTGCTGCCACCCCGCCCCGGCGGCTGGCAGCCGACGCCCGCGCCCGCCCCGGCGCTTGCACCATCGGCCGCACCGGCCAGCCCGAGCATCGAGGCGGCCCCGCTCGATCTCTCGGATCCCGCCGCCACGACCGTAGCGGCAGCGCCGCAAACCGCACCTGCCACGGCACCGCCGGCCAATGATGGAAGTTGGAGCCCCGAGCTGGTCTTGGGTGCGATCGACCGCTCGGGCGATCCCTCGGCCGAAGAGCCCCTGACCGAGACGCCCGGCGAAGGCGTGGCCATCCCAGCGCCGCCGAGCTCCGGCGATCCGCTGCCGCCCGAGCCGCGCCCGGCCGAGACACTGCGCTCACCGGCGCTCAGCCAATACCAGTCCGGCAGCCGCGAGGTTGCCGAGCCGACAGAGATCGCGCGCGCGCCAGATCCTGCGGTCGCGATCGGGGAACCGGCTGCCGAACTGCCCGTGGCCAATGACAGCGACCCGGCAACGAGTGAGCCGTCTCCTGCGGCGCCCGCCTCCACAACGCGCCTGCAGCGCCCGGTCGATGGACCCGTGGCGCTCGGCTATCGAGAGGGCGCTGGCGGCATCAAGAATGACGGCGTCGACTTTGCTGCGCCACCCGGAGCAACCGTGGTTGCGGCCGAGGCCGGCGAAGTGGCGCTGGTCTCTGAGGCTCTGGGCGGGCTTGGCACCATCGTGCTGCTGCGCCATCCGGGCGAGCTCCTTACCGTCTATGGCCGCATCTCCGATGTCACAGTGAAGAGGGGCGATATCGTCAGCCGCGGCCAGCCCATTGGCGTTGTGGCGACCCCGGAGGGCGGCGTGGATGCGCGCATGCATTTCGAGGTGCGCGAAGGGGCCGCCTCGGTCGATCCTATGCGCTATATCTGACGTGCGAAGCGGGCCCTATACGCCGGACAGTGACGCCTCAAGTTCGGACTGTCCCCGCGTAATCAAGTGGGCAGTCTTGCATGCCACATCTTTCGTCGCAGCAAGGGCACAGGCCGCGCCGGTTTGGCAGATCACAGAGATCTACCACGGCGAGTATCCCTCATGAGCTGACCAGAACGGCACGGTGGACTGGTTCGAGCTGACCAAGAGCACTGTGATTTTCGGTCGAGAGGGAAGACGGCGCGTTCGCGTCGGCCCTGTTTTCAACGCCGACCTCGGCGATGTCAGCGACACGAACACCGCCTTGGTGGGAACGAGCGGGACCATCGCGACCGCGGTGCAGCTGCCCGCTGCGGTCTGGCTCTTGCTGATGGGCAAGAAGGATCTGGGCGCGCAGCGGTTCAGCCGCCGGGGCTGAGGCTCGCGCCCTCGCGGCCAGCGAGATCCTGGACAAATTGCCACGCCACTCGGCCTGACATGGCGCCACGGGTTTGGCGCCACTCGATCGCCTCGGCCCGCAACCGCTCGTCATCAATGGCGATCGCGAACGCATCGCAATAGCCCCGGATCATCGCCAGATACTCGGCTTGGTCACAAGGATGAAAGCCGAGCCACAGGCCGAACCGGTCCGACAGGCTCACCTTTTCCTCGGTTGCTTCCGAAGGGTTGATCGCCGTCGAGCGCTCGTTCTCGATCATGTCCCGCGGCATCAGGTGCCGCCGGTTCGAGGTGGCATAGAGCAACACGTTTTCGGACCGCCCAGCGACGCCGCCGTCCAGCACGGCCTTCAGGCTCTTGTAGTGCTGATCGTCCTTGTCGAAGGACAAATCATCGCAAAAGACCAAGAAGCGCTGCGGCACGCCGTCGAGCCGCGCCAGCAGCCGGTGGATCGTCGGGATGTCCTCGCGGTGGATCTCGATCAGGCGGAGCGTGCCCGTCTCGGCATTGGCTGTGGCATGGGCGGCCTTGACCAGAGAGCTCTTGCCCATACCCCGCGCGCCCCAAAGCAGCACATTGTTGGCCGCAAGCCCTTTGGCAAAGCGGCGGGTGTTGTCCAGTAGCGTGTCGCGGGCGCGGTCGATGCCAACCAAGCGCTCGATCGGCACCCGCGCGATGCGCGCGACAGGCGTCAGACGATCTGGATCGGCCGACCACACAAAGGCCTCGGCTGCATCCCAATTTGGCGAGGGTGCGGGCGGCGGGCTGATCCGCTCCAGCGCCTCGGCAATGCGGGTCAACAGGGCGGTCGTCTCGAACTCCGAGACGCTCATGCCTCTTCGCCGGCCTCTTCCGCCGCCCGGCGCGCATCGCGTTTCTGCTCGGCCAAGCGCACGAGATGGATCGAGATTTCGTAGAGCAAGTAAACCGCCCCTCCGAGCCCGATCTGACTGATCACATCGGGCGGCGTCAGGATGGCCGCCAAAGCCGCGATCGCCACGACCGCGTATTTGCGCCCACCCGACAAGCCATCGGCCGTCACCAGGCCAGCGCGGCCCATCAGCGTCAGCAGCACCGGCAACTGGAAGCAGATGCCAAAGGCCAGGATAAAGGTCATCGACAGGGACAAGTACTCGTTCACCTTGCCCAAGAACTCGATTTTGGTGTTGCCGCTGTCCTCGCCACCCGGGACCTGGAAGTTGAGGAAGAAGTCGATGGCGAGCGGCATGATCAGGAAGTACACGAAGCTAGCGCCCAGGATAAACAAGAGCGGGGTCGCCAGCAGGAATGGCAGGAACGCCCGCTGCTCGTTGCTGTAGAGTCCAGGGGCCACGAATTTCCAAATCTGGTTGGCAATCACCGGGAAAGCGATGCAGAAGCCCCCGAACATGGCGAGTTTGAGATAGGTGAAGAACGCCTCGTGCAGCGCGGTGAAGATCAGCTGGGGCTCCTGCCCGCGCGACTCGAGGGCCCGCACCAGCGGCAAAGTCAGAATGGTGTAGATCTCTTCGGCGAAAATCCAGCAGATGACGAACCCAATGCCGAGCGCGATCAGCGAATAGACCAGCCGCGAGCGCAGTTCGATCAGATGCTCGATCAGTGGAGCCGCGCTGTCATCGATGTGCTTCTCCGACATGCGCTCACGCCTTGCGCTCGGCCGGTGGGTCCGGCTCGGCGGCGGGGGTCTGAGCGGGGGTCTCGGCGAGCGGCGCCGGCTCGGCCGCAGCGGCCTGCTGTGCGCTCTCCGACGGGGCCGGCGAGGTCATGAAGGACTGCGCGCGTTTGGCCTGCTCGGCATAGTCGAACTTGGTGACGCTCTCGATGTCTTTCTTGGCATCTTTCAACGCCTTGAACTCCGCAACATCGGCCTCACGCGCGGCATCCTCCATCGAGCGCTGGAAATCCCGGGCAACCGAGCGCGCCTTGCCTGCCCACTGGCCGACGGTGCGCAACAGACCGGGCAACTCCTTGGGTCCCACGACCAAAAGCGCGAGAACACCGATGACCAGAAGCTCCTGCCAGCCGATATCGAGCATAGCGGCGGCGCCCTATCCGGCGCTGTCCTTCTTCTGCTCGGCTGGGGCGGGCGTCACGTCGATGGGCTCGTCCGTGCCCTGCTCGACCTTCCTTGCGGCATCGTCGGTCGGATCCTCGGCCATGCCTTTCTTGAAGCTCTTGATGCCCTTCGCCATGTCGCCCATCAGCTCAGAGATTTTGCCGCGTCCGAACAGCAGCACGAGCAGCAGAACAACGATGAGGATTTGCCAAACGCTCAGGCCCATGGCGTGTGTCTCCTTGTCTCGCAGGCGGCTCAAGCAACCGCCCGGTTCCCTCGTACATATTGAAAGGAGCGGCGGCGCGAAAGCCCCCCTCGATCCGCCGTCCGAATTTCCCTGAGCTAATTCGCTCTACTGCGCTGCCCAGGGTCTCGCATGGGCGTCTTGGTGAAGGCAGGGAAAGACAAGGCAGCGGTCCCGGGGCAAGGAGAGCCAGACGGGGGTGCCGGCGCCGGGAACCCATGCGTTGGGCACGGACGCTCGGATCATCGAGCGATCGTGGTCCATCTCGACCTCAATCAACGACTGAGCCCCGATGAACCGCGCTCGGACAACCCGGCCTCGAGCGGGATTGCCATCGGAGGCGCCAACCGACGGCATGGTTCCTGTGTCTTCGACAATCGCGACATGCTGCGGCCGCGCGATCACCTCGACCGCCGTCTGGTCCGGAAGCTCTGGTGCGGCGAACCGTCCGAACGGCGTCTCGGTCGTCCGGTCCTTCACAACGCTATGTAAAATGTTGAGATCCGAGAAAAACGCCGCCGCTGCTCGGTCCACCGGCGCGTTGTAGAGGGTATAAGGCACGCCCACCTGAACGATCCGACCGTCCCGCATCAAAGCGATCCGATCGGCCATCCGCATCGCCTCGTCCGGCTCGTGGGTGACCAGCAGCACCGCGGTTCCCTCGGCGTGCAGGATCGCCAGGGTCTCATCGCGCACATCATCGCGCAATCGGTTGTCGAGACCCGAAAACGGCTCATCCATCAGCATCACCCGGGGCCGCGGCGCCAGGGCACGGGCCAAGGCTACGCGCTGCTGCTCGCCCCCAGAGATCTGATGGGGGTACTTGGCGCCAAATCCGTCGAGCCCGACCTTGGCGAGATAGTCCTCCACAATCCCACGCCGTTGGGATTTGGGCGTTTGCCGGAGCCCAAAGCCGATGTTCTCTGCCACGGTCAGATGCGGAAAGAGCGCAAAGTCCTGGAACAGCAGGCCAACCGAGCGCTGTTCGGGTGGGCGGTGGAGGCTGGCATCCGATGCGACCACGCCGTCGATCAAAACGCGCCCCTTGGTCTGGCGCTCGACCCCGGCCGCGATGCGCAAGGTCGTCGATTTGCCGCAGCCAGAGGGCCCCAAAAGGCATACGACCTCGCCCTCAGTCACTGCGAGGTCGAGGTCGGACACAGCATTCTCGGCGCCAAAACGCATGCCGATGGCATCGAGCGCCAATCGCGGCGGTGCCGTCTCGCTATCGTGGCCTTGGTGCGTCACGCTATCCTGACGAGTTTGCTTGGGTTAGCCACGCCTAACAAGCCGACGGAGTTGTGACAAGCGGGCCAGCGGTCCGAGCATGCGGGCCACAAAGCGGCCATACAAAACCCTAAATTGCAAACTATCCCCAAAACTCTCTTTAATAGTTCGTCGACTTCAAAAAATTTTTGTGCAAAGCAGACAAAGAGTACCTGTATGGGGGGAGTACAGACTATGCGTACTGGACTAACTAAAAGGATATCGGCTGGCCTGGTCGTCGCTGGCCTGCTCGGCCCAGTGGGCGTCCCGGCACTCGCCGGCGGCCCAGTCGAGATGACGCCGTCGACCATCGCCATCCGTATCGACCTGGCAGGACGCCAGCGCATGCTGCTGGAGCGGATGTCGAAGTATTTCTGCTATGCCCGGTCGGGTGTCGACGCTGCGACCAGCGTGGCCAAACTGACCAAGGCGATGGATCTCTTCGACCAGACCCACAAAGGGTTCAAGAAGGGCGATCCCTCTCAGAAGATCTTTGCAGAGAAGCGGGATGGACCGAAGAAGTCCTGGAACTCGGTCAATCTGATGTGGCTGCCGCTACAGGGCATCTACAACGGCGCACTGGCCGGTGAGTTCGTATCCGAAGAGGACTTCGGCCAGTCGGTCGGACTGGCCCTCGAGGCGCGCAAGCGGGCCAATGACATGGTTGCCCAGCTCCGCGCCTCCTACACCGAAGACCTCGGCGATGGCGGCTTTGGCTCGGCCTTGCTGCTCGACCTCTATGGCCGCCAGCGGATGCTGAGCCAGAAGCTCGCCAAGGAGGTCTGCTTGGTGGCGCGCGGGTTTGAGCCGGACAGCATGCCGGGCGAGCTGGCCGCGACCTTCGACCTCTTCGAGACCTCGCTGGCCGCCTTCATCGACGGCATGCCCATCGCTGGCGTGCCAAAGCCGCCGACGCCCGCGATCGCCAGCCAGCTATCGATCGCGAACACCGAGTGGCAAGCGGTGCGCCCCATCGGCGCGGCGGTGGTCGCGGGCCAAGCCGTGTCGCTTCGCGATCTGGCTCTGTTTGCGGTTGGTACCGATCGCTTCCTGGTCGAGATGAACAAGGCCGTGAAGCTCTTGGCCGCCCATGAGGGCAGCAGCAGCTGATTCGGTACCGGGGAGCCCGGACACCGGGCTCCCGCGCATCTCAAGCCGTCGGGTAGAAGAACTCTTCCCGAACGATCTTGCCATCGGCCACATGGTAGATGGCCATCTCCTTCATCTGGCTCCGATTGCCACTGGCGCGCTCGGTGCAGTCGATCTCGAAGATCACGCCAAATCGGTCATCGCCATGGGGATAGGGACCATCCACCTTAGCGTCGTGCACCTCAAACGCGCTGTCCCACCAGTCGTGCTTGCCCTTGATGCCGGCGATGCCCTGCACCTCCCGGCTGTCCGTGCCTGGCATGGCCATGGCCTCGACCGAGACGGCATCGGGCGCATAGAGCGTGTCCAACCCGTCCCGTTCGGTGTTGTTGCGGCAATGGGCAACGAGGGCGTCTGCGATCTCCTGAAGACTGGCCATGGCGGCTCTCCCTGATGTTCCTGTTCTGTTCATTTGTTAACTGATTCGCCAAACGCGGGGAAGCAACAAATCCCGAACCTCTTGCGCAGCCCCCCTGCCCCGCTACCCTCAGCACAAACACATTTGAGGCTCCCCATGGCAAACCCCCAACATCTCAAGTGGCTCGAAGAAGGCGTTAAAGCTTGGAACATGCGCCGTGCGGGCAATGACTTCCTGCCTGATCCCGACCTTGAGGCGGCGGAGTTCACTGGTTTTGATCTTCGGGGAGCAAACCTAAGAAATGCGAACCTGAGGGGGGCGCAACTCATTGAGGCACGCCTCACCGGAGCCGATCTTGCTGGCGCGCTTCTCATGGGGTCGGACCTTACAGGAGCCAGCCTCGTTGGCGCGATCCTTGCCGAGACTGTCCTGGATAGAGCGAACCTGGAGGAGGCGAACTTAGAAGGAGCAGGTCTCGAAGGAGCCAGTCTTCGAGGAACGAACCTTACAAGTACGAACGTCGGTATGTCGAAACTCGAGGCGGCGAATGTTCGCTCTTTTGACGTTACGGACGGCCATGTCGTGACTTTCGAAGCGAGTGAAGGTTCTGGCCGCAAACCTAGCATGACGACCGACCTTTCCCGAGCCATCGGCCTGACGCAAGAGCAGCTCAACAGCATGCGCGGCGACCGCTGGACCAAAGTCCCCGCCGACCTCAAAAACCCTTGGCTTGATGACGACGGCGCCGAGCCTGAGCTGGGAGCATCCGTCGGCTCGCCGCCAACTCAAGAGGCCCTTGAGAACCCGGACATCGCGGAAGCGCGCCGGCGGATCGATGACAACTGCGACGCCATCATGCTGTTGACCACTGATCTCAAGATCAAGATCGGCGCGTATCGCGACCGGGTTCGGGTCAGCAATTCGTTGGGCGAGGAGGCCAAGCTCGGCTTATACGGGATGCTCGACGAGCTGACGCATGATGTGGATGCTATCGCTCGCAGCCTTCCCTCACTTGGAGAAGCGACGACGGAGGCCCAGGCCGAGATCGTCCTGACCCGCGGGCAAAGGGCCATCAAGCGGCTGGAGCAGAACCTGAATGAATATTTCGGGCTCTATAACCTCATGGATGCGGCCGTGCCGATCGGTATCATTCTCGGCTTTAGCGTGATGGGTGGTCTGGTCGCAGGTGCGGTGGGTTTCGGCGCCGGCGGGTTGGTCGGCAAACTCATCGTAAAGCATCTCAAGCCCGGCGATGCTATGGACGAGGCGTCGGAACTCTAGGTATAGGACGGCCATGCTGGATGATCGCTCCAATGCCCCCGAGTTGCCGCCTGAGATTGCGCGCCGGCGGACCTTTGCCATCATTTCGCATCCCGATGCGGGCAAGACGACGCTGACGGAGAAGCTCTTGCTCTATGGGGGCGCCATCCAGGCCGCGGGCCAGGTGCGGGCCAAGGGCGAGGCGCGGCGCACCCGCTCGGATTTCATGAAGATGGAGCAGGACCGCGGGATCTCGGTCTCGGCCTCGGCCATGTCCTTCGAATGGGAGGGGTTTTGGCTGAACCTCGTCGACACGCCGGGCCACGAGGATTTCTCGGAGGACACCTATCGCACGCTGACGGCGGTGGATGCGGCGATCATGGTGATCGACGGCGCCAAGGGGGTGGAGAGCCAGACCCGCAAGCTCTTTGAGGTCTGTCGGCTGCGCGATCTGCCGATCCTGACCTTTTGCAACAAAATGGACCGGGAGAGCCGCGATACCTTCGAGATTGTCGACGAGATCCAGGAGATGCTGGCGCTCGATGTCGCGCCGGCCTCTTGGCCCGTGGGCATGGGGCGCGATTTTCTGGGCGCCTATGATCTGCTTGGCGATCGGCTTGAGCTGATGCCCCGGGCCGACCGAAACAAGAAAGCCGAGAGCGTTGCGCTCGAGGGGCTGGATGACTCCCGCTTGGCAGAGCATGTGCCACAGGACCAGTTGACCAAGCTTCGTGAAGAGGTGGAGATGGCGCGCGAGCTGCTGCCGCCGCTCGATCCGCACGCGGTGCTCGAGGGACACATGACCCCGATCTGGTTCGGCTCGGCCATCAATTCCTTTGGCGTGCAGGATTTGCTGGGGGGCATCGGACGGCTGGCCCCGCCGCCGCAGCCGCGCCTGGCCGGAAGCCGGCAGGTCGCAGCCGAGGAGCCCAAGGTCTCGGGCTTTGTCTTCAAGGTCCAGGCCAATATGGACCCCAAGCATCGCGACCGCGTGGCCTTCCTGCGCCTCTGCTCAGGACACTTCCAACGCGGCATGAAGCTGCGCCATGTGCGCGCCCGCAAGCCCATGGCGATCTCGAACCCGGTGCTGTTCCTCGCCTCCGAGCGCGAGGTGGCAGACGATGCCTGGGCCGGCGACATCATTGGAATCCCGAACCACGGCCAGCTCCGCATCGGCGATGCGCTGACCGAGGGCGAGGATCTGCGCTTTTCCGGCATCCCGAGCTTTGCGCCCGAGCTGCTGCAGGCCGTGCGGGCCGGCGATCCGATGAAGGCCAAGCATTTGGACAAAGCGCTGTTGCAGTTTGCCGAGGAAGGCGCGGCCAAGCTCTTCAAGCCGATGATCGGCGGCGCTTGGATGGTCGGCGTCGTCGGTGCGCTGCAATTCGAGGTGCTGGCGAGCCGCATCGAGCTGGAATACGGCCTGCCCGTGCGCTTTGAGCAAACCCAGTTCACCGGTGCGCGCTGGATCTCCGGCCCGCGCGAGATGCTCGAACGCTTCTCCAATGGCAACAAGGGCCATATGGCCGAGGACCACGATGGAGATCCGGTCTATCTCACGCGTCTGCAATGGGACATCGACCGGGTCGAGCGGGATTGGCCCGATTTGCACCTGAGCACCACCAAGGAAACCCTGGTCTGATCAAGGCCTGATCCGCGTCTTGGCGTTTCCATCTTGACGCCTGCTGCAGCCGTTCCGACGCCATGCACCCAGCATAGGGTGAAGACGCGGGTAGCATTACCTCTGTTTTAACCCCACCGCGCGATGATTGCAGCGTGAGACCGGCGCTCTTCGGTTCGCGTCGGTCAGGTTAAGAGGTGCGTCATGTGGTTCGATCCTTTGCGCGATCTCGGTGCTGGCCATCGCTATGCTCCGGGATGGGAACCTTCGATCCTTGAGAAGGTGTTCAACGATCTCCTCCAGAACGGGTTTGAGCCCATTCACCTGTTTTGGGTCCTGCCAATCGTCTATCTGGTGTCGGGGCTGACCGGCAGCAATCGGGCGGTGCGGTGGAGCCGGCGGCGGTACTGACCGCCTGACCCGTTCTGGCACAACCGTCCCAGGGCGGGCGTCTCCCAGCGCCCCGTTGCGTGTCGACGGCGGCATCCGGACAAAAGTGTGGGCTTCGCTCAACCGGCGTGCCGGTGAGAAAAGCTGCGACAGCCCAATGGCTTGGCTGTCTATCGGCGAAGCTTCGGCCCACTTGGCATGCCGATTGCTCTCCTGCCATGCGACCGCCCAAACGGGCACCAGCACGCATGAATGGAGAGCATATGAACAATCGTTATGAAGAGATGGGCGTCCTGAACGCCCAAGCCCCGGGCTCGCCCCTTGAGGTGATCGCGCAGGTTGCCACCATGCTCGGCAGCAACCCGCTGGTCTTCATCATCGTCCTCGTCTTGGCCACCGCCGCCTGTGCCAGCATTCTGTCGCGAGCCTGAGCGGCGGACGCCCGCTAGCCCATGACCCAGCCAAAGACGAGGCCGCACAGAATGGCGCCGCCGATCCCGAGCATGAGATAGGTGGCGAACACCTCACGCCGGACCAAGGCGAAGACCGCTGCCATGGCGGGCACCGAGCTCACGGCGCCGGCCAGCATAAAGGCCATGGCGGCACCGGCGCTCATGCCGGTCTCCATCAAACCCGCAATCAGCGGCGGAGCGGCATAGCCGTTCAGATAAGCCGGGGCGCCGACCAGCGCTCCGATCACGACGGGCATGACGCCGTCGCCGCCGACCACCGAGGCAATCATCGACGCCGGCACATAGTGCACGAGCAGCGCTTCGAGCAGATAGGCAAGGCTCAGCCACTTGGTCAGGAACAGTGCGTTCTCGCCAGCCGCTTCGGCAAAGGCCTGGCGGCGCGGCGCCTCCTCCCAGAACTTCCAGACCGGGCGCTGACGCATCGCCTTGCCGGTGCCACAGCACGAGCCGCAGGATTTCTGCGCCCGCAGCGGATTGGCAAAGGCGCCACTCTGCACAAGCGCCTTGACGACAAAGCCGCCACCGAGCCCGAGCACCACGGCGAAGATCGTCTTGGCGATGGCAAACTCGAACCCGAGCGCACCCGCGGTGATGAAGAATTGCGGCGGATCCATCAGGGGCGAGGACAGCCAGAACGCCATCACCGCCGCAAGCGGGGCTCCGGCGGCCAGCAGGGCAGCGACAAAGGGGATCACCTCACAGGAGCAGAACGGGGCGAGACCGCCAACCAAAGCTGCGACGACGATCATCCGGGTCTCGCGCCCCTGGAAGGCATCGGCCAGCACGCCTTCGGCGCCACTGGCTCGCAGATATCCGATCAGGCCGACGGCGATGGCGATGTAGGGCAGCGTGCCCAAAAACGCCGAGAGCGCGAAGCTGAGCACGCTGTCCACCTGGACCGGGTCGAGCGCCCAGACCACCAGAGGGATCAGCAGCACAAGTAGCCAGACCACATCGGCGCGCCGGAGCCGCGCCAACGCCAAGCCGGCGCGTTCCAGAACGAGGGTTGTCATACGGGTTCCTCCTCGAGGTCGATGCGGATGGGTGCCGGGCGGGTCTCGCCGCCGGGCAACACCCAAAACGGTTCCGAAAAATGGCTGATCGCGATCGCGCCAAGGGGGGTGTCAAAGGTCAGGCCGCGGCCACAGCTCATGCCGATCCGGCGCCCGCCTGCGGGATTGAGCCCCGGGCCGAAGCCCTCGACACCCCATTTGAGGTGATGGGCCACGTCCCAGAACTCGAGCTGGCCGTCCACATGGAAGGCCAACCAGCAATGCATATCGGGCGTGGTGGTGCGCCCGGGCCCGAACCAATAGCCAGCGATGTACTGGCCCGTCAGCCCCTGCGTCCGGGCCGCGGCTAGGACAAAGGTGTTGATGTCCACGCAGCTGCCTTTGGTGGTGCCGCAGAGGGCGGGCACCGTGTCGTGGCCGGCGGTGAAGCGCTCCTCGGGGTGATCATAGGCGAACATGCCCCGTGCGGTCTCGAGGATGGCGCGGAGGGCCGCGCGTTCATTCGGCGCCCCGCAGCAAAGCTCGGCCGCCTGGGCCTGTAGACCGGCATCGGCCAGCGTGTGGCTGTTGTCGGCGATCTGCCAGACCCAATCCGGGGCCGCGTCTTCCGACCGCTCGACCCTCCAGGACAAGCAAGGCCGGCCCGTCGCACAGATCAGATAGGCGTGCTGCTGGCTGTTGGTCGCGCAGGTCTCGGCAAGGGCCGTGGCGCCACTCGCCTCGAACCGGATCATCCGCTGGTTCCAGTGACCAAAGGGGCGCGGGGCGATCAGCCAAGCATCGCTCGGCGCATCTTCGAGCACCGAAACCTGGACAGTGCGGGCGCTGAGAGGCGGGGTCATGCGTGGTCCTCATCCCGGCAGCACTCTCGCAGCAGAAAACCGGCTAGGCCCTCGACGCGGTCAAAGGCAGCGCGGCAATAGAGGCTGCGGCCCTCACGGGTCTGGCTGACCAGCCCGGCCCGCACCAGGGCTGCGATATGGTGGCTCAGGGTCGAGGGCGCGACGTCGAGCCGCTCTCCCAAACTGCCCACGGGCAGGCCGGCCGGGCCGGCCCGCACCAAAGCCCGCAGAATGGCCAGGCGCTGCGGTGCGCCCAGT
Source organism: Pseudomonadota bacterium (assembly GCA_039187815.1). Classification (GTDB taxonomy): domain Bacteria; phylum Pseudomonadota; class Alphaproteobacteria; order Rhodobacterales; family Rhodobacteraceae; genus Thermohalobaculum. The sequence continues at coordinate 81,950 of JBCCZI010000001.1, read as the reverse complement.
GCTGCAAAAGCCTGGGCCGCCGCTACGGCATCGGCGTCTTCGATCAGGTCGACGGTCATCTCCGCCCTCCGGTAGATTCGATATTTCTAGATATATCGAATCTACCGGAGGGCGCAAGCGGTTTGTCAGACGAAATCCCACATGCCGGGCGAGACCTCGGTGAGCGTGGTCACCTCGGGCGAGCCGAGCAGGTTCTCGGGGCTGTCCGCAAAGGCGATCAGCAGATCGTTGCGGTCGAAATTCGGATCCGAGAGCGCAGTCTCCCAGAAATTGATGCCGCCCTCCTCGCCCGCCCGGTTGAGCACGTTGAGATAGAACTGCTCGACCAGCTCGCGGTCACTGAGCGTATCCGGATCCCCGAACGAGGCCTCGAACTCGGGGCTGTCGAGAAATGCCTGGGCGAGATCATCCTCGGACAACCCATCCGCCCGCGCCCCAATCCAAAAGTTCAACCCGGGCAGATCGATGTTCCCGTCGCGGTCTAGCCCCGCCTCATAGGCGAATGCAACCGTCTGCGCATCCCCGAGCGGCAGCGAGGTCGTTCCAGGATCTTCCGAGACGGTCACCGTGACGGTGCCAGTGTCGATGCCGCCACGACCATCCTCGACCTCGTAGTCAAAGCTATCATTGCCAACGAAGTCCTCGCGCGGGCGGTACAGCACCGTGCCGTCCTCTTGCAGGACCACCAGACCGTTTGCAGGACTGCTGAGCGAGGCGATGGACAAGGCGTCGCCATCGGGGTCGCTGTCGGCCCCCGATCCGGTCAGCAGATCGAGCTCGATTGCCGCCCGCTCGGTGGTTATCCCGAAATCATCGACCGCTACCGGCGGGGTGTTGGCGCTCGCCTCGCCGACCACCGTCAGGGTCAGCGTGCCCGTCGCCGTCGCGCCACTGGTGTCGCGGATCGTATAGCCGACCGTGTCGACCGCCGTGCCGCCAACGCTGATGTTGTCGAAAGCACCGTTGGGGTCGTAGAGCAGCGTCGATCCATCATCCGAGATGCGCGCCGTGCCGAAGGTCTCCGTCAGATCGACATCGCTCAGCGCAATCGTATCGCCCTCGTCCACATCCACGTCGTTCATCAGCACATCAAAGCTGGTCTCACCAGCCAGCGCTCCGATCTGGCCCGTATCCTCGATGGTGCGCGGGGCATCGTTCAGGCCGGTGATGGTGAAGATGGCCTGGGCCGTTGCGGTGCCGCCCTCTTGGTCCGAGATCGTATAGCTGATTATGTCCTGGGCCGAGTCCCCCACGGGCAGCGTTCCAAACTGTCCGGACGGGTCGTAGATCAGGCTCTGGCCATTAGAGGAGAGATTGGCCTCCCCCACCACATCCGTGTCGTCGATCGAGGTGACGATGAGCGTGGTGCCGGGGTCGAGATCGCTGTCGTTGAGCAGCAGATCGATGGTGACGGGGCCCGAGTCCTCGTTGAGCGTCCTCAGATCGTCTTGGGCGATGGGCTGGCGGTTGGCGCCGCTCGCCTCGATGGCGCCGAGATCGCCAAAGCCCGCGCTGTCGCGCCCGACACCGGCCAGATCGACATCGCGCGCAAATCCGGTGCCGCGGGCGTCGGTCTGGAAGAGATCCTCCTGGTCACCGTCGCCGTTCAAATCGACGCCTCGCAACGCTTCGTCGAGCAGCAAAGTGACGCCTCGGTCCAGCGCGAGGTTCGAGCCCTGATCCAACAGGTCGACCGTCGCCACTTGGCCTCCGTTCGCCGCCAGCACGCCCGCCTCGATGCCAGGCGCGATGGTCACCGTCTGGGAGAACACCGCCTCGGCGGGCGCGTCGGCCGGGCCAATGAGGTTGTCGCCGATCTCGGCAAAGGCTGAGGAGGCACCGACAGCGACGTCGTTGGTGATCTCGGCGCTGCCCGTCGCGGCGTTGCCGGTGACGATGCTGTCGCCAAAGAGCCGATCGAGGGCAAAGTTGATGCCGCCACCGGGAGAACTGGCGCCCGAGGTGAGGTTGCCCGTCACCGTCGCCTTCAAAAGCGTAATGTCGCCGGCCGCATAGATGCCGCCGCCGCCAGCACTGGAGCCTGCCGTGGTGTTGGCGACAACGGAGGTGTTCGCGACGACCGCCAGGGTCTCGACCGCGATGCCACCGCCGAGCGAGAACGAACCGGTTGTCGAGTTCCCGCTGACGGTGGAGTTCAAAAGCGTAAGGTCGGCTTCGGAATTGGCACCGCCCCCCCGGGCCGAGGCCCCGGTCGTGCCGTTTGAGGAGAGGGTCGTGGCAACAATCCAGGCATCGCCTCCGGACGACAAACCACCGCCGGTCGCACCCTCGCCGGATGTGGTGTTGCGCTCGAGCGTGCTGGCATCAATCACGATCGTGCTGTCGGTTGCGATCGCGCCGCCCTTGGCATCCTCGCCCGTGGTCCGATTGTCACTGAAGGTGGCACTGATGACCGTCGCGGCGCCGCCGGCAAAGAGGGCGCCCCCTTCGGAGCGCGCGCCGCCGGTCTCGGAACCCGAGACCACCACCGAGGCGATGTCCACCGTGCCGGTGGCATAGAACGTGCCGCCCTCGCTGTCGTCGCCGCTTGTGGCATTGGACAAAAGATTCGCGTTCGAGACGCTGAGCGCGCCGAAAACCGCTGCGAGCCCGCCTGGCGACATAGCCCCCAACGTCTCGTTGCCGGTAAAATCGGCCCCGCCATTGGCGATGTCGAGGCTGCCGGCGCGGATGGCGCCACCGGCCGCGTTGTCCCCGCGGGTGAGGTTATCGACCAGGAAGCTGGTCGTCAGATCCACAGCACCGTCCGAGTAGACGGCCCCGCCGGCCGCACCATCGCCCGTGGTCTCATTGCCTTCGAACCGGGTCGTCGTGAACTCGGCGCTGCCCGCGAACACCGCACCGCCCTGGCTGTTCTCGCCATCGGTTACATTGTCCGTGAAAGCCGTGTCGATCGTGGTCAAAGCGCCCGTCACCGCCAGCGCGCCACCGGCCGCGTCCGCGCCTCCGGTCCCGTTTCCATCGAACAGCGCATCATCGAAATCGGCATCGCCCGCGACGAAGATCGCGCCGCCGCGCGCACCCTCACCCGTTCCGGCCTGCACACCGGTCAGGTTTTCCGTGAACTCAGGGGCATCGATGCCTGAGGCCATGACCGACAGCGCACCATCCACATAGAGCCCGCCTCCAGAGGCGTCCTCACCGGTGGTCGTGTTGCTGTCGAACGCGCCGCCCGCGATGTTGGCGCCGCCATCGGCATGCACGCCACCACCGGTCGAGCGCGCGCCCTCGGTGCGGTTGCTGCTGATCAGAACGCCGTCGAGATCGAGCAGGCCGCCCGCGAAGATCGCTCCGCCGCGGGCATCGGCTCCCTCAGTCAGGTTGCTGGTGAAGCTCCCTCCGGTGACATCGAGAGTCCCCGTGACGAACAGGGCGCCGCCATCAGCACCGCCGCCGGTCGTCTCGTTGTTGGTGAAGGCCGTGTCCGTGATCGTCGCATCGCCCCTGACGGCCACCGCACCGCCCGAGCCGCCGACCCCCGCAGTGTCGTTGCCGTCAAAATTGGCGTTTGAGAGGGTCAGATCCCCCTCGACCAAGAGCGCACCGCCTTCACCACCTGCCGTGGTGCCATTGCCGGTGAAGGTCACGCCGTCCACGGTCAGATCCGAGAGCGAACGCACAGCCCCGCCGCCCTCCCCATCATTCGGGTTGCCGTCGCGCAGCGTCAGCCCCATCAGCGTCACGGCCGTGTCCGCGGCGATCTCAAAGATCCGCTCGTTCAGCGCGCCGTCGAGTGTGATCAGACCATCGCCGTCGATGGTCAGCGCCTCGGTGATCTCGATATCGCCGAAATCGGTGAGGTTCTCGAGGAAGATCGTCGCCGCGCCACCGTCGATATCAAAGGTGATGGTGTCGGCTTCTTCGGTCTCATTGGCCAACGCGATCGCCTCGCGCAGCGACAAACCATTGCCGTCCCCGGTCTCGGTGTCGAGATCGGTGGTCTCGGCCTCTTCGTCATCATTGGTGTTTACGACGAAATCCGCCATGGGGTTTGTTCCTCTCGCCCGGTGCGGCGGAGGGCGCCAGGCCCCCGGCCGCCGCTCTTGCCTCTGACGTCAACATCTTGACGATGCTGGCCGTTTTCCAAGAGGGTACGGGGGGTATTGCGCAAAGACAATACCCCCGGCATCACAAATCGAGCGGCGCGGCGAATTGGGTCAGGCCGCGCCGGCGAAGCGTGCGGCCATCTCTGTGCGTGCCGTATCGTCGATCTTGGCGAAGAGGTTATCAGGTACGGCAAAGGCGTGCCCTGGCACGAGCGCCGAGAGCGCGGCCTCGGCATCGCCCGGCCAGGTGGCGGCTGCGCTTTCAGTTCCGAAGGCCCGTAGAATCGCATCCGAGGCGTCCGGCACGAAGGGGCGCGAGATCAAGCCATAGAAACGGCAGAGGTTGAGGCCGAACCGCACGATCGCCCCGGCGCGGGCGGGATCGGTCTTGAACACCGCCCATGGCTCGGACGCCTGGAGGTACTCATTGCCCGCAACCCACAGCGCCCGGGTCTCGGCGGCGGCTTTTCGGAACTCGATCGCCTCCCAATGCGCCTCGAGCGCTGTCACCCGCCGCCCGATCTCGGCCGTCAGTTCGGCCTCAGGCGCTCCATACAGGCCCTCGGGCACCTGCTCGCCGAACTTGGAGCGGCAAAACTTGGTAACCCGGCTGACGAAGTTGCCGAGCACATCGGCCAGATCCTTGTTCACTTGGGCCTGGAAGCCCTCCCATGTGAAATCGCTGTCGGCACTCTCGGGCGCATTCGCCAGCAGCCACCACCGCCAATAATCAGGTGGCAGCAGATCCAACGCCTGGTCCATGAACACGCCGCGCCCTTGGGAGGTCGAGAACTTGCCACCCTCATAGGTCAGCCAATTGGTCGACTTGATGTAGTCCACCAGCTTCCAAGGCTCGGCGCCGTCGAAGTTCGCGCCCATCAGGGTCACGGGGAAGGACAGGGTGTGGAAGGGCACGTTGTCCTTGCCCATGAACTGGAGGTAACGCACATCGTCCGCGCCCTGATCCTCGCGCCACCAACGCTGCCAGGCGGCATCCGGCTGGCCAGTCGCATCGGCCCATTCGGCGGTGGCGGCGATGTACTCGATGGGCGCGTCGAACCAGACATAGAAGACTTTGCCCTCCATGCCGGGCCAAGGCTCGCCGCCCCGCTTGACCGGGATGCCCCAGTCCAGATCGCGGGTGATGCCGCGATCCTGCAACCCATCGCCATCGTCCAACCATTTGCGCGCGATCGAAGAGGTGAGCAGTGGCCAGTCGCTCTGCTCATCGATCCAATCCCGCAGGCGATCGCGCATGGCGGATTGACGGAGATACAGATGCTTGGTCTCGCGCACCTCGAGATCGGTCGAGCCCGAGATCGCCGAGCGCGGATTGATCAGATCCACCGGATCGAGCTGCTTGGTGCAATTCTCGCACTGATCCCCCCGCGCACGGTCATAGCCGCAATTCGGGCAGGTACCCTCGATATAGCGATCCGGCAAGAAGCGGCCATCGGCATGGGAGTAGACTTGGCTCTCGGTCACCTCGCGGATCAGCCCGGCCTCGGCCAAGCGCCCGGCGAAATGCTGGGTCAGCGCGTGGTTGCGCTCCGACGACGAGCGGCCGAAGTGATCGAAGGACAGGCGAAACCCGTCGCCGAGGCGCTTTTGCACCGCCCACATCTCGGCGCAGTACTCGACCACCGACTGACCCGCCTTGGCGGCCGCGAGCTCTGCCGGCGTCCCGTGCTCATCCGTCGCACAGATCAGCAGCACCTCGTGGCCGCGCGCCCGCATGTACCGCGCATAGGCATCAGCCGGCAGCATCGAGCCGACCAGGTTGCCGAGATGCTTCACGCCGTTGATATACGGGATCGCCGAGGTGATCAGAATGCGCTCCATTGGGTCTCCTTTCGCCGCGCCTCTATAGCGGGCGGCTCAGAGCGCGTCCATCAGCGCAGAGAGGGTCACCCGAAACCGCGCCTCGATGACATCGCGTCCCACATGGCGGCCCTCGCGCACCAGATGGCGTCCGGCCGACCAGACATCGCGCACCACACGGTCATCGCCCGCAAAGATCCAGGCGTCGAGCAGCCGATCGTCCTGCCGCCCAACCAAGGCCAGCGCCTCGCCGTCCAGAGCAACCAAATCGGCCCGCGCGCCGATTTCGATCCGCCCGCTGCCACGGCCGAGAGCTTGGGCCGCACCTCTGGCCGCCGCCTCGAACAGCGTGCGTCCTACGGATTTCGGCGGCTCCGCCATCACAGAACGCGCCTGGTCCCGCAGCCGCTGGGAATGTTCGAGCTGGCGCAGCTCCTCCGCCAAACCGATGCGTAGATTGGAATCGGAGCCAACGCCAAAGGCCCCGCCCGCATGCAAGTAGCGCCCGCCATCGAAGATGCCGTCGCCCAGATTGGCCTCGGTGATGGGACAGAGCCCGGCCACAGCGCCGGTTCTGGCCAGGCCATCGGTCTCCTCCGGGGTCATCTGCGTCGCATGGATCAGGCACCAGCGGTCATCGATCAACAGATTGGTCAGGGCCCACTCAACTGGGCGGGCGCCATAGGCAGCTTGGATCTCCTCGACCTCCGGCACCTGCTCGGCGATGTGCATGTGGATGGGCGCATCGGGCAGATGCGTTGAGATCTCGGCGAGCGCGCCTTTGGGTACTGCCCGCAGAGAATGGGGCGCGACGCCCAGCACCGCATCCGGCAGGGCGCTCAGACCGCTCTCGGCACTGTCCAGCAGCGCGTCGAACCGCCGGGGATCCGTTCCGAACCGGCGCTGTCCGCCGGTCAGGGGTCGGCCGTCCGCCCCTCCCTGACTGTAGAGAACCGGGAGCAGCGTCAGCCCGACCCCCGTCTCTGCCGCCGCCGCCGCGATCCGATGCGCCATCTCTCCGACGGCCGCATAAGGCGTTCCATCGGCCTGGTGGTGGAGGTAGTGGAACTCGCCGACCGACGCGTAGCCGGCCTCGAGCATCTCCACATACAGCTGGGCGGCAATCGCCTCCACCGCCTCGGGCGTCAGCGCCTCGACAAAGCGGTACATCAGAGCGCGCCAGGTCCAAAAGCTGTCGGCGGAGGCCTCGGAGCGGTGTTCGGTCAGCCCGGCCATGGCCCGCTGAAAGGCGTGGGAGTGCAGGTTTCCGGGCGCCGGCAACAGGATGTCGACCCGGTGATCAGCCGCCCCATCCGGCTCGATCGATGCGATCACCCCGCCGTCCAAGCGGACAGTGCGAGGGCCCGCCCACCCGGTCGACAAGAGCACCCGGTCCGCTCGGATCACCGCCTCGGCCATCGTCGTCTCCCGTTCCTGCCAACGCCTGATAGTCTAGGGGCCATGGCGGCCGTCCGGCCAGCCGAATCGCTCCATCGGGAGGATCCCTGTGGCCAAAGCCCGCATCGGACGCGTGCTGAAAGAGCTTCGGCTCGTGACAATGGCGCACCCTGGAGAGGCGCCGATCGACAATGGCGCCATCGCGATCGCCGAGGGACGGATCGCCTGGGTCGGCGCGAAAACTGATCTGCCGACAGATATGCGCCGCTGGCCTGCCGAGACCTGTGGCGGTCGGCTCGCCACCCCCGCGTTGATCGACTGCCACACGCATCTGGTCTGGGGTGGCAACCGGGCCGATGAGTTCCGCCAGCGGCTTGAAGGCGCAAGCTATGCCGAGATCGCCCGTGCGGGCGGCGGCATCCTCTCGACCGTCAAGGCAACCCGGGCCGCCGATGAAGAGACGCTGTTGGCCGCCGCCCTGCCCCGTCTCGATCGACTGATCGCGGACGGCGTGGGCACGGTGGAGATCAAATCGGGCTATGGCCTCGATCTTGAGACCGAGCTGCGCATGCTGCGCGTCGCGCGGGCCATGGCGCAGGTGCGTCCGATCCGGGTCGTCACCACCTGTCTCGCCGCCCATGCCCTGCCGCCGGAGTTTGCCGGGCGGCCCGATGCGTTCATCGACTTCGTATGCGAGACGGTCCTGCCGGCCGCCGCAGCCGAAGGGCTCGCCGATGCGGCCGACACGTTTTGCGAAGGGATCGGCTTCACCCCAGCCCAATGCGCGCGGGTGTTCGAGGCGGCCGCCCAGCTCGACCTGCCGGTCAAGCTGCATGCCGAGCAGCTCTCGGATCTCGGCGGAGCGGCACTGGCGGCCCGCCACGGGGCGCTGTCGGCCGATCACCTCGAGTATCTCGGCCCAGATGGCATCGCCGCCATGGCCATCGCCGGTACGGTCGCCGTTTTGTTGCCCGGGGCTTTCTACACCTTGCGTGAGACGCAGCTGCCGCCCGTTGCGGCGCTCCGCGAAGCGGGGGTGCCAATGGCCGTGGCGACCGATGCGAACCCGGGCTCGTCGCCGCTCACATCCTTGCTGCTGGCGCTCAATATGGGCTGCACGCTGTTCCGCCTGACGCCCGAGGAGGCGCTTGCCGGGGCCACGCGGGAGGCGGCGCGCGCCTTGGGGCTCGGCGACGTCACCGGCACGCTTGCGCGAGGCAAGGCCGCCGACATCGCGTTGTGGGATCTGGAGGCGCCGGCAGAGCTCGCCTACGCCATCGGCGCAATGCCGCTTCATCGTCGGATATGGGAGGGCCGCGGATGACCGAAGAGCTTGTGCCCGGGCGCGTGGATCTTGTGCAGCTCGAACGGATCTGGCGGGGCGACGGCCCTGTGCGTCTCAGCCGCGCGGCACAAGCGGGCGTCGAGGCCAGCGCCGCGCGGGTGGCCGAGGCCGCCGCCGGCGATGCACCGATCTATGGCGTGAACACGGGTTTCGGGAAACTGGCGAGCGTCCGGATCGCCCAGACCCAGACCGCCGCTCTCCAGCGCAACCTCATCCGCAGCCATGCGGCGGGTGTGGGAGATGCGCTGCCGGATGCGACCGTGCGCTTGATAATCGTGCTCAAGCTTCTGTCGCTTGGCCGTGGTGCCTCGGGGGTCCGGTGGAGCCTGATCGAGGCGCTCGAGGGGCTGCTCGCAAAACAGATCCTGCCGGTGATCCCGGCCCAAGGCTCGGTCGGGGCCTCTGGAGACCTGGCCCCCTTGGCGCATTTGACCCTGGCGCTGATCGGTGAGGGCACGGTGCGCCATCACGGCCATCCGGTGCCCGCGGGTGCTGCGCTACAGGCCGAGGGGCTGCATCCCGTCCTCCTCGGCCCAAAAGAAGGGCTCGCGATGATCAACGGCACCCAGGTGTCGACCGCACTCGCGCTGGCGGGGCTGTTCGATGGCTGGCGTCTGGCGATCGGCGGGCTTGTGACCGGGGCTTTGTCGACCGATGCGGCCATGGGATCGCCCGCGCCGTTCCGGCCCGAGATCCACCGGTTGCGGGGGCACCGCGGCCAGATCGAGGCTGCGGCGGCCCTGCGCGGTCTCCTGGATGGCTCGGCGATCCGCGAGAGCCACCGCGAGGGCGACAGCCGGGTCCAGGATCCCTATTGCATCCGCTGTCAGCCCCAAGTGGTCGGCGCCAGCCTCGATCTGCTGCGCCAGGCCGGAGCGACGCTCGAGACCGAGGCCAATGCGGTGACGGACAATCCGCTGGTGCTGGGGGACGGCGATATCATCTCGGGCGGGAATTTTCATGCCGAGCCCGTGGCCTTTGCCGCCGACCAGATGGCCATCGCGCTCTCGGAGATCGGAGCGATTGCCCAGCGCCGCATCGCCCTGTTGGTCGACCCGACGCTGTCCTATGGCCTGCCGCCATTCCTCAGCCCCGATCCGGGGCTGAACTCGGGCTTTATGATCGCCGAGGTCACCTCGGCGGCGCTGATGTCCGAGAACAAGGCCCTGGCCAATCCGCGATCCGTGGACTCGACACCGACCAGCGCCGACCAAGAGGACCATGTCTCCATGGCCTGCCACGGGGCCCGGCGGCTGGGTGAGATGACCCGCAACCTCGCCGTGATCCTGGGCATCGAGTATCTGGCGGCAGCACAGGGCGTCCAGATGCGCCGTCCTTTGGCCACCTCGGCGCGGCTGGGCGCCGCGATCGCGCGGCTCCGGATGGACGTGCCAGCGCTAGAGGCCGATCGGCCCATGGCACCCGACATCGCCGCCGCCACAGCGCTGATGCAGAAAGACGCGGCAGTCGCCGCCGCGGATCCCAGCGATATGCCGGCTCTCGGCTCCTCGACCAGGAACTGAGCTTCAGCCCAGAAGGCCGGCCGAGTAGCGATCGCTCATCAGCATCACCATCAGGTGGATGGCAAAGCTGGCCAGCATCAGGACTACAAGCGCGAGAGCCCCCTCGCGCGGGCTGACGAGCCGCCAGATCTTCGAAAAATCGTTCATTGCACGCTCCTTTTCGCGTCCGGACGGGTCAGACTGGGAACCAGGGCAACCAAGTCCAAACGAGAATGTGCGCGACCAGCGCCACGCCGCCCCAAATCGTGGCGCCGCGCATGAAGAAGGCATGCATCTCCTTGCACTGATCGTCCGTCAGCCCGGTGTGGTTCAAACCATCGGACCCCTTAGCTGCGGCCATGAGAACGCTCCTCTCTGCACCGTGGTTTCCGCATGCATGGCTCACGCTGCGCTGATTGCGAGCCCCGAACATGCGACGAGAATGTTTCCATGCGACATTCTGTCTGTCAATTTAAATTGACAAATATTGTGTAAATCTAGATTTACAATAGTTTGCGGCTGCTACGAATTCGGCGCGTGAAATTAGAGCCGCCAGTCATCCACCGCGGCGATGTCGTCGTCGGACCAGCCGAAGTGATGCGCGATCTCGTGCACCAGCACATGGGTAACCAAGGCGTCGAGGGCCACATCGCCCCGCTCGACCCATTCGTCCAAAATGGCCCGGCGATAGAGCCAGACTTCGTCCGGGAGCGCGCTCACCTGATCTTGCGATTTCTCGGTCAGGGCGGTGCCGGAATAGAGACCGGTGAGCTCGAACGGGTCCTCGATCTCCAGCGAGGCCAAGGTCTCGGCATCGGCGAAATCCGCGACCCGGATCACGAGGCGGGCCGCATGAGCGGCGAACGGCTCGGGCAACGCCGCCAAGGCTTTGGCCGCCAATGCTGCCACATCGTCGAGCGACGGCGGGAGGGTTGGTACGGTCAAAACCGCTGCCGGGCCGAAAGCGCGGCGCTCAGCGTCCCGTCATCGAGATAGTCGAGATCACCGCCTATGGGTACACCCCGCGCCAAGGCCGTCACCTGCACGCCTGTGGGCCCAAGATGGTCCGCCACCACATGCGCCGTGGTCTGCCCGTCGATGGTGGCGGGCAAGGCCAATATAGCCTCTGAAATGCCCTCCGCCTCGATCCGTGACACCAGCTTAGGCAAGCCCAGCATTTCGGGCGTGACCCCGTCCAAGGCCGACAGCAAGCCGCCGAGCACATGATAGCGCCCGCGATAGACCGCCGCGCGCTCCAGCGCCCAGAGATCCGATACCTCGGCGACCACGCACAGCACTGTCGGGTCGCGCCGGTGATCAGTGCAGATATCGCACTCCTCTGCCGTCGCGAGATTGCCGCAGGTCTGGCATTGGCGCACGCTTTGGGCCACCACCGAGAGCGACTGGGAGAGCGGTACGAGCAGCCGCTCCCGCTTCTTCACCAGCGCCAAGGCCGCGCGCCGCGCCGAGCGGGGGCCAAGGCCCGGGAGCTTCGCCATCAGCTCGATGAGCTGTTCGATCTCCGATCCACTCGACATCTTGTCCCCGTCTGCCGCTGACCCTCAAGATAAAGCGCAAGCGGGGGCGATGGCAACGGCTGCTCAACCAAAGGGAAGCTTCATGCCCGGCGGCAGAGGCAAGCCCTCGGTGGCCTTGGCCATCTCCGCCTGGCCAAGCTCGCGTGCACGCCCAACCGCATCGTTGACAGCCGCGACGATCAGGTCTTCGAGCACCTCGTGCTCCTCTTCGCCCGAGAGCAACATCGGGTCGACCTTCAACCCCTTGAGCGTGCCATCGGCGCCGGCCGTCGCCCGCACCATGCCCGCACCGGCGGAGCCTTCGGCCTCGAGGTCCTGAATGCGCTCCTGCACCTCGACCATCTTCTGTTGCATCTCTTGGGCCTGCTTCATCAGCCGGCCCATATCGCCCAGACCCTTGAACATCTCAGCTCTCCTCGAAGGGGTCGTCCATATCGATCAGGCCATCCGCAAAGGGATCGCCGGTGTCCTCGCCATAGTCGTCGTCATCCGCCTCGGGCACGGGCGCAAGGACGCCTGCCGGGTCCGGCGCCGCAGGCTCGGGCAGGCCGCCCAAGGGGCGAACCGTTTGCACCTCGGCCCCGGGGAAGGTAGCGAGGGCGGCCGCAACCAGAGGATGGGCCGACGCCTCGGCCACATGTCGGCGAGCCGCGTCGTCGCGTTGCGCCCTCAGGGTCGGCGCGCCACGGGCATCCGAGACCACGACCGACCACCGCGTCTGCGCGAGGCGGGTGAGGGTCTCGGCCAATCGGCCAGCCAAATCGGTCGACGCACCGGGGGCGGGGCTGAACTCGATCAGGCCGGGGCGCAGGTCGACGAGTTCGAGAAAGGTCTCGACGGCATCGAGCAGCCGCAGTTCACGGTGCTGGCGGAGGAGCTCGCAGATCGCCTCGAGACTGTCGGGCCCGGTCGCCGCCTGCGGCTCAGAGGCTTGCGGAACCGGTGCGGGAAGCGCCTGTGCGCTCGCCACCGAAAGCCGTTGTGCGGACGGGCCGCTCGGGCCGCGAGCGCCTTGCGCGCCGTTCGGACCGGGAGAGTGAGCAGGAGCCACGCCCCCTTTGCGGCCCTCGAGCTGGCGCACCAGATCGCCAGGTGGCGGCAGATCGGCCACATAGGTCAGGCGGATCAGTGCCATCTCGGCGGCCATCATCGCATTGGGCGCCAGCGGCACCTCCTCGATGGCTTTCAACAGCATCTGCCAGGCCCGGGTCAGCGCTGGCATGCCCAGACGTCGGGCCAGATCCTGGCCGCGCGCCCGCTCGTCCGGGCCGACGGTCGGATCATCGGCCATGTCTGGCGAGACGCGAATCACCGAGATCCAATGGGTCAACTCCGCCAGATCGCGGAGCACCAGTGTCGGATCCGCTCCATCGGCATATTGGCGCGCCAACTCGGCAAGCGCCGCCGCCGCATCGCCGCGCATCACCGCTTCGAACAGGTCGATCACCCGGCCTCGATCCGCAAGGCCCAGCATGGCGCGCACCGCCGCCGCCTCGATGGGCGCCCCGGGATCGGTCGCAAGGGTCAGCGCCTGGTCCAAGAGCGACAGCGCATCGCGGACCGAGCCCTCCGAGGCCCGCGTGATCAGGCCGAGCGCCTGCGGCTCGATCAAGGCCCCCTCGGCCTTGGCCACCCGTTCGAGATGCGCGATCATCGCCTCGGGCTCGATCCGACGCAGATCAAAGCGCTGGCAGCGCGAGAGCACCGTGACTGGAACCTTCCGGATCTCGGTGGTCGCAAAGATGAACTTCACATGCTCTGGCGGCTCCTCCAGCGTCTTGAGCAACGCGTTGAAGGCCGAGGTCGAGAGCATATGGACCTCGTCGATGATATAGACCTTGTAGCGCGCGCTGCTGGCCCGGTAGCGCACGCTGTCGATGATCTCGCGCACATCGTTGACCGAGGTGTTCGAGGCTGCGTCCATCTCGAGCACATCCGTGTTGCGCCCCTCGGCGATCGACCGGCAAGCCTCGCAGACACCGCAGGGATTGACCGTCGGCCCGTCGCCCGCCTCGCAGTTCAAGCCCTTGGCGATAATGCGGGCTGTGGTGGTCTTGCCCACCCCGCGCACACCGGTCAGCACGAAGGCATGGGCGATCCGCCCGGCCTCGAAGGCATGGCTGAGCGTGCGCACCAAGGGCGCCTGACCGATCAGGTCGGCGAACCGGGCCGGGCGGTACTTGCGGGCAAGGACAGTGTAGGCCGGCGCGTCGGACATGCGTGCTCCGTTGGGGACCGGTCAAAGCTAGAAGCTCGCGCGCGCGCCTTCAAGCCCACGTCAACTCTGGAGCCATAGTCCGCGGACATGCGAGACTGTTGCCTGCAGGCCAGGCGAGGGCAAAGCGCCATCGCCCGGCGCGCGCCCTGCTTGGGGAGAGGAGCCCAGAATGAAGTGGCTGGTGGATATTGATGCGATGGTCGCCGAAGGCGTGCTGTCCGAGGAGCAGGGCAAGACCCTCCGGGCCCGGGCAGGCGCCGAGGCGCTCGGCCTTGGCGTCGGCATCCTTCTGATCGGCGGCATCCTGACGGTGATGGCCGGTCTGCTGGCGTTCTTTCCCACGCCCCAAGGGCTGTTGAGCCTCGGCGTGATCGTCGGAGTTGCAGGCGCCGTGGCACTTCTGAGCCTCGATGGCCGGTTCCGTTTGCCGGCCAATGCGGCCGCGGTGATCGGATGCGCCGCGGCAACCGCCGGAGCCGTGGGCGTGGCAATCGAGGGGTCCGATGACAGCGGGCCCGCGATCTGGATCGGTGGCGCGATCTTTGCCGGCGGCCTGGGTCTCCATCTGGTCGGGCCCAACGTGCTCCGCGTCGCGGCCGCCTGGATTGCCGTTATCGGCGGGGCGGCGCATCTCGGCGGGGTCTTTGGCCTCGACGGCTCGCCCGAGCGCGCCTGGCTCGCCATGCTCGACGCCGCTGTGGTTCTGCTGCTGGCCGGCGCGCTCTTGGATCTGCGGATCCTGACGGCCTTCGGCATCACGGCCTTGGCTGGACTGCTCGCGGCGACGGCCTATACGCATGCGGCCTATTGGCTCGCGATTTGGGAGCCAAGCCTGCTGATTCTGCTGATGGCCGTGATCGCCGTCCTTGGCTGGTGGATTGCGCGGGGCCCCGAGCGCTGGGCACGCCATGGACGCATCGCCGCGCTGATGGCGCTGATTTGGATCAACATGGCCTTCTGGATCGGCTCGCTGTGGGGGGATCGCATCGGCGAGCACAGCTTCGGACCCGTGCGCGCAGAGTTTGCCGCGGATGAGGCGGGCCGCGAAGCCTTTCGCACAGCGCGCGATCAGTATCTCGATGGCCTCATCATCATCCCGGCGGATGTCTTTGCCGTCGGCTGGGCCGCCCTGATCCTGATCACGGCTGCCTGGGCCAGCCTGACCAACCGCCGATCTGTCCTGAATGCAGCCGCCACCTTCGGCGCGATCCACCTCTACACGCAGTGGTTCGAGCGGCTCGAGACCCAACCGCTGACCATCGTTGCGGCCGGCGTCAGCGCCATTGGCCTGGCCTGGGCCATGGTTCGGCTGAACGCATGGATGCGAGAGCGCATGGTCTGACGTCGGCGAGGGGTGAGAGGCTGGACAGCGACCCAAGCGGGGCTCGTTACGGCTGCTTCCTTCCGGACCTGACCGGGTTGGCGAGGCGCTCGCCCGCGCCAACCTCTCAACCGTTTAGTTAGCTCGCACGGCCCATATGCACAAGAGCCCGGCAAATGTCGGCCGGTCTTCTCAAGCATTGCGGTCGCCTGACGGTTGGGGCATTAGAAGCGCATAAAGACCTGAGCGAGCCATGAGCCTCACCCTCCCCATCACATTCGCCTCCGGAGGCGCCAAGCTGGACCGTGCCACCCATCTGCGCGATGGAACAAAGCGGCTGCTGCGCGATCCAAACGCACAATTGCTGCCGCTCTGCGAGGGGCGGGTGTTGATCTCCCAAGGCGATGGCTGGCGCCGATTGGGCTGGATCCCTCCCCTGCCCGAGACGCTGAAGCTCCTAAAGGAGGAGCCGGTCTTTCTGGGCATCTTCGAGGAGCAACCGATCTTTGCCGGGGATTTCAGCCATATCCCGCGCGAGCGGCTCGAGAAACGCTTCATCTCCGGCGCCCAGTTCTTCGATCTGCGCAACGTGGCCGGCGAGATCGGCGCGGGCGAGGCCACAGTCGCCGCGACCGCCAAGGGCGTGGTCGATTGGCACCGCACGCATCCCTTTTGCGCCCGGTGCGGCGGTCCGACCGCCATCGAAGACGGCGGCTGGCGCAGGAAATGCCAGGACTGCGGCGCGCAGCACTTCCCCCGGATCGATCCCGTCGTCATCATGCTGATCACCCATGGTGAACGGGTTTTGCTCGGGCGCCAGGATGGCTGGCCCGACCGCGTCTACTCGCTGATCGCGGGCTTTATGGAGCCCGGAGAATCACTCGAAGATGCCGTGCGCCGCGAGACCATGGAAGAGACCGGGATCCAGATCGGCCGGGTGCGCTATCTCGCCTGCCAGCCCTGGCCGTTCCCGGCCTCGCTGATGCTGGCCTGCGCCGGGGAGGCGCTGTCGACCGAGATTGCGATCGATCAGCAGGAGCTCGAGGACGCCATGTGGGTCAGCCGCACCGACATGCCCGACATCCTCGCCGGCAAGCATCAGCAGTTTGCCGCCCCCCGGATCAGCGCGATCGCGCGGGTCGTGCTGTCGGCCTGGGCCTCAGGCGAGATCGAAGAGTTCCCCTGAGCCGTGCCGTCACGAGGCCGCGGCGTCGGCATAGGCGGCGGTGATCATGATCTCTGCCAGAGCGCCATAGACCTTGGCCCAAGCCATGCGTGCCTGCGGGGCTTCGGCCGCGGGCAAACGCTCGGCCAGCATGCGATCGAGCGCCTGACCCACCGAGGCATAGTCGCGCGCCTGCACGCCGTACTCCACATGCCGCCGGCCAAGCGCCTCGACAACCGGCACGACCCGCTCGAGGGTCTCAAGTCGCTGTACAAGAAAACCGAGGGCAGCCATCAGCTTGCGCCCCTGCTCGGCAATATCCTGGCGAAACAGACCCCGCGTCTCGGGTGCAAGATCAAACAGATGCCCATAGAAGCTGCGAGCAGCGCCCTCTGCGTCCCAAGCCAGGCTGGCAAAGCTGTCTCGAACCGCCGAAATCTCCAAAGTTGAAAGGCTCATCGCGTCTCTCCAATCGTACGGCCGCCCGGACGCTCCGGCCGGCTCCAATGACGCGTTTGTGATCGCGTGTGTTTTCTGGTGTGTGTCGAGCGCCGAGGCGGCGTGTTTCAATTGTTAGAGTAGCGCGCACCCAGCACGCGCCCCATCACCAGCGGCGTCAGCAACATCGGGATCTGATAGAGCGCGACGTAGAGCCCAAACACCGGATCAGGCGGGAGGGCTGCGAGGTAAAGCGCGACCGTGCGGTTGCCCCAGGCAAGCCCCAAGGCGCCGGCAGACGCAGCGCCCAGCATCGCCGGCATTCCCTGCGCCAGGATGATCTGTGCCCCATAGTTCACAACAATCGCCAGGATCAGTAGGGCACCGGCAAGGGCTGGCTCATCGAGCACCTGGTGCCAGAACCCGTCAAAGAGCGGGATGACAAAGGAGAGCATCACAAGCGCAGCCACCCCGTCAAAGGCACGGTGTTCCGCCTCGATCCGGACCGAGCCGATCAGATGACGCAATAGAACCGAGGCGACGGCCCCCGCGGCGATCATTGCCGCCATCCGCAGGGCCAGCGGAACAGCCTCGATCGGCACCGCCTCCCCCAGCAAAGCCGTGACCACGAGCGGGCCCAGAAAGGGCGCGAGCAGGCTGGCAAAAATGGTTAGCTCGAGCGCCAAAGCTGCGTTCAACCCCAGCAGCAGGCACAACCCGGCCGCCGAAGTGATGGGCGGCGAGGCTCCAGTATAAACGAGCGCTGCGAGCAGATCAGGGGCGAGGCCAAGACCTTGCCCAGCCGCCCAGACCGTCGCCGGTGTCACCCACAACAGCGCGATCGTCAATGCCGACAACCGCACCAGTCGCCGCGGCTTAGCCATGCCCAGCAAGAGCGCGCGCAGATCGATCCGCACCATGGCCACGCAAAAGACCAGCGACACCAAGACCGGCATGAACGGCCGCAACAGCGCGGACAGATCGGGAAGGATCGAGGCGATCATGACACCGATCGCCAGCACCCAGCGTGCCCGCGCACCGACCCAGCGAAGCATGGTCAGCATTGGCCTCTCCCCGCCCACGCGCCGGCCAGCCGGAGCGCCAGGGCGACACCCGAAGTATAGAGCACCAGCTAGGGTGAAAAACACTGTACAGAAGCGACGATTGCGTCATGATCGGCACCGGCGGCGCAGCAAAGTGCCGCCAAAAGGGAGGCAGTGATAAGGAGCTGAACCATGAGCAAACGCGACGAGCTGATCAAAAAATATGCTGATGATCTTAAGAAGAAATGCAGTATGGATCCCGATCTGGATCTGCTGACCAAGGTCACGATCGGGTGCGGACCCACCATCTACAATGATGACGCCTCAACGGTGTCGAGTTCCGATCCTGCCGAGCTGGAGCGCGTCAAAAAGAACTTCCTCATCAAGAAGCTGGGCTTGGCCGACGGCCCAGCACTCGACGAAGGCATCGCCGCTGCGGTCGCGACCTATGGGAAGTCGAACCGCAACAAGTATCGGGCGGTGATGTACTACCTGTTGACGAAGCACTTCGGCAAGGAAGCCGTCTACGGCTGAGCGGCGTCGGCCGCACTCCGACCGAAACGTGAGCCTGAGGGGGCTCACGTTGCGCCTTGCTGCGGTCGCGCCGCCTGAGCCCCTTCCCAGACCCTGCACAAACGCGTCCTTTCGTGGCTGGCAGCACCAGATGCGCAGCCAGCGGTTACCATTTGTTTAGGCGATTGGGACGACACTCCAGCGTGGCGCAGTCGGCGGCGCGATAGGCCGTCGAAGCCCACCGGAGCCCCGAGAACGGCGATTTGGCCTCCGGCGACGGCGTATTTGTTCATCGTATCCTGTGCATAGAGTGATGGATGGGCCCGGTTGGGCCGGCAGAGCCGCGTGATGCAGGCGGGCCGTCTGGGCGTGGATCTCTGGATCTGCTGCGAGGCCCTAGCCCGCGCGGGCATGATCGACGGATCCCATGTCGTCCTGGAGGGCGCACGGCGTGGGCATCGGCAAACGAAGGACGGTGCGGCTACAGCCAAGCGGTCGCAACCGGACGAATGGGTGGACCGACATGAACCGAGCATGGCGAGGGCTGAGAGGCTTTCTCGATGACGAAGATGGCACGGCAAGCATGGAGTTTGTCGTCGCACTGCCGTTGCTGCTCGGGCCGCTGGTGATCTTTGCCGAGTATGGCGAGGCCCTTTCGAAGCGCGAGCAACTCGACAGCGCCGTGGCCGATGCCGTCCAGCTGCTGGCAAACTCGCCAGCCTGGCCAGGCGCGACCGAAGCGGATCCCCCGCAACTCTACCAGCCCTTCGTCAACCGCGCGGCCACTCTGATCGCGGAGCGTCTCGGCACCAGCATCGAGGACATCAACTTCGCCTATACCGTGACGGGTGATCTGTCGAACGGCGCCCTGCGCACTCCCTTCTATCAAGTCTCGGTCAGCGCGCAGATCACACTGAACAACGGGATGCTCTCATTCATCAACGCGTTCACCAGCGAGACGGATGTGGCCACCGTGTTGACCCTGCCCTCGCGCGACACCGCCCGCTACATCTCGGCCGTGCCGCCGATCGAGAACACCGGGTGCACCTTTGCCGATCTGGCCACCAACTGCAGCTCGACCCCTGCCGATGTCATCGCCGCGCCAGAGAACTACACGCCCCCGACGCAGCAGGAAACCGAGACCGCGGAGAGCGGCCAGGGCGACGCGGGCTGATACCACCGCCGGGTCTCTTCCGCCGTTGACCGGATATCCGGGGGCGGGTCAAAGTTGCAATGATAGGATCGCACAGCGACGAGGCAGGCCTTGGATTCAACCACGCCACTCGGAGCGCTTATGGCGCGCCATGCCGGATCGGGATCGGTGAGCTGGATCGGTCTGCGTCAGGCGAGGCGCGCTGACATGGTGTCCGTTGAGGCGGCGGAGCTGGCAGAGGACGGGTTGGTCGGCGATCATGCGCGCGCGGGTAAACGGGCCCTCACCTTGATCCAAGCCGAGCATCTGCCGGTGATCGCAGCGCTCAGCCGCGCGGAAGTCTCCTTTACTTTGCTGCGCCGGAACATCGCGGTGACCGGGATCAACCTGTTGGCGCTGCGCGGGCGCCGCATCCAGATCGGAGCTGCGGTGATCGAGATCACCGGCCCCTGCGCTCCCTGTTCCCGGATGGAGGCCGCGCTTGGGCCGGGCGGCTACTCCGCCATGCGTGGGCACGGAGGCATGACGGCCCGCGTCAGCCGGCCCGGTCGGCTCGCCATGGGAAATCCAGTCGGCCCCGCATAGGCCTCAGCCGATCATGCGGCGGGCGCCACTGCGGCGAGAACGCTCGAGCCAGGTCAGCGCATGCTCCAACGGCAGAGGCCGGCTGTACCAGTAGCCCTGCCCCGTATGGCACCCAAGTCTGGCCAGCTCATCCGCCTCATCCGCGCTCTCGATCCCCTCGGCGATCACCAACAGGCCGATTTGCTTGGCGAGCGCGATGATGACACTGACGACCGCCGCACTGGCTTGATGCCCGAGCATCAGGCTGACCAGAGACCGATCGATCTTCAGCGCCTGGATGTTCAGCCGGGCGACATTTGAGAGCGCCGCATAGCCCGTGCCAAAATCGTCGAGCTCGACACGCACGCCGCTGCGGGCCAGGCGGTCGATCGTCTGGACGGCCGGATCGTCGTCATCGGTGATCAACGTGGACTCGTGGACCTCGACGACCACATCCTTCGGGGCAAGGTCACGCTGCTCGAGCGCCCAAAGCAGATAGTCGACCCGGTCGCCCTCGCGCATGGTCCGGGCAGAGAAGTTGATTGCGACCCGCGGGACCGTGTGACCCGCGGCGCGCATCGTCACCAGACCGTCGAGCGCCTGTTCGAGCATCGCCGCGTCAATGGCACTTTCGAGGCCGAGCTGATCGGCGATGTCGAGGAAGTAGAACGGCTCGAGCAACCCGCGCTCTGGATGCTTCCATCGCACCAGCGCTTCGAACCCGGCGACGCGGCCGCTCGCAAGTTCCACTTGCGGCTGAAAACAGGCGACGAACTCTCCCTGCTCGACCGCAGCGCGGATCTCCTCGGACAACCGGCTGCGATCAGCATAGCGCTGTCCGGTCGCGGGCGAGAAGAGCCCAATATCCCCGCCCGGCGTGCTCTTGGCATCGGCAAGGGCGGCCTCGGCATGGATGAGAAGGGTCGCAGGGTCGATTTCTTCCGGCGCGGCAAAGGCCAACCCCAGGCGCACAGACATCGCCCAGCGCCCTTCTCGCAGGCTGACCTCATGGCCCAGCGCATCGCGCATCCGCACGGCCTTGGCGTGGAAAGCGTCGAGATCTTTGACCTCGGTGGCGACCAGAGCGAACAAATCGCCCCCGATCCGCGCGAGGATCTGCCCTGGCTCGGCAAGACGGCGCAACCGATCGGCGCATTCGACCAGCAACTCGTCGCCCACCTCATAGCCGCGCGTCTCATTCAGCATGCGGAACCGGTCGAGATCGACCAAGCACAGCCCAATATTGCTTCGCGTCTCCTCGGCCTTGCGCATGGCATCCGAGAGCTGGCGCAAAAGTCCGCGGCGATTGAATAGACCGCTCAGCGGATCATGCAGGTTTTGTTGATCACACCGCGCCTCGGCCCGGGCGATTGCCTCTGCGGTTTGCCGCGTTGCTGTGACGTCGTGCAAAAAGACGCTACGCAGTCCGGTTTCTGTATCCAGCGCTCCGAGCGCGACATCGACCGTCCGCGCCTTGTCTTCCCGCTGCAGGTACACTTCGATGCGGGATGGCTGACTTTGCGCGACGGCCTTCCGCAGCCCGGTTTGATCGAGCGGGCGACGGGACGCGAGCGCGGTCTCTAGCGTGACGCCGTCAACCTCAGGGCCGAGGGCGGCGCGGAAGGGCGCGTTGGACCATCGGAGCTGGCCTCGCCGGTCGATCAGGGCCACCGGCTCGCTAAACTCGAACGCCAAGCGCACGAATGCTTCGGACGGCAGCGGATGCGCCAGATCGGACGCGGTCGGCTCCGCGGATGACGTTGGCCCTGTCATTTTCGTCATGCGCTGGTCGGCACCGAGGTCGAGGCGGCGAGCCGCATGGGGACCGGATCGTCGATCCGCTCCTGGGCCATGTGTGCTCTGACCATGTTCCACTGCCTCCCGATCGGCTCGGGCCGCCCGAACAGGCAAGCCGCAACACTCCTGGAAGGCTGCATGGCACGGGTTGCAAAACCCTGAACGCCATATGGGAAGGTTGTAAAACGCGATGAGACCCGATCAGTCGCCCATGCGCGGATTGCCGAGTTCGCTCGGTGCCTTGGCCGGTTCTCTCGCCACCGCGCGGCGCAAATCGGTCCCCATGGCCGGGCTTCCCATTTCGAGGGAGTGGTCGCGCACCTCGGTGAAAGCCCGGCGCAGCGCCCCGGACCAGGCATCCGACAATGCGTGGAAGCGCGAATCATCAGGCTCGATCCGACGGAGTTGGTCGAACTCGAAAACATCGCGCCGGACTACCGCCATATCCAAAGGCATACCGACGGAGAGATTGGAGCGCAGTGTCGAGTCCATCGATAAGAGAACGGCCGTAATCCCATCCTCGACCGCCGTCTGAGGCGTGATCACGCGGTCCAGGATCGGCTTGCCGTATTTGTGCTCTCCGATCTGGAAGAATGGAGTGTCCGCGGTCGCCTCAATGAAATTGCCGGCTGAGTAGATGAGATAAAGCCTCAGATCCCCGCCGCGTCGTTGCCCTGCGAGCACGATCGAGCTCTCGGCAGCCCCGCCCGAGGCGGTGATCGACGTGCCGTACTGCACCATCACATTGCGCATGGTGGTGCCCACCACCTCAGCGGCCCGGAAAATCGTGGGCGCTGTGAAGATCGTCTCGAGCCCCTCTTTGGGATAGTCGAGACCTTCCTGGATCTGGCTGATGACCGCTTGGGTGACCGCGAGATTGCCGGAGGTCATCATCACGATCACACGCTCACCCGGCACCTGCCAAGTGAACATCTTGCGGAACCGGGCAATGTTGTCGAGGCCCGCATTGGTGCGGGTGTCCGACAGACAAACAAGGCCGGTGTCGAGCTTGATGGCAACGCAATAGGTCAAGGGACACTCCACAAGCCGATGGCCCTATGGACTAACAGAACACGCTGTCCTGGGAAAGGCGCCGCGCCTCAGGCCTCTTGGGTGCGAACCGGCGCTGGCTCCCGTCCGCCGAAGCCGTAAGCATCGGCGATCGCCATGGCCAAGAGGTTGTTCTCCTGGATCCGCTCAGTCAGGAACTCGTGCAGCCCGAACTGGAAGATGTCCTCGACGCTCATGTCATCGAGGCGCGCGACCATGGCATAGGCTTTGAAATGGCAGGCCTCGGAGCGGTCGGTATAGGCCTTAAGCAAATCCAGATGCCGCACGATCATGTTCGCAGAATTGCGCAGCGATCGCGGCGAGAGCTGGCTGAGCACCAGGAAGTGGACCACCCGGTTGGGGCTGACCGGCGCCCGGTAGACATGGCGGTAGGCCCGGGCGGAGTTCGCCGCACGCAGGATCTGCAGCCACTGCCCCTCATCGATCACGCCGCCGACCTGCGCATGGGCAGGCAGCAGCACGTGATACTTCACATCGAGCAGGCGAGCGGTCGCATCCAGGCGCTCAACATATTGGCCGAGCCGGATGAAGTTATAGCCAGCATCGCGCAGCAGCGTGTTCTCGATCCCCCCGCGAAAACGCTGGCCTTGCGTCTTGGTCCAGTCGAGAAACTGCGCGAACCCACCGCCGACGATCGAGGCCGGGGAGCGCGCCCGCATATCGATCCACGATTCGTTCACCGCCGCCCAGACATCCGAGGTGATCGCCTGGCGCACCGCCCGCGCATTCTCGCGCGCCGCGTGCAGCGACGAGCGGATCGAGGATGGATTCTCCGGATCAAAGACCAGATGTTGCGCGACCGAGCGCTGTGTCGCGGTTTCAAGCGGATCAGGAAAGGTCTCGGAGCATCCCGCCGCGATCACGATCGACGACCATTCGGCCGAGCGCGCCTCCGCGCTGGTCGGCACGGTCATCATGCGCCGGCCCGCATCAAGCAGGCGGGCGACATTCTCGGCCCGCTCGACATAACGCGACATCCAGAACAGGCTCTCGGCGACGCGGCTCAGCATGGGGAGGTCCTCCGCGGGCTCACCGGGCCAGCACCCAGGTGTCCTTGACGCCGCCGCCCTGGGACGAGTTGACCACCAGCGAGCCCTCCCGCAAGGCCACACGCGTCAGCCCGCCGGGGATCAACCGGGTCGTCTCACCGGAAATCACATAGGGCCGCAGATCCACATGGCGCTCGACCAGCCCGGCCTCGGAGAGGGTCGGCGCGGTCGAGAGCTCGAGCGTTGGCTGCGCGATGAAGCCCGCCGGGTGTTCCCGGATACGCGCGGCATAGGCCTCTCGCTCGGCAGCCGAGGATTTCGGCCCAATGATCATCCCGTAGCCGCCGGAGCCGTGCACCTCTTTGACGACCAGCTCGGCCAGATGCTCGAGGACGTATTGGCAGTCATCCGCCTCCGAGCAGCGCCAGGTCGGCACGTTCGGCAAGATCGGCTCCTCGCCCAGGTAAAAGCGGATCATCTCGGGCACATAGACATAGACGGCCTTGTCATCGGCCACGCCCGTGCCCGGCGCGTTTACCAAGGTGACGCCGCCACGCTTGTAGACATCGAAGATGCCGGGCACGCCCAGCATCGAATCCGGCCGGAACGCCTCGGGGTCGAGGAAATCGTCGTCGATCCGGCGATAGAGCACATCCACTCGCTCGGCACCGTGGATCGTGCGCTGCCAGAGCTTGCCGTCGCGTACGAAGAGATCCCGTCCCTCGACCAGATCGATGCCCATCTGATCGGCCAGAAAGCTGTGCTCGTAATAGGCGCTGTTGAAATGCCCTGGGGTCAGGATCGCCATATTGGGCTGGCCATCGCAGTCTGCGGGCGCCACCTCGGCCATGGCCTGGGCCAGCATCTCCGGATACCCGTCCACCGGCCGCACCGTTCCATCGGCAAACAGCGCGGGGAACATGCGGCTGAGCACCTCGCGGTTTTCGAGCACATAGGAGACCCCAGACGGCGTGCGGCAATTGTCCTCGAGCACATAGAAGGCATCCGGCCCGCAACGCACGAGATCGACGCCCGTGATGTGCGAGAACACGCCCCCGGGCGGCGTCACGCCCTGCATCGCCGGCAAGTAAGCCTCGTTCTCCAGGACCAGATCGCGCGGCACGATCCCGGCCGCAAAGATCTCGCCCGGCCCATAGACATCGCGCAGGAACGCGTTCAGCGCCTTGGCGCGCTGCACCGAGCCGCGGTCGATCATGTCCCATTCATCGGCGGAAAAGACCCGCGGGACAATGTCGAAAGGGATCAAGCGGTCCGGGTCTCCGCCCTCGCCATAGACGGCAAAGGTGATGCCCACCTTGCGAAACAACGCCTCTGCCTCGGCGCGGCGCGCGAGCAGGGCCTCGACCCCGATCTCATCGATCCAGGCCGCGACGCGCGCATATTCGGGGCGAGTCCCCCCCTCGTCGGACATCTCGCTGTACATGCCACATTGTTAGCAATGGCGCAGCGGTGCTTGCCAAGCGTTTTGTGGTGAGTTTTCGCCAAATACGAACCATCTGCGCGGATAACTGGCAAAAGCGCGTGAACCACCCTTGCTATTGCCACGCATCCGGGCAGTTTCGGAGACGGCAGGAACGGGGGCCCATATGAGCATCACGGTCAAACTCACGCACCGCACGCGCTACGACTACGACCGGCCCGTTCAGCTCCAGCCCCATGTGGTGCGGCTCTGCCCGGCACCGCATGCGCGTACGCCAATCCTGTCCTATGCCCAGACGGTGCTGCCCGAGGGGCACTTCGTGAACTGGCAGCAGGATCCCTTCGCAAACTGGAACGCGCGACTCGTGTTTCCCGAGCGGGTCACCCATTTCGAGGTCGAAATCGATCTGATCGCCCGCATGGATGCGATCAATCCCTTCGACTTTTTTCTGGAGGAGAACGCCTCCGAGGTCCCTTTTGTCTATGACAAGGCGCTCCGGCTCGACCTCGCACCCTATCTTAAAGCGCCGGAAATCGGACCACGCCTCAAGGCGTTCCTAGAGGGCGTGCCCCAGCAGGAGGGGCGGACGATCGACTGGCTCGTGGCGCTGAACCAATATGTCGAGGCGGCGATCGGGTACATCGTGCGGATGGAGCCCGGCGTGCAGACGCCGGAAGAGACCTTGGGCCGAGCCCTCGGATCCTGCCGCGATTCCGGCTGGCTGCTGGTGCAAATGCTGCGCGCCAAGGGGTATGCGGCGCGCTTCGTGTCCGGCTATCTCATCCAGCTGACAGCGGATGAGCGGCCGATCGAGGGGCCCTCGGGCCCCGCCGAGGATTTCACCGATCTGCACGCTTGGGCGGAGGTCTATCTGCCCGGCGCCGGCTGGGTGGGGCTCGACCCCACCTCGGGCCTCTTTGCTGGCGAGGGGCACATTCCCTTAGCGGCCACGCCTGAGCCCCGCTCGGCCGCGCCGATCACGGGCGCGCTTGAGAAGGCCGAGGTGAGCTTCGACTTTGAGATGTCTGTGGTTCGCCTGAAGGAGCCGGCGCGGGTCACAAAGCCGGTCACCGATGTGCAGTGGGAGCAGATCCTCGCCGCGGGAGACCGGATCGATACCCGGATCGAAGCCTCCGATATGCGGCTGACCATGGGCGGTGAGCCGACCTTCGTCTCCGCCTACGATCGCGACGCGCTCGAATGGACCATCGATGCGGTCGGGCCTACCAAACGCGCCCATGCCGAAGAGCTGATCCGCCGCCTTCAGGCCCGCTTCGCCCCCGAGGGTCTGCTGCATTTCGGTCAGGGCAAGTGGTATCCGGGCGAGCAGCTCCCGCGTTGGGCCTTCGCTCTCTATTGGCGCGGGGACGGACAGCCGCTATGGACGGATCCCGCCCTGATCGCGCCCGAGCACCAAGCCGGCACGGTGCCGACCGACCGGGCCGAGGCCTTTGCCCAACGGCTGTGCGAGGCGCTCGAGATCGATCCCGGCTATCTGAACACGGCTTATGAGGACACGGCCGCCTTTCTGGTGCGCGAGCAGCAATTGCCCCCCAATGTGGACCCGCAGGATTCCAAGCTCGAAGACCCGGAAGAGCGCGCCCGGCTGGCCCGCGTCTTCGATCGAGGGCTGAGCGCGCCCGCCGCCTTTGTCCTCCCTGTGCAGCTGGCCCAGGCGCCCGATGGCCGCCCGCGGCGGCGGCGGGCCTTCCGCTGGGCCTCCGAGCGCTGGACCACCCGCCGGGACAAGCTGTTCCTGATCCCAGGCGACAGTCCCGCCGGCTTTCGGCTCCCGCTCCAATCGCTCGGCTGGCTGCCCGAAAGCGCGACGCCCCAGGTCTTTGAGCGGGATCCCTTCGCCCCGGCCAATGCGCTGCCTACTCGCGTCACGACCCCTCTGCATGGCAGGGCCGTGCAGTCCGGCGTCGTGCCGCCGCGCAACACTGCGCCACCGACCATGCAGGATCGGCGGCGGTCGGGACCGATGACCGAGCCTGTGCCCCTCGGCGGTGGCATCACCACGGCGGCGGTCCGCACGGCTCTGACCATCGAGCCGCGCGGCGGGTCATTGTGCGTGTTCCTGCCGCCTCTGTCCTCGGCCGACGCCTATGTCGATCTGATCGCGGCGATCGAGGAAACCGCCGCGGACACGGGCCAAAGCGTGCATGTCGAGGGCTATTCCCCACCCTCAGACCAGCGGCTGAACGTCATCAAGGTGACCCCCGATCCGGGCGTGATCGAGATCAACATCCATCCTGCGCACTCCTGGCGCGAGCAAGTTGCGATCACCGAGGCCGTCTATGAGGAGGCGCGCCAGGTCCGCCTCGATGCGTCCTCCTTCCAAATCGACGGGCGCCCGACCGGCTCGGGCGGCGGCAACCATATCGTGGTGGGCGGAGCGACCCCGGCCGACAGCCCCTTTTTGCGCCGCCCGGACCTGCTCGGCTCGCTGATCACCTATTGGCAGCGCCACCCGTCCCTCTCCTATCTCTTCTCGGGTCTCTTCATCGGCCCCACCAGCCAAGCGCCCCGCATCGACGAGGCGCGCAATGAGACGCTCGAGGAGATGGGCCTCGCCCTCCGCCAGTTGGCACCGCGCGGCATCGACACGCCTCCTTGGCTGGTGGACCGCTTATTCCGGGATCTGTTGGTGGACGTGACCGGCAACACCCACCGCGCCGAGATCTGCATCGACAAGCTCTATTCGCCGGACGGGCCGGCGGGGCGGTTGGGTCTGGTCGAGTTCCGGGCCTTCGAGATGCCGCCCCATGCCCGCATGTCCGTGGCGCAAGCGCTGGTTTTGCGCGGCCTCCTCGCCTGGTTCTGGCAGACGCCCTATGTGGCGCCGCTCGAGCCTTGGGGCCCGCGGCTGCACGACCGGTTTATGCTGCCCCATTTCGTCTGGGAGGATTTCCGCGCGGTGCTCGAGGATCTGAGCCGGGCCCACGGGATTGCCTTTGATTCCGAGTGGTTCCGGGCGCAATACGATTTCCGCTTTGCCCATCTCGGGACATCGGCGATTGGGGCGTGCCAGATCGAACTGCGCGGCGCGCTCGAGCCTTGGAATGTGCTCGGCGAGGACGGTGTGGCCGGCGGAACCGCTCGCTATGTGGACAGCTCGGTCGAGCGGCTGCAGGTCCGGGTGCACGGGGCGCTGCCCAATGGCTGCGCCTTGGCGGTCAATGGGATCGAGGTGCCCTTGCACGGACAGGCCCAAGTGGCTGGCATCCGCTTTCGCGCCTGGCAGCCGCCCCGCTGTCTTCACCCGACGATCCCGGCGCAGGGCCCGCTCACCTTTGATGTGGTGGAGCGCGCCACCGGGCGGTCGCGCGGCGGCTGCACCTATCACGTCTACCATCCTGGAGGCGCGGCGCGGGATGACCGGCCGATCAACGCGCTCGAGGCCGAGGGGCGTCGCCTGTCGCGTTTTGCCCCCAAGACCCATACGCCTGGCCTTGTGGCCTTGCGGCATATTCCGCAACCCGAGGGGCGCGTGACGCTCGATCTTCGACGGGCCTGGCTGCCCAACCGCTAGGTGGCCTTAGAACGACGCCCGGAACATCATGGCCTTCTCGGTCTTGTCGATGAGCTTTGCCAGATCGTCGACCACCTTCTTGACCTTCTTCAACGCCTTGATGCAGGTTTCCGGCAGATCTTTGCCGTCATATCTCTCAAAGAACGCGATGTCCGCTGCGAGCGTCTTGCTATATTTGGCGTATTTGGCCTTAGGGTTTGCAACCTTTTTCTTGAGAGCCTGGAATGCAGAATAAAGCGTGTTGAACGTCGTCTTGACCTCTTCGCCCAAAGCCATGCCTACATCGTCGCCGGTGATCACGCTGCCACGGTAGGTGTCCACTTTGGCGTAGATCCGGTTCAGCTGGTCCGCAAGCTCAGCGCCGTCGCTCAAACGTTTTTCCCATGAGCCGACCCACTTGGTCAGCGCGCCAAACCCGGCATCGACGTCCTTCTGCAATCTGGCAGTCTTGTATTTGCCCTCCATGACCGCCTTGATTTTTTGCTTATTGACCATCGCCATGCACTCGGCCGGCACTTCGCTATTGACGATATCGCGGTCCAGCTGCGCAACGGCTTTGGCGGCCAAAACCAAAAGCGGTTTGATCTTTGCACCCTCTCGGCTGCCGCCCTTATCCGACATCATACCCCCTCGACCGGTCCAGCCGATCGGGAGCAATTCATGTCAAAATGCATGGATGCGAACGCCACCATCCGGTGCTACAAACGCGACGCCGAACGCTATCACACTGCCCGCAAGCAACCAAAGGCCGAGCGCTATGTCCGAAGCAGCCACCTCCACCCCGATGCAGTATCTCGACAAGGCAATGAGCCAGTTGCACGAGCTGGGCCTGATGAAGGACAGCACGCCCGAAGCGGCCCCGATCGCAGGCCTGCTGGAACAGATCGCCGATATTGACGAGACGCGGGTCGCGATCATCACGCGCACGCTCGGCCAGATGTCGACCTTCAACGAGGTGGTGCGCGAAGAGGTCAGCCAGATGTCGGTCGGCCAGCGCTATGAGATGATCACCCAGGGGTTCAACTCGATCCGAGACGATTCGAAGCGCCTGGTGGACCAGCTTTCCGACGGCTCGATCGATGTGTTCGAGCGCGCGACCAACGCCTGGATGAAGATCTCGCGGGGCGACATCGCCGGCCGCTTCGACGCGATCCGAGACATGTATCTAGAGGTCTCGAAGGACACCAAGGACATCATCGATCGCGAGCACCGTATCCTTGAGGCCTATCGCGACTTTCGCGGCGCGCTGAAGCAGGCCGAGGTCGCCGCGCTTGAGATCCTGGAGAAGGCAGAGGCGCAGCTCGAGACCGTGCGCACCGCTTTGCAGGAGAGATCCGCAGCCGTCGAAGCCCATCAGGGCGAAGATGCCGGCGAGCGCGCGCGGTTGGAACTCGCCCGCGACGAGCAGCTTCGCCATTTACAGGCGGAAGAGAACCGCTACCAGATCGCCAAGGATCTCGCCGACAACTTGACCGTCGGCTACAACACCTCCGAGGTCATCATGGCGCGGCTGATGCAGACCACCTCGGCCAAGCAGCGGGTCTACCAGCAGTCGGTCAGCTTCTTCACCACCAATGAGAGCGTGCTGACGGCGCTCAAAGCGAGCTTCACCGGCATGTTTGGCCTCCATGAGGCGACCGAGACGCTGAACGCCATGAAGGAGGGCGTCTCGAAATCCATCGAAGTGCTGGCCGATATCGGCGCCAAGGTGCAGGAAGAGGCGCTGAAGGCCGGCTATGGCCCGACCATCCGCGCCGATGCGGTCAAGAAGCTGGTCGACTCGGTCGTGAACTATCAGGAAAACTCCACCGAGATCATCGCCGAGATGCGCACGCTCGCCACCAAGAACTCCGAGGAGATCCGCGACGCGGTCGAGGACGGCAAGCGCCGCCTCGCCAAGCTCGCCGAGAAGGGCAACGCCCTCGCCCTCTGATGGCCGCAGCCGCTTCAGAGACGCGCCCGCCGCTCGACGAGCTGATGATGGCCATGGACGTGGTGGACACCCTCCGCCACGAAGAACAGGCGGTTGCGCGCGAGCTTGGCCAGGATGACCGGGACGCGGTGCTGAAACAGCGGCTCCGCGAGATCTATAAGGGCCAAGGGCTCGAGGTGACCGAGCGGATCCTGGACGAAGGGATCGCCGCGCTCCGCGAGAGCCGGTTTGTCTACACGCCTCCCGAGCCGTCCTGGCAGGTGACGCTTGCCAAGATTTGGGTGGCGCGGTGGCGCTATGCACCGATCGCTGCCGCCTGTGCCGGGGCGCTCGTGCTTTGGATCGGTTGGTCCTTTTGGTCCGGCGGCGCCGAAGGGCGGCTGGTGGAGCGCATCACCGAGGCCGCGGAGCGCGTCACCGAGTTGGCCGACACGGCCGAGGCCCGGGCCGCCATTGCAACGGTTGCGGACCGCGGTCTGCGTGCCGCCCGCGCCGGGGAAACCGAGGCGGCCGACGCCGCGCTGGCCAGCCTCGACGCGCTGCGATCGGACATCCAGGTAGCCTTTGAGATTCGCGTCGTCTCCCGCCATGGCACGCCCTCCGGCGTCCACCGCGTGCCGGATGTGAACCAGGCGGCCCGCAACTATTACCTGATCGTCGAGGCGATCGGCACGGATGGTAACGCGATCCCGCGGCGTATCACGAGTGAGGAGACCGGACGCAGCGAAACCGTCTCGATCTGGGGGAAACGGGTACCAAAGGCGCTGTTTGACCGGGTCGGCACCGACAAGCGGGCGGATGGGATCGTCGACGACGCGGTCCTCGGCACTAAATCCGCCGGGCAGGTCCGGATCGAGTGGCGAACCGAGCTGCCCGACGGCGCAATAACGGCATGGTAGAGCGATGATCTCCGCAGGCCGCGTCTACGACCGCATTGAGGCTGGCATCGCCGAGGTCCGCCGGGAGGAGACCCGCTTGGCGGAACAGATCCCCGCCCTTGGCGAGGAGGTGGCCGAGTTGCAACGCGGCGAGGTCGACCTGCTGCGAGCACTTGCGGCCATGCGCCTCGATGCGCTGCAGCGCGATGAGATCACCGGCCATCTCGACAGCGCCGAGCGCCAGGCGCTGGCGGTGCTCGACGCCAACCGCGCCCGGCTCGGCGAGATCGAAGGGCGGCGCGCCCAGATCGCCGATGCGCTAGAGCGGGCCGAGGCCGACCGGGCCGCGCTTGACCGCGCGGTCGAGATGGCCGATGCGGCGCTCGATGCGCAGGCCGAGGCCACCGAGCAACACCTCGTCGGCGAGCCCGATTGGCTAGCGGCCTCCGAGGCGTCGACGCGCTCCACTGAACAGGCCGATGGCGCGGATCGCAAGGCCGAGCGCGCCGAGGCCGATCGCGCCGAGAAGGCCGCCGCCTATGACGGCGATCCGCTTTTCAGCTACCTGTGGGCCCGGCATTTCGGCACCTCCGACTACCGGGCAAGCAATCTGGTAAAGTATGTCGATGGCAAGGTCGCCCGGCTGGTCGGCTATACCGGTGCCCGTGCTGATTATCACCGCCTGACCGCGATCCCGCGGCGGCTGCGCGCCCATGCGGATCGTCTCGCCGCCGATGCCGACGCGGCCCAGGCCGCGCTCATGCAGATCGAGCGGGCGGCGCTCGAAGCCGATGGGATCGGGGCGCTGGAAACTGCACTGGCCGAGCAAACAGCCTCGCTCGAGGCGGCGGAGGCGGAGATCGACCAGCTCGAAGCCGAGCATGACGGTCTCGACGGCGAAGCGGCTGAGTTGATGAACGCGGAGGGCGAGGGTGCCCTCTCCACAGCGCTGAGTGGTCTGGCCGCCAGCCTGGGCGATCGTGGTGTTGCAGACCTCGCCAATGCGACCGCGGCCACGGCCGACCCGGAAGACGACCGCATCGTCGCGCAACTCTCCGCTGTGCGGACAGACATCGCCGAGGCCGAGCGGGCACTGCGTGGCCTGGAGGCGGAGCGCGCCGGGCTGGTCAGCCGCCGCCGCCGGCTCGAGGAGGAACGCAGGCGTTTCCGCAACGACGGGTACGCCTCACCAGGCGGCTCGTTCGAGAACTCCGAGCTGATCGGAGAGCTTGTGGGCGGCCTTGTGCGCGGCGCCATCGCAGGCGGGTTGGCCGATGCGCTCTCCAAAGGCTACCGCAAACCTCGGCGCAAGGGCCGGGCCAGCTTTGGTGGCGGCGTTGCGCGCCCAAGACGCGGCGGCAGCTCAAGCAGCTCCGGCGGGTTCCGCACCGGCGGCGGGTTCTGATCAGGCCGATCTGTGGTCTTCTCCAGCATCGACTTCCTGTTCCTGTTCCTGCCGGCCTTCTTAATGTGCGCCGCCGCAGCAGGACGCAGCGCCAATGCGATCTTGCTCGGCTTCAGTCTGGTGTTCTATGCGGCCGGCGAGGGCGTGTTCGTCGCTGTGATGGTGGCCTCGATCTGCTGGAACTATTTGGCGGGGCGGCTGATCGACGAGGCCAAGGGTCGCAAACGTCGGCTCTGGCTCGCCCTCGGCATCGCTGGCAATCTGGCCATGCTCGGCCATTTCAAGTACCTGACCTTCCTGGCCCAAGATGTCCTGGGACTAAGCGGGGCTGTGGCCGGGATCCACCTGCCGCTCGGCATCTCGTTCTTCACCTTCCAGGCGATCTCGTATCTGGTCGATCTGCATCGTGGGCAGTGCGCGCTCGAGCGATCGCCGCTGCGCCTTGCAACCTATATCGCGATGTTTCCACAGCTGGTGGCCGGTCCGATCGTGCGCTTTGCGTCGGTGGCCGAGGCGTTGCGGTCGCGCATGGTCACCCCAACGGACATTACCCAAGGCATGCTGCTCTTTGCCGGCGGGCTCGCGGCCAAAGTCTTGATCGCCGACACCGTGGCCGAGGCGGCGGACGCCCTGTTCGGCACCGATGCGGAACAGCTCCGGGCCGATGCCGCGGCACTTGCGGTTGTGGCGTACACGCTCCAGATCTATTTCGACTTTCTCGGCTACTCGCTGATGGCCGTGGGCCTTGGCCGCATGCTGGGCTTTCGCTTTCCGCGCAACTTCAACCATCCCTATGTGTCGCTGAGCGTCACCGAGTTCTGGCGGCGCTGGCACATCTCGCTGTCGACCTGGTTTCGCGACTATCTCTACATTCCGCTCGGTGGCAACCGTCTGGGCCCGGTGCGGACCTATGCCAATCTTGCCCTCGTGTTCCTCGCGACCGGCCTCTGGCATGGGGCCGCCTGGACCTTTGTGGTGTGGGGGATGTTCCACGGGCTGTTCCTGGTGATCGAGCGGGCGGGCTTGGGCGCGGTGCTGGCCCGTCTGCCGATCCTCGTGCGCGGCGCCTACACCTTGGGGGTGGTGATGGCCGGTTGGGTGCTGTTTCGGGCTGAGAACCTGGAACATGCCACCGCAATCTTTGGTGCGCTCACGCGGCTCTCCGCGCCCATGCCCGCCGCTGCGGTTCTCACCACCGAGTTGGCTTTGACCCTGGTGTGCGGCGTGATCCTGGTCGGGCCTTGGGTTGGCCGCCTGCTGGCGCGCCAAATCGCATTGCCCAGCGTCGAGCCCCTGCCCGCGCCACATCCTCGCGCCCTCGCCCTCGGGCTTGCGCTCTTCGGCACCCTGTTCGTTCTGTCAGCGATCAAGATCCTTGCCGGCAGCTACAGCCCCTTCATCTACTTCCGGTTCTGAGCCATGCAGCACTTTGCCAACCCTCGGATCTGCCGCTCTGTGATGGTGGGCTTGGCCGTCGCCTTGGCGGTTCCCATCGCCGCGGGCTTTGCGACCATCGATCCCGAGAAGCGCGCGCGCGCCCTCAACCGCCCGCTGGCCGAATGGCCGACCACCGAAGAGGCCCGCCAGGATCCCATCGGCGTCGTCGGGCGTTTGGCGGATATGGCGGCCGATCGAAGCCTTGGACTCCTCACCAGTGCGCGTTGGCTGAACCAACTGCGCTATGAGACGCTCGGCGATCCCGGGGGCGCCAATGTGGTGCGAAACGGAGACTTCGTGTTCCTTACCGATCACGATCTGAACGGGCGGCCCGATTATCGCGCCATCCACGCGTCTTGTGCCGCCCGCGATGCCGAGCGCTCCCAAGAGATCATCGCGCGGGCAGGGGTGCTGGCCGACGCCTCCGGCACACCCGATCGCAAGAGTGCGATCCTAGTTGTGCCGTCAAAGCCTGTGCTCTATGCGGACCGCTTGCCCGTTGCCGTGCCGGCCGATCTGCGGGATGCCTGCATGGAAGCGCGCGCCGACCTGCAATGGGCTGCTCAGCTGCGCAAGACCGCCGCGGCCCAAGGGTTCCTGGCCGCTTATCCCTTCCGCGCGTTTGATGACAAGCGGGACAAGCCGCATTTCTACCCGCCCGAAAACTTTCACACGGCGGGATGGTCGGCGCATTTCGCCGCCTGGTTCGTGCTCAACCGGCTCTATCCAGGCGAGTTCGTGCCGGGCAGCCCGGGTTTTGGCACCGTTCGTGCCAAGGCGGATATGCCGAGCGTCTATCTCTATGACCGCGACATCCAGCTCCGCACGCCCCGCTATGGCAAAGCGCGGGCGACCCGGGACAAGGCAGACGAGGCGGACTTGCAGGCGCGCTATCCCGAAGTGCTGGAATTCCGCGTCTGGCGTTCCACCGAGCGCGGCTCGGGCCGCACCGCCGTGGTCATCGGGAACTCGTTCTCGCTCTACATCGCACCACATCTGGCGGTGGGCTTTGATCGTCTGGTCTTGATTTATCAGAACCGGTTGCGGGTGCCAGGCGCGCGCCGGCTCTATACCGAAGTGATCCCCGAGATTGATCCCGATGCCGTGATCTACATCCACCACGACGCGGCGCATATGACCGGGCGGGCCTTCCGACCTCTGGAGGACGCGATCCGGATCAACAAGGCCAAAGCGCGTCGAGCGACGTCAGCCCTCAAGCCGGCTGCGAACCCAGGCGATATCGGCGAGCATGACGGTGACGAATGACGGGTCGGTCGGCGGGACGGCCGCTTCGATCTCGATTTCGGGCGCGATCGGCGATTTGGCGTGGAGCGTCAAAGCCGCCTCCGCCACATCCCTCGTCGATACCAACGTCCCGACCGGGCTCCAAGCCGCAGGCGCTAACGGAACCCGGCGATAGGCCCGCCAGAGCGCACCTGCACCCAGATCCTGGGGCCGCGCGGACAGCGCCTCGGCCAGATCGCCATAGCGTACCACGGTGCCATCCGCACCGCGCCCCATAACCGGATGGCGATGCCGACCAAGTTCCATCTGCGCGAGTGCATCCACCGCAACCGGATCAGCCGGATCGAAGCACACGGCAGACCCGACCAACAGCTTTGCGACCGGCACGCCGACGCGCCGCAGCGCCGCCAGGGCCTCGGACGGATCCTCCTCCATCACCGCCATGCCGGCCGTGTCGAGGCAGATGCCCAAATGGGCCGGCAGCGCCTCGGCCGCCTTGGCCGCGGACAGATCAGCGAGACTGCCAAACCGCCGGGTGGCCAAGGGACTGAACAGATGGCGCTCGAAAAACGCTGCCGCCTCTGCGGCAGTCTCCAGCATGCCGCCCGGCACCGGCTGGATCGCCAGGGTCACACGGCGCCCAGTGCGACGCTCCAATTCAGCGAAATGGGCGCCGGCCCGCAACATCCCATCGGCGATGTCCGCAATGGCCTCGCCGTGCTGGCCCAGCGCCCGATCCGTACCGGGCGATGTGGTGAGGCTGATCGGGTGCCCCACCGGGGCCAGCTCACCAATCAACTCGCCAAAGGCGTTGGTGTAATGGAGGCGCTCTTCCTCGCGCCAATCCGGCGTGAAGATCCGCTCCTTGACCCGCCCGCGCAACAGGGGGCCGGGCGCGAAGCCGTTGGCGCTGACCGGAACAAGGCGCGCCTCGCCCAACCGGCGGCGCAAGCGCTCGCGCGGCTCGCTGTCCGCCGCCGTGTCGAGCGCCCGGGCCGACAAACGCAGTCCGAGCCCGAGCGGGCGCTTGGGATCGGCTCGGGTGGAGAGCGCCGAAAGAGGCCCGGCGACGAGGCCAAGCACATCGTCCAGGTTCTCGGCTTCGATGTCCAAGCCCAGCCCGCAGATCACGGATGACACCCGATGCGAAAGCTCTGATTGTGACGAGACGGACGGCATACCACAATCATCCCGACGCGCCGCAGGCATCGTTGGATCCCTGGGATAACCGTCTTCAGAAGACATGCGCACCGTTTCCTTTCGTCCAACCCGGCTCCTCCGGTCACCCGAGGGAACCGGGTTTTGCCGGACATTATCATAGTGATCGCCAGCGTAAACTGAAACCGAGCGTGCTCCGTATTGTGAAAAAGGCTTCCATCACTGTGCCTCAACTGGGGCGGTCGCGCAGATGCGATGCGCCCTGATTGTAAAGCAGCGGCGTGTTCGAGGCATTGTGTTGTCCGCGGTTCTGCGCGCCTTTGGCCAAATCGATTGCCCGCTGCACGGCAGGGCGTGCCTTGATGCGCCGGCGCCAGTCGGCCACGGCCGGGAACTCTCCCAGATCCGCGCCGAGCGGTTTCGCGATGAACGCCCAAGGAAAGGCGAGCATGTCAGCAATCGTGTAGTCGTTGCCGAGAATGAAGGGCCGATTGGAGAGCCGGGTGTCGAGGACCGCGAGATTGCGCTCATACTCGCCGCCATAGCGGTCGCGCCCATAGTCCTGCCCGCTCGGCGCGTAGTTTCTGAAATGGCTCAGCTGGCCGCCCATAGGACCCTGATTGCCAACCTGCCAGAACATCCACTCCATCAGCGATTTGCGCCCGAGGGGGTCTGTGGTCCCAAAACGGCCGGTCTTCTCGGCGAGATAGAGCAGGATGGCACCGGACTCAAAGACGGTCACCGGCTCGGGGCCATAGGCGCTCGGCGGCGCTCGATCCCGGATCGCGGGCATTTTGGCGTTTGGGCTGATTTCTCGGAAGGCGGACGTGAACTGGTCGCCCTCGGCCAGGCGCATCAGGTGCAGCTCATAATCGAGGCCGCATTCCTCGAGCATGATCCCCACCTTCCAACCATTGGGCGTGGGCGCATAGTAGAACTCGATCACGCATCCCCCTCCTGTGCGTCTGTCGCGATGCCGTCGGCAATCAAAGCGTCGATCTCGGCTTGGTCATAGCCTGCCTCGCCGAGCACCGCGCGGGTATCCGCACCGAGCCGCTGCGCATGGCCGGGCAGCGCATCGCCAAAGCCGTCAAAGCGCGCAGCAGGACGGGCCTGGCGGATGTGACCTGCTTGGGGATGCTCGCGCTCGACCAGGCTCCCGTTCGCCTTGACTTGTGCATTGCCCAGCGTCTCAGACCGCGACAGCACGGGGGCACAGGGCACATCCTCGGCGGCCAACCGCTCCAGCCACTCAGCGGTCGGTCGCATGATCAGGGCCGATTGCGTCAGCTCGAGACGCGCCGGCTTGTTGATCTCGCGCAACGACACTGTCGAGAAGCGCGGATCCTCGAGCCAATCCAGGCGCCCGACCGCCCGGCAGAGGCCCGCCCAGGTGCTGTCGGTGTGAGCCGATACCGCGAGATAGCCGTCTGCCGACTGATAGATCAGCTCAACAAAAGACTGGGCCTCTTCGGCCGCCGGCGCCTCATCGCCGACAAAGGTCAGCCCTGACATGTCCGAGGACCAGAGAAACGCCGTGACCGTATCCAGCATCGACAGCTGCACATGAGTCCCCTGCCCGGTTCTTGCCCGCGCGAACAAGGCCGCGGTGATCGCCTGGCTGGCCTGGATCGCAGTCACCTTGTCCGGCAGGATGGTGCGCACCAGACGCGGCCGTCCGCCTGCGCCCTGGACCGAGGCCAAGCCCGAGAGCGCCTGGATCAGCGGATCATAGACCGGGCGGCGCGCCCAAGGCCCCTCGAACCCAAAGCCGGAAACGGAAGCATAGACGATGTCCGGCCGCACGGCGCGAACGGACGCCTCGTCGAGACCCAGGCGCTCGACAACCCCTGGGCGAAAGTTCTGCACAAAGACATCCGCGCGGGCTGCAAGCTTGAGCACGGCATCACGGCCCCGCGCGTGCTTCAGATCGAGCGTGACCGAGCGCTTGCCCCGATTGTTGTGCAGGAACGAGGCCGAAAATCCGCCCCGCCTGTCCGCGACTTGGCGGGCATGATCGCCACCTTGCGGCCGCTCGATCTTGATGACCTCGGCCCCTTGGTCGGCGAGAATGCACGTCGCCAGAGGCCCCGCGATCATAGTGGTCAGGTCGACGACCTGGACCCCAGCTAGAGGCCCGGACATGGCACCCTCTCCCGTGTCTGCGCGCGCTGTGCGGCAGCCGAACCGGCGTTCAACCGCATTTCGAGTAGCCGCAGTCGAGACAGACCTCGCAGCCCTCCTGGACTGATGTGTTGAAGCTGCCGCAATTGGGGCAGCTGGCGGGAACCGCAGTCTCA
Organism: Pseudomonadota bacterium; assembly: GCA_039187815.1. Lineage (GTDB taxonomy): Bacteria > Pseudomonadota > Alphaproteobacteria > Rhodobacterales > Rhodobacteraceae > Thermohalobaculum. The sequence goes on along the minus strand of JBCCZI010000001.1, from coordinate 42,675 downwards.
CCCACGGCGACGGCCCGTTCGGCCGCCGGGTCCGAGGCGAGACCTAGCCCTTCGCCCTCGATGAACCCTATTGCGACCATATGGCGCTCGATCACACCGCCGATGGCCGCGAGGATCGAGGGCACATAGCGCCCCTTCATCCAAGCCCCGCCACGGGGGTCGAACACGGCCTTCAATTCCTCAACGACAAAGCTCACATCGCCGCCGCGCCGGAACACCGCGGAGATCATGCGGGTCAGCGCCACAGTCCAGGCATAGTGCTCCATGTTCTTGGAGTTGATGAAGATCTCAAAGGGCCGCCGCCGCCCGGCGACCTCGATGTCGTTCATAGTCACATAGATGGCGTGGGGGCTGTCGGGCCATTTCAGCTTGTATGTCTGGCCCACCAACGCCTCCGGCCGCTCGAGCGGGTCTGAGATCCAGACCACATCTCCCTCGGTCTCCGCGGCCGCGGCGCCCTCCGCCGGCGCCTCCTCGGCGACCGACAATACCGACCCGGTCACAGCATTCGGCCGATAGGTTGTGCATCCTTTGCAACCTTGCTCATAGGCCGAGCGATAGACCCCCTCGAACGCATCGAACTCGATATCCGCGGGCACGTTGATGGTCTTGGAGATCGAGCTGTCGATATGGCGTTGGGCAACCGCCTGCATGGCAACGTGATCGGCTGGCTGCAGATCCTGGGCGGTCACAAAACTGTCCGGAAGGGGCGCGTCGCCGTGGAGCCGGCGCCACTCCGCCAAAGCGTAGTCTTCGACCGTTTCCTCGACGCGGCCGCCATCGGGCTGCAGCACCTTGCGGGTGTAGGAGAGCGCAAAGACCGGCTCGATCCCGGATGAAAGATTGCCGGCGAAGAGGCTGATCGTGCCCGTCGGCGCGATGGAGGTCAGCAACGCATTTCGGATGCCGTGGCGGGCGATGCCATCGCGGATATTCTCGGGGAGGGCGGCAACGGTCGGACCTTGCAGATAGGCCTCGCGATCGAAGAGCGGAAAGGCGCCCTTCTCCTCGGCCAACCGCACCGAGGCGCGATAGGCGGCGGCCGATATCTCCCCAAGCCAGCGATCGGTTTGCGCCACGGCCTCGGCCGAGCCGTAACGCAAGCCACAAAAGATCAGAGCATCCGCCAGCCCCGTGACGCCGAGGCCGATGCGGCGTTTGGCCAGGGCCTCTTGGCGTTGCGACTCGAGCGCAAACCGGGAAACGTCGATCACGTTGTCCATCATCCGAACCGCCGTTCCGACCAACTCGGCCAACTCAGCGGCGTCGACAGACGCGGCCGGCTCAAAACGGTCGCGCACCAATGCAGCGAGATTGATCGATCCGAGCAAACAGGCGCCATAGGGCGGCAGCGGCTGCTCCCCACACGGGTTGGTGGCCGCAATCGTCTCGCAGTAAGCAAGGTTGTTCTGGGTGTTTATGCGGTCGATGAAGATCACGCCGGGCTCGGCATAGTCATAGGTCGCGCGCATGATCCGATGCCAAAGCGCCCGCGCCTTCAGCGTGCGGTACACCTTGCCGTCAAAGACCAGATCCCAATCACCGTCCGCCTTGACGGCTGCCAGGAAGGCGTCGGTGCACAGGACCGAGAGGTTGAACATCCGCAGGCGGGCGCTGTCTTGCTTGGCCGCGACAAACTCTTCGATATCGGGATGATCGCAGCGCAAGGTCGCCATCATGGCCCCGCGGCGCGAGCCTGCGGACATGATCGTGCGGCACATTGCGTCCCACACATCCATGAACGAGAGCGGACCCGAGGCGTCGGCACCCACCCCGGCGACCGGGGCCCCTTTGGGTCGGATCGTCGAGAAATCATAGCCGATCCCGCCCCCGTGCTGCATGGTCTGGGCGGCTTCCTTGAGCGCCTCGAAGATCCCCTCCATGCTGTCGGCAATCGTGCCCATCACGAAACAGTTGAACAGGGTCACGCGGCGGCCTGTACCAGCACCGGCCAAAATCCGTCCCGCCGGGAGAAAGCGAAACCCCTCCAAGGCCGCGCGAAAGGCCGGCTCATGCTCAGCCGGTGCGGCTTCGACCTCTGCCAGCGCGCCGGCAACCCGGGCCTGGGTGTCGGCAAGGCTCGTGTCCACAGGACGCCCCGCGCTGTCCCTCAGGCGGTACTTCATGTCCCAGATCTGCTTGGCGATAGGCGCAGCGAAGTCGGTCATGCGGCTGTCTCCGGTCTGAGGATAGAACATAAAACGAACGACGCGGCCGGGTCAACGCGACCCCCGGCCGATTGATAGCGTTTCGGCAACGCTCAGGCCACCTCGTCGCTGTGGCGGCTGGACGGCGAATCACCGCCAACGTAGACTCGACGCCGAGGCAGAAGAGGCGTGGTGTATGATCAGGCAGCGCGGGCAGGGCGGCTGGTCCCCCGCAACGGCCATCTTGGCGATGGCCGCGCTTTTATTTGTGCCCAGCACCGGCACGGACGCACGCGCCGAGAGCCCCGTACCGCCCCAACGCCCCAGCCAGAACCTCTTTGGCATCACGGGCCTGATCGACACCCCCACCGCCGAGATGCAGCCCGTCGGGCAGATCAGCGCAACCGCGAGCTATTTTGGAGGCTTCAACCGCAACACCGTCTCAATGCAGATCCTGCCCTTCCTCGAGGTCGGAGCACGGTACAGCATTTTGAGCGATTTCTTTCCCGCTGGCCAAGACCGCACGCTCTACGATCGCAGCTTCGATCTGAAACTGCGGCTGGTGGAGGAGGCACCGCTCTGGCCGGCCTTGGCGGTGGGTCTTCAGGACGTGCTCGGGACAGGCTCGTATTCCGGCGAATACGTCGTCGCCAGCAAGAGCTTCTTCGACGGCGACCTGACCGTCTCGGGCGGGGTTGGATGGGGACGCTTAGCCACCCTGAACGGCCTCACGAACCCAATTGGCGAGATCGCCGAAGAAGCCCGCGATCGCAACACCCAGCGCTCGGGAGGCGGCGACGTCAATCTCGGCGCTTGGTTCCGGGGCGAGGAGATGGGCTATTTCGGCGGCCTCGCCTGGCGCGCACCGCTCGACGGTCTCACGCTGAAGCTCGAATACTCGAACGACGCCTATGAGAGCGAAGACGACTTCTCCGATTTTCGCCAGGAAATCCCGATCAACCTCGGTGCTGAGTATCGCCCCGTGGAGTGGGCCGAGATTGGCGCTTACTGGATGTATGGGCAGGAGTTCGGCGTGCGCCTGTCGCTCTCGGCCAGCCTCTATGAGCCGCTGATCTCTGAGGAGCGGGTGCCACCGCCGCTCCCTTTCACGCCCCGCCCCGTGCCCGAGGCCGCGCGTGCAGAGGCCGAAGCCGCGCTCGGTCCAGTCTTCGACGCCATGGGGGCGGGCCCGACCACCCGGGCCTTTGTCGACTTACCGCTGGCGGAGGTCGCCCTTGAGAACAGTTTCGCCGGGGTGCGGTGGGCCCGGGCCACCCTGTCGCCGGCGGCGGATGACACATGCCCGGTCGATCTGGCCACGGCGGTCGATGCTGAGCTTGGCGTGATCGACGCAATCACGATCGAGACGACCAGCGGGCAGGTTCTGTGCACCCTAGCGCTGCGGCCAAAGGGAGAGGCGGCCATCCGCCTCACGCGGCGCGCGATGGTCGAGCACCCAACCGACTGGACGACCGATCCGAATATTGCCAAGGCGCTGCGACGCTCCGTCTCGGTCGATCTCGAGGCGATGGGACTCGGCCTGGCCTCCCTCGAACTTGCGCCGGCGTCGGCCCGACTTCACGTGACCAACTCGACCTTTGCCGAAACCCCTCGTGCGATCGGGCGCACCGCGCGCGCCGCAGCCCGCCACCTGCCGGCCTCAATCGAGACCATCGAGATCGTTCCCATCGAGAGCGGGTTGCCGGTCGTCTCGGTCTCGGTCGCACGCAGCGCGCTCGAGGAGAGCGTGAACCGGCCCGATGCGGCCCAAGATCTGTGGTCGACCGTCGCGATCGCCGACGCGCCCAGCCTCTCCGATGCGGCGCGCGCGCAAGTCCAATCCACCTACCCCGAGTTGTCCTGGGGCGTTGCTCCTCAGATCCCGATCAGCGTCTTCGACGGAGACGAGCCCGCCCGGGCCGATCTGCAGATCGCCGTCTTCGCCGGAATCGCAGTGACGCCTGAATTCTCGCTCTCAGGCACCCTGAGCAAACGGGTCGTGGGCAATCTGGACGAGATCGATCAGCCGACCGACAGCGCCTTGCCCCGCGTGCGCGCCGATTTCGCCGAGTATCTGCGCGAGGGAGATCCGGGGATCACGCGTCTGACCGGTGATTATGTCACCAAGCTTGCGCCCGATCTCTATGGCCGGCTCTCGGCTGGGCTGTTCGAGCGCATGTTCGGCGGTGTGCAGGGCGAGCTGCTGTGGAAGCCCGCGGATCAGTCGTGGGGGCTCGGGGCCGAGCTGGCCTATGCCCGACAGCGCGACTTCGACACGCTGTTCGACTTTCAGGACTATGACGTCGTCACGGGACATGTCAGCCTCTATTGGGACACGCCCTTCCACGACCTCGCCGTCCAGCTTGATGCCGGGCGCTATCTGGCTGGCGATTACGGTGGAACCGTCTCGCTCAAACGCCGGTTTTCGAATGGTTGGGAGATCGGCGCCTTCACCACCTTCACCGACGCCTCATTTGATGAGTTCGGTGAGGGCTCCTTCGACAAGGGGCTGTATCTGACGATCCCCCTCAACTGGACCCTGCCGCAGGAGAGCCGCTCGGAGATCGCATCGGTCGTCCGACCGCTCAACCGCGATGGCGGGCAGCGACTGCAGATCGCCAACCGGCTCTATCCGGTGGTGGAGGACCTGGATCGCCACGACCTGCATCGCCGATCAGGAGGGTTTTGGGAATGAGGCTGGCCGCCCTCGGTCTCGGTCTGCTGCTGGCGGCCTGCGGCACCGGTGCGCCTCAGGATATGGCCGGAATTGGCCTCGATTTGGTGCGCAATCAAGGGCCGTCATCGGCGGTGCCCGAAGCCAAACCGACCCCAGAGGCCAGCGGTTCCGCGGTGCTCGAGCTGCAATCGGCCAACACCGGTCGGGCCTATCTGACCGAGGTCACGCAAAATGCCGAGTATGTCACTTACCAAGACGCCGCGGGGCGCACGGTCGTCCTCCACGGTGGGCTGGTGACCCGGACGCAAGGCTATCCTCGCAATCTCGTTGGCGTTCGGTTCGGTCGCGAGGATCCGATTGCCCGTGCGAGGCCCCTCGATGCGTGGCCCGGTCAGGTGGACCGCGCCTATCAGTTTCGGACGCGCCACGGGCCGACCCGCTCGATTGTCCTGCACTGCGTGATGGCCCGCGGAGACCGCCAGTTCATCGACATCCTCGGCGATCGTCACGAGGTGGTGGAGGTCGAAGAGGCCTGTGCCAATACGCGCCTCGCCGTCTCCAACCGTCATTGGGTCGAGCCGGACACAGGCGTCATCTGGCAAAGCACGCAATGGATTGGCGGTGTTGCGTCCGCACTGACCATGACCGTCATCAGGCGACCCATCCCTGATGAGCGGTGGTGACGAGCCCCGCGCGCCCGCGCCCTGACCTGGCCAGAGCTGTTCAGCGCCGCTTGGGACGGGGCGCCTGCGCGTTGTCGCGTTGGCTTGGCCTGCGTGCCGGCGACGACGTGCGAGGCGCGGCAAATGCGCCGCCCAACTGTTCGGCGAGCACTTTGGATTTGATCTCTTCGACTCCGGATTCCGCGAGATCGCCCAACTGGAAGGGGCCGTAGGAGACCCGGATCAGGCGGTTCACAGCGAACCCCACCTCGTCCAACGCCCGGCGCACCTCGCGATTGCGGCCCTCGCGAAGAGCAACCGTCAACCAGGCATTGGCTCCTTGCTGTCGATCTAGATGCACTTGCATGGGCTGAAAACGCTCACCATCCACAGTCAGACCGCGGCGCAACGGCTCGAGTGCTGCATCCTCCGGGCGGCCGTGCACGCGCACGCGATAGCGCCGGAGCCAACCGGTCGACGGCAGCTCGAGCTTGCGCTTCAAGGCTCCGTCATTGGTCAAGAGCAAGAGCCCTTCGGATGTGAGATCCAGCCGCCCGACCGACATGACACGCGGCAAATCGGGTGGGAGGCGGTCGAAAATGGTGGCCCGCCCCTTCTCATCCCGCTCGGTGGTCACCAGTCCGGCCGGCTTGTGATAGCGCCAGAGCCGTACCGGCTCGGGGGCCCCCACGGTCTGTCCATCGACGCTGATCACATCTGCTGCGATGACATTGAGGGCCGGGCTGTCGATTTGCTTCCCGTTCACGCGCACGCGCCCGGCTTCGATCATTCGCTCCGCCTCGCGGCGTGAGGCGACACCGGCCCGTGCGAGGCGTTTGGCAATCCGCTCGCCATCTTTGTCCTGGTCTGGCATGGATCACGGGGATAGCAGATGGGCCGTGCCTGGCAAGCCGGTGGGTCTCGATTGGGCCAGCCATCTCCTGAAATCGCCACGGTAGCGGCCCAACCACTCGATGATCGCCTTCGCGTCACATATGAGCCAAGCGCTCGCCGAGGCAAGACGGGCCGCCGACCGCGGAGAGACCCCGGTCGGTGCCGTGATCGTCAAAGACGGAGCGGTCATCGCGGCAGACGGCAATCGCGTGCGGGAGCTGGCGGATCCGACCGCCCATGCCGAACTGCTGGTGCTCCGCTCCGCCGCGGCGACCCTCGGCTCGGAGCGGTTGTCGAGATGCGATCTCTACGTCACGCTCGAGCCCTGCCCGATGTGCGCCGGCGCGATATCACTCGCGCGCATCCGCCGGCTATACTACGGGGCGGCGGATCCGAAATCCGGCGGGGTCGCGCACGGGCCGCGAGTCTTTGCGCATCCCACCTGTCACCACAGGCCCGAGGTCTATGACGGCATCGCCGAGGCCGAAGCGGCCGACCTCCTTCGCCAGTTCTTTGCAATGCGACGCTTGCGCACCGATGCCGCAGGCCCTTGAGCGCGCGGCGCCCGCGCCCTAGCTTCGCCGACCATGGACACACTCAACACAGATATCCTGATCATCGGCGGCGGCCTTGCAGGGCTCGCTGCGGCGGCGCGGTTCGCAGCGGCTGGGCAGCACGCGGTGGTGGTCGATCCGTCGCCCGACGTTCTCGGTGGTGGGGATGACCTGCGCACAACGGCGATTTTGCAGCCCGGGATAGACACCTTGTCGCGGGCCGGAGCCTGGGATGCGATGCGCGCTGCCGGCACGGCGCTCGAGACGATGCGCTTGGTCGATGCCGGCGGGAGAGAGCGCCGAGCGCGCAAGAACGCCGATTTCACTGCCCGCGATCTGGGTCATGCCGCCTTTGGTTGGAACGTTCCGAACCAAGCCGCCCGCGCCGCGCTCCGCCAGCGGGTGGACGCACTGCCCGAGGTCACCTTGGTCCCAGGCACGCGGCTGGTCGATCTGACCGCGCGCTCAGCCCATGTGCTGGCCCGCCTGGATGACGGTCGTTGGATCGATGCCAGTCTAGCCATCGGTGCCGATGGACGCGACAGCGCGGTCCGGAGCTTGGCTGGGATTGGGCGCCGACGCTGGCACTATGCCCAGCGCGCGTTGGTCTTTGCAGTCTATCACGCCGAGCCCCATGCCGGCGTGTCGACCGAGATCCATCGGACCGGCGGGCCGCTGACTTTGGTCCCTATGCCCGACCGTGACGGCAGGCCCTGCTCCTCGATCGTATGGATGATGCCCGGGCCGCGCGCGGCGCATTTGGCCGGGCTGGACGACCAGGCTCTCGCTGCGGAATTGACCACGGAGACCATGGGCTTGTTCGGAACGCTCGAGGTTGCTGGCCCGCGCGCGTCCTGGCCGATCATCAGCCAGGTGGCCGAGCGGTTGATCGCCAAACGGGTGGCTCTGATCGCCGAGGCCGCCCATGTGGTCCCGCCGATCGGCGCCCAAGGCCTGAACATGAGCCTCGCCGATGTGGAGTGTCTTGCCCGCCTGATCGAGGGAGCCGGTGCCGGAGATATCGCGAGCCCCGCGCTGCTGGCGAAGTACGAGGCCCGCCGGATGCCCGAGATTTTGGCACGGGTGGCCGGTGTCGATTTGCTGAACCGGTTCGCCCAAACCGAGCTCCAGCCGTTGCGCGATCTTCGGTTGCTGGGGCTGCGGGCGATCTCCGAGATCAGCCCGCTCCGTCATCTCGCCATGCGTTTGGGGCTAGGGGCCCCGGGCTAGCGGCCAACCCCGGCCCCAGAATCGGATTGCCCGCCGTGGCGGGGCCACCGGCGGGCAATGCGGAGGCGTGTCCCCCACGTCTATGATCGTAGGTGGCCGCCCTGAGAGGTCCATACAAAAAACCCTTAGACGCGCGGCGCAAATCTTAAGAATTGCTTAACGCAAAAAAATTGGGAGAGCGTGAGCCCTCCCCCAGTGGTTTTCAGGTCCGCGTTTGTTACTGCTCGATTGGTTTGCCTGCGGCCCTGTTCCGTCGACCTCGCGCTCAGGCGCTGGCCATGTTCTCATCGATGTCGGTGATCTGCGGGCGCATGCACCGGCGCCATTCGCTGATCGCGACCGCCAAGGTGTCGAGCGAGCGACCCGCCCGCAGCCGGACCTGGCGCCCTTTGGCGTGGAGGACAAAGACCATCTGCTCCGCCAGCTCTCCGTCCCAGCGCCCGCACAGGATCGCCTCTCCATGCTCCTCGAGAACCTCGTTCACATGGCGGGGCTTCGCATCCTGGGCGTCATCCCGGCGGAAATGGTCCGAGATCGCCGCACGGGCCCGGGTCTGCCACATGGACAGCGCCGTTGCCTCGGGGCTCGACAGCGCAAGCTCCATCATGAACACCCGGAGGTGGCGCCGCAGCTGTCGCATTTCAGGCAGGTGCCGTTGCGCACCAGCGTGAAGTTCCCGCATTCGCCGCAGGGATCGCCTTCGTACCCCTTGGCACGAGCGACGGCGATGCGCTCCATGGTGACCGCGCCAGCCGCCCCGATCGCCGCCGACGGGGATATCGCCAGCGACCCGGCCGTGGCGGTGGTCGATCCTGGCGCCGCGGCCAGCGCCGCCGCGGGCGCCGTGGTCAGTCCGCCCTGGACCACCTGCAGCTCTTTGGGCAGGCGCTTGCGAAGATATCCCGTCGAGCTCACCTGCTTCAGCATCTCAAGCGCTGGCGCCGCCACATCCGAACTCACCTCGGCGATGTTGGAGACGCGTTCCTCCTCGCCCCGGCCGAGATCGTCGAAATGCTGGCCCTCGGGCTCCACATGGGCGAGATCAGTCCGATCGAGATAGCTGACCGCCAGCTCGCGGAAGATGTAGTCGAGGATAGAGGTCGCGTTCTTGATGCTGTCATTGCCCCGGACCACGCCCGCCGGCTCGAACTTGGTGAAAGTGAAGAAGTCGACAAACTCCTCGAGCGGCACGCCGTATTGCAGGCCAACCGAGACCGCGATGGCGAAGTTGTTCATCATCGCGCGGAAACCGGCGCCTTCCTTGTGCATGTCGATGAAGATCTCACCGAGCTTGCCGTCCTCGTACTCGCCCGTGCGCAGGAAGACCTTGTGGCCGCCGACGATGGCCTTTTGGGTATAGCCGCGACGCCGGTCCGGCAGCTTCTCGCGGCTGCCGCGGTCACCGCGTTCCTTGACGACGATCTTCTCGACCACCTTTTGCGCCAGGGTCTCGGCGCGCTCGGGCTGGCTCGCCTCCTCGAGATCCTGTGCCTCGTCGCCGAGGACCGTGGATGCCAGGGGTTGGCTGAGCTTCGAGCCGTCGCGATAGAGCGCGTTGGCCTTCAGCGCGAGGCGCCAAGAGCGGAGATAGGCCGCCTTACAATCCTCGATTGTTGCCGCATTCGGCATGTTGATGGTCTTGGAGATTGCGCCAGAGATGAATGGCTGGGCCGCCGCCATCATGTCGATATGGGCGTTCACCGACAGGAACCGCTTGCCGATCTTACCACATGGGTTGGCGCAGTCGAAAATGGGCAGGTGTTCCGTCTTGAGGCCGGGCGCACCTTCGAGCGTCATCCGGCCGCAGACATGATCATTGGCGGCATCAACCTCGGCCGGGGTAATCCCGAGGGCGCCAAGCAGATCGAAGGACGGATCCGTAAAGCGCTCCTCTGGCAAGCCGAGCACATCGCGGCAGAAGGCGACGCCCAGCGTCCAAGGCGTGAAAGCAAAGCGAATGTCGAAGGCCGATGGCAGCGCGGCCTCGAGCAGCGCGAGTTGCTCTGGCCCGAAGCCGAGGCGGCTCAGATGCTCGTGATCGATGCCGGGCGCCCCATCCAGCGTGCCATGTCCGACGGCATACTTCACAATGCCGTCAACTTCATCCTCGCCATAGCCGAGCCGGGCCAGCGCTTGGGGCACCGCACGGTTGATGATCTTGAAATAGCCGCCGCCGGCGAGCTTTTTGAACTTCACCAGGGCAAAATCCGGCTCGATCCCCGTCGTGTCGCAATCCATGACCAAGCCGATCGTCCCGGTGGGAGCGATCACGCTGGCTTGGGCGTTGCGATAACCGTGCTGCTCGCCGAGCGACAGGGCCTCGTCCCAAGCGGCCTGGGCACGCACAACCAGTTCGGGATCCGGACAGGCCTCGGCATCCAGCTCGACCGGCACGGTCCGCACGCCCTCATAGCCGCCAGCCGCATAAGCCGCACGCCGATGGTTGCGCATGACCCGCAGCATGGCCTCGCGGTTCTTCTCATAGCCTGGGAAGGCGCCGAGCTCGCGCGCCATCTCGGCGGAGGTGGCATAGGACCGTCCCGTCAGGATCGCCGTGAGGGCGGCACACAACGCCCGCCCCTCGGTGCTGTCATAGCCATGCCCGAGCGTCATCAGCAGCCCGCCGATATTGGCATAGCCTAGACCGAGGGTCCGGAACTTGTAGGAACGCTCGGCGATCTCCGGGCTCGGGAACTGCGCCATCAGCACCGAGATCTCGAGCGTCACGGTCCAGAACCGCACTGCATGCTCATAGCCGTCATGGTCGAAGGCGCCGTCTTTGGAGAATGCGAGCAGGTTCAGCGACGCCAGATTGCAGGCGGTGTCGTCGAGGAACATATACTCAGAACAGGGGTTCGAGCCGCGAATCGGCCCGTCCTCGGGGCAAGTGTGCCAGTCATTCACCGTATCGTGGTATTGCAGCCCGGGATCGGCGCAGGCCCAAGCCGCGTGGCCAATTTTCTCCCACAGATCGCGCGCCTTGACGGTGCGCGCGATCTTGCCATCGGTCCGGCGCACAAGGTTCCAGTCGCCGTCCAACTCGACGGCCCGGAGGAACGCATCGGTGACCCGCACAGAGTTGTTCGAGTTCTGCCCGGACACCGTGAGATAGGCCTCAGAGTCCCAGTCCGTGTCGAAGACGGGGAACTCGATCTCATCGGCGCCCTGCTCGGCATATTGCAGAACCCGCCGGACGTAGTTCTCCGGGATCGCGCACGTCCGCGCGGCTTTGATCGCCCGCGCCAGAGGGCGGTTCGCCTTGGCATCCGTCGCCGCATCAGCCGCGCCATCCCAGGACTGGATCGCCGCCAGGATCGCGTTCAGCTTCTCCTTGTGCATCTTGGAGCCGGCCACCAAGGCAGCGACCTTTTGCTCTTCGCGCACCTTCCAGGTGATGAACTCTTCGATATCCGGATGGTCGGTGTCGCAGATCACCATCTTGGCCGCGCGCCGGGTCGTGCCGCCCGACTTGATCGCTCCAGCCGCCCGATCGCCGATCTTGAGGAAGCTCATTAGCCCCGACGATCGGCCTCCCCCGGCCAGCGACTCGCCCGCCGCGCGCAGGGCGGAAAAATTGGTTCCCGTGCCGGACCCGTACTTGAAGAGGCGCGCCTCCCGGGTCCAGAGATCCATGATGCCGCCCTCGTTCACCAGATCGTCGCGGACGCCTTGGATAAAGCAAGCATGGGGCTGGGGGTGCTCATAGGCCGATTTTGCGCGGACCAGCTCTTGCGTCTCAGGATCGACATAGAAATGGCCCTGGCTCGGGCCGTCGATGCCATAGGCCCAGTGCAGACCCGTGTTGAACCATTGCGGCGAGTTTGGCGCCGCCATTTGGCGCGCCAGCATTGCCCGCATCTCGTCGAAATAGATCTGTGCGTCTCGCTCAGAGGAAAAAAAGCCGCCCTTCCAACCCCAATAGGTCCAGGCACCGGTCAGGCGGTCGAAGACCTGGCAAGCGGAGGTCTCACCGCCGTAGCGCTCGCCCTCGGGAAGGCGCGCCAGGGCGTCCTCATCCGGCTCGGAGCGCCACAGGAACTCGGGGACCCCGGCCTCGGCCACGGGGCGCAAGCGCTGGGCGATCCCGGCCTTGCGGAAGTATTTTTGCGCCAGGACGTCAGCGGCGACCTGCGACCAGGCATCGGGAACCTCGATCCCCTCGAGGCGAAACACGATCGTCCCGTCTGGGTTGCGGATCTCAGAGGTCGCCTTGCGGAAGGCGATGGTTTCGTAGACTGGGCGGTCGTCACTCGTGAACCTGCGCTCAAACTTCATCGTCATTTCCCTCTTCCGCCGATGTCGCGGCGCAGTGACCTCGTCGGGCGCGCCAGGCACGCTCCGGACGCCGGTGGATCCGGCTTCTGACCAATGTGCTTGGGGCCAAGCCACTTTGCTGCGATGTATGGGCCGCGGCTAGATGTGGTGTTTCGGCTCCTCGGACACTCAAGATGCTGGGAAGCACGCCGGCGGTCAACCACAAAATCCGCCCTTCAGCCCTACATTTTGTGATTGACAACCCGTAGCCCACCAAGGGCTTAGGAACGGACTAGGAACAAGCCGCATCTCTAGGCGAGCGAGCGTCGACTCTGAGCCGATGACTGCTGTGGGGGAAAGCCCGCGCAAATGACGCGCGCGCCCTGGCGAGCGGACGGCCAAGGGGCGGCGTAGATCATTGGGAAGCCCCAAAAGGGGGCGTCTATGGCGGTTTCAATCTCGGCGCCGCCCGATCCGACGGCGCCCGTTTGTCAATGCAACGTCACGTCTGGTCTCCGAAAGCCCCTCAGAGCGAGGCCAACATCATCATTGCCAGGATGAAGGCGAACCCCGCCGCCAAACAATCCGACGCATTCAAAATGGTCATCGTCCATACTCCCGACTCAATACCCACACCCTCACCCCTTGATTCATACTTCGTTTATTGAATCGCGGATGTCCCAAATTCGGAACGCGCCGTCCCAATTCGGTGCAAAAGACCTACCATCGTATCAGGGTGATGCGCCGAGGCCGTGGACGCGTCAGGTGACCGCGCCGTGGCAGTGCTTGTATTTTTTGCCCGAGCCACACGGGCAGAGCTCGTTCCGTCCGACCTTGCCCCAGGTCTCGGGCCGGGTGGGATCCCGGGCCTCCACCGTCACGACCGCACCGTGTTCGATGCCGCCGGCCTCTTGGATCGAACTCACATCGGCCGCGAGGCCAGCAGCGGCGCGGGCAGCGGCAACCTCTGCCTCCTCCTGCATCCGGCGCTGCATCTCTTCGACCATGCGCTGGCGCTCTTCTTGTTCCTCGGGTGTCAGCGGTCGGATGCGCGCAAGCTCGGTCGTCACATCGCGGCGCAGGCCGTCCAAAAGGCCAGAGAACAACTCAAACGCCTCGCGCTTGTACTCGTTCAGGGGGTCTTTTTGAGCATAGCCCCGGAACCCGATAACCGAGCGCAGATGATCCAGCATCACCAAATGCTCGCGCCAACGCTTGTCCAGGGCCTGCAACAAAAGCCCCTTCTCTATCTGGCGCATGGTGTCCGCGCCGATCTTCTCTTCTTTTTCGGCCGCGATGGCGTCTGTGGCCTCAACCAACCGCTCGAGTATGACCTCATCGTCGGTGCCCTCTTCCTCGGCCCAGTCTTTCACTGGGAACTCGGAATTGGTCAGCGCGTTGATTTCGCGCTCCAGCGCATCGGTCTCCCACTGATCCGCATAGGCGCGCTTTGGGATATGCGTGGACACGGCTGCATCCAGAACCTCATGGCGCATGTCGCGCACGGTCTCGGAGAGGTCATCGGCATCCATGATCTCTTTGCGCTGACCGAAGATGGCCTTGCGCTGGTCGTTCATCACATCGTCGAACTTCAGGAGGTTCTTGCGGATGTCGAAGTTGCGCGCCTCGACCTTGCCTTGCGCCTTTTCGATGGCCTTGTTGACCCAAGGGTGCACGATCGCCTCGCCGTCTTCGAGGCCGAGGCGCTGCAGCATGCCATCCAAGCGGTCCGAGCCGAAGATGCGCATCAGATCGTCTTGTAGGCTCAGATAGAAGGTCGAGCGGCCTGGGTCGCCCTGGCGCCCGGAGCGGCCACGGAGCTGGTTGTCGATGCGCCGGCTCTCGTGGCGTTCGGTGCCGATGACCCAGAGCCCGCCGGCCACAAGCGCGCGTGCCTTGGCATCGCCATGCTCGCCTTCGATGCGGGTCCGCACCTCCGCGGGGTCCGCATCCTCATTGGCCGAAAGCTCGGCCTGGACCGCCATCTCAACGTTGCCGCCAAGTTGGATATCGGTCCCGCGGCCCGCCATGTTGGTGGCGATGGTCACGGCGCCCGGCCGCCCGGCTTCGGAAATGATCTGCGCCTCTTGCTCGTGGTAGCGGGCGTTCAGGACGTTGTGCTCGATCTTGTGCTTCTTGAGCTCGACCGAGAGCTTTTCCGATTTATCGATCGAGGTGGTGCCCACCAGGATCGGTTGACCCTTGGCTTTACCCTCGCGGATGGCCTCGACGATGGCTGCAAATTTCTCCTCACCGGTGCGATACACCAGATCGTCATCGTCCTGGCGCGCCACGGTTTTGTTCGTCGGGACCTCGACCACGTCGAGGCCATAAATCGACATGAACTCCTCGGCCTCGGTCATCGCCGTACCGGTCATGCCGGCAAGCTTGGCATAGAGTCGAAAATAGTTCTGGAAGGTGATCGAGGCCAGCGTCACGTTCTCGGGCAGGATCTGCACCTTCTCTTTGGCCTCAATCGCCTGGTGCAGACCTTCGGAGAGGCGGCGGCCCTCCATCATGCGGCCGGTGAACTCGTCGATCAGGACGATGCGCCCGCCCTTCACAATATAGTCTCGGTCCCGCAGGAAGAGCTTGTGGGCGCGCAAAGCCTGGTTCACGTGGTGGACCTGGGTGACGCTCTCGGGCGCATAGAGGCTCTGCTCCTCGTCCAGCAGCCCCGCCTCTTGGAGCATCTGCTCGACCGCCTCATTGCCCTCTTCCGTCAGGGTCGCGGCCTTCAGCTTCTCGTCGATCTCGAAATGCTCGTCTTCCAAGCGGGGGATGAAAGCGTCGATCGCAGTGTACATCTCCGAGCGGTCTTCGGTCGGCCCCGAGATGATCAGCGGGGTGCGCGCCTCATCGATCAGGATCGAGTCGACCTCATCGACAATCGCGAAACTGTGACCGCGCTGGACCATGTCCTCGAGCCGATACTTGTTGTTGTCGCGCAGATAATCGAAACCGTACTCGTTGTTCGTCCCATAGGTGATATCGCAGGCATAGGCCGCGCGGCGCTCGTCATCGTCCTTGCCGGGCACGATGACACCGACCGACATGCCCAAGAAGCGATAGATCTTGCCCATCCAGTCGGCATCGCGAGTGGCCAGATAGTCGTTGACCGTGACAACGTGGACACCCTTGCCCGTAAGCGCGTTGAGATAGACCGGCATGGTCGCAACCAGGGTCTTGCCCTCACCGGTCTTCATCTCCGAGATCTTGCCGTCGTGCAGGACCTTGCCGCCGATGATCTGGACATCGAAAGGGCGCATGCCGAGCGTGCGTTTCGCCGCCTCACGCACCGTGGCAAAGGCTTCGGGCAGCACGGCGTCCAGGGTCTCACCCGCCTCGAGCCGGCCCTTCAGCTTGGCCGTCTGGGCCTGCAGCGCCTCGTCCGAGAGCGCAGAGATTTCGGGCTCGAGGGCATTCACCGCCTCGACGGTGCGCCGCGCTTCTTTGATCTTACGATCATTCACATTGCCGAAGATCTTGCGGCTGATGGTCTTCAGTCCGAGCATTCGGGGCATCTCCCGAGGCGCGGCCCTGCGCCTGCCTATGTCGGGCGCGCGCAGCTTCTGGCGGGCGCCTCAAGAATTGCGTGACGGCGGTTGCTGCGCCGGTGGACAGGGCGTACATGGGAACTGCCGCGCTCGCCCGGCCAACACTTATTGGCGCCCCTCGAGGCTGTCAACGGCAAGCGCCCGAACCATTGTTGGGGGCATGGCAAGACAGAACCCCGGGGTGCCGCCCCAAACGGCCGCGCACCAGACACGCAAGGAGATCCCAGTGCCCTTCCGCTACACGACCCTCGGCCGCAGCCTGTCGGCCCTCGTCTTCGTCGCGAGCCTGACGGCCCCGATCGCCTTTGCCCAGACGGCGGCCGAAACCGAGACCGACGAGACGCCTGAGGCCAGCCTCGAAGGCCTCACGGCAGATGCGGTGATCGCGACCATCGGCGGCTATGAGCTCACGCTGGGTGAGTTGATCGCTGTGCGCCAGGCGCTGCCGCCCCAATACCAAGCGCTGCCGCCCGAGGTGTTGATGGAAGGTCTGATGCAGCAGCTGGTGAATCAGACGATCCTCGCCCAGCGCGCACGGGACACCGGGCTCGACCAGCGCTCGGACGTGGTGATGCAGCTGAAGAACCTGCAGAACTCCACGCTGGCTGACAGCTATATGCGCGACCGGGTCTCGGCCAAGATCACCGAAGAGGCGGTGCAGGCCGCCTATGAAGCGCGGTTCGAAAATGCCGAGCCGGTCGAGGAGATCCGGGCCTCACACATCCTGGTGGACGGCGAGGCAAAGGCGATTGCCCTTCGCGAGACCATCGTGGGTGGCACCGAGTTCGCCGATGTTGCGCGTGAGAACGGCACCGACGGCACGGCCAGCCGCGGCGGCGATCTCGGCTGGTTCGTCAAGACCGACATGGTGCCCGAGTTTGCCGAGGCGGCCTTTGCGCTTGAGATCGGGACCGTTAGCGAGCCTGTCCAGACGCCCTTCGGCTGGCACCTCATCGTGGTGGCCGAGCGCCGGGAGCGCCCGATCCCGCCTTTGGAGGAGGTGCAGGAGGACCTGATCCGCGAGATCGCCGAGAAGGCGCAACAGGAGGTGTTGGCAGAGGCGACGGACTCGGTCGAGGTCACCATGCCCGAGGTCCCGCTGCCTCCCGAGGCTCTGCTCGCCGATGACCTGATCGCTCCCCCGGCAGAATGATGGGGCGGGCGAGGGGCGCGCGATGACCTCCGCAAAGACGGATGCGGCGCTGGCGGCAAAGCGCCAGCAGCTCGAGGCCTTGCAAGCCGAGATCGCAGCGCTGGAGGCGAGCCAAGGTGGAGAGCCCGTCTCTCCGCTAGCGCCGGCACGGTTCCCCGATCTGCCATCCGTCCGCGGGCTCGAGATCGCGACGGTGGCCGCGGGCGTGCGCTATCGCGAGCGGGACGATGTGATGCTGGCGCGACTCGCTGAGGGATCGAGCGTTGCCGGCGTGTTCACCAAATCGCTGACCCGGGCAGCGCCCGTGCTCTGGTGCCAAGACCGCCTGGCCGCCCTGCCCGATGGCCCGTGGCCGCGGGCCATCCTGGTCAATGCAGGCAATGCCAACGCCTTCACCGGCACCCATGGCGAGGCCGCCGTTGCACGTCTGGCCGCCGCGACGGGCGCCGCTTTGGACCTGGCGCCGAAGGCGGTGCTGATGGCCTCGACCGGCGTGATCGGCGAGCCGCTGCCGGCAGACCGCATTGACGCCAAATTGGGAGAGCTGACGCAGGCACTCTCCCCAGGCCATACGGAGGCCGCTGCACGAGCTATCATGACAACCGACACCTTCCCAAAGGGCGCCGGCCAAACCATCGCTCTGGGCGGGCATGAGATCCGGATCGCAGGGATCGCCAAAGGCTCAGGCATGATCGCACCGGATATGGCGACCATGCTGGCCTTTGTCTTCACCGATGCGGCCGTGGCACAACCGCTGTTGGCCCACTGGCTGGCCGAGAGCAACGAGACGAGCTTTAACGCCATCACGGTCGACAGCGACACCTCGACCTCTGACACGCTGTTGCTGGCGGCAACCGGTGCGGCCGGTGACACGCCGATCGAGAGCGACGAGGATCCTCGGGCCGCCCCCTTGCGCCAGGCAATTGCGGCGGTTCTGCGCGATCTGGCGCTGCAAGTGGTGCGCGACGGCGAGGGGGCGACCAAGCTCGTGCAGCTCGACATCCGCGGCGCCGCGGACGACCTCAGCGCCAAACGCATCGGGCTGGCGATTGCGAATTCCCCCCTTGTGAAGACCGCGATTGCCGGCGAAGACCCTAATTGGGGCCGCATCGTCATGGCTGTCGGCAAGGCCGGTGAGCCCGCCGATCGCGATCGGCTGTCGATCTGGTTCGGACGGGCTCTGGTCGCGGAGAAAGGTTGGGTGGCAGACACCTATCGCGAGGATCAGGGCGCGGCCGAGATGCGCAAGTCCGAGATCTCGATCACGGTCGATGTGGGCGTGGGCGCGGGGTCGGCGACGGTTTGGACCTGCGATCTGACCAAACGGTATATCGAGATCAATGCCGATTACCGATCCTGAGCCGACCCGCCTGGTCCTGGTGGTGGCCGTGGCCTTGATCGATCCGGATGGCCGGGTCCTCCTGGCACGCCGGCCCGCCCATAAGGCTATGGGCGGCTTGTGGGAGTTTCCGGGCGGCAAGGTCGAGGTGGGCGAGACGCCCGAGGCCGCACTGATCCGCGAGCTGCATGAGGAATTGGGGATATCCACCTGGCAAAGCTGTCTCGCCCCCCTCACATTTGCAAGCCATGGCTATGATGGATTTCACCTGCTCATGCCGCTGTTCGTCTGCCGCAAATGGGAGGGGATCGCTCAAGGCCGGGAGGGTCAGGAGCTGGCCTGGGCCGACCCCAAGCGGCTGCGCGATTATCCCATGCCGCCGGCGGATTTGCCGCTGATCCCGATCCTGCGCGGCTGGCTCTGAGGCCACCCATGGTGGCGCGTCAGGCGCGGGCGCGCTGTGCCTTCTCGGCCGCCGTACCGAAGGCCTCGAACAGCACATGGCTGATCGGATCGATGCCGGCCTTGTACTCCGCATGCCATTGGACACCGAGCGCAAAGCTCTTGGCCTCTTTGATCGAGATCGCCTCGATCGTGTTGTCCTCGGCCCGTCCCTCGACGGTCACGCGCTCCCCGGGTTCCCAGACCGCTTGGCCATGGAGCGAGTTCGTCACGGTCTCCGTCAAGCCCAGCAATCGGTGGAACGCGCCATCCTCGAGAAAGGTGACCTTGTGCCGTTTGCGAAAGACGATCTCTTGGTCCTTCTCGCCGCGGGGCATGCGGTGGTTCATCCGGCCCGGTTCGTCGCGGATCTCAGGGTGCAGCGTGCCGCCAAAGGCCACGTTCATCTCCTGGATGCCGAGACAGAGGCCGAAGACGGGTTTCCCGGCCTCGACCATCGCACGGATCAGCGGCAGCGTGATCGCGGTGCGCGCCTCGTCAAAGGGCCCATAACGCCCGTCATCCTCGGCGCCATAAAAGCGCGGATGCACGTTTGGCCGCCCACCGGTCAACACCAGGCCATCGAAGAGATCCAGCATATGTCCGGTGTCGAGCGCATCGGGCCGGCCCGGCAGGACCAGCGGCGCGCAGCCGGAGATCTCTGCCAGTGCCTGGGGGGTCCGCAGACCGCAGACCTCGGCCTCGAAGCCGTCCTCGACCTGGTGCAGAAACGCGGTCAACGCAACGACGGGACGCCGGCTCATGACACCTCACAGGCAAAGGCGCGGGCGAGACCCACGGTATTGGCGGGAAGATCGAGCGCCCGTCGTCCCAGGGCGCCCGCCTCGAGCCGCACGGCATAGAGGCCGCGCCATCCGAAATCCGGGAGCACCACCTCGGGCCCATCGCCGCAGTCGCGGATGATCGAGGTGATGAAGTCCTCACCAATCCGGTGGTTCGAAAAGCCGGGCAGCGTCGCGAGCTCGACCAAGGCGCCATCGCGCCAGGACCACACACGAAGCGTACCGCCGATATGGGGGGTCTCGACCTCGGCAATCTCGATGCGGCCGTCCCCATCCAGATCGGCAATGCCCGCGATCGCGCGCCAGCGGAACCCCCGCCCGATGGGAAGTGTCGCGGCGATCTTCCTGAGCGCCGCGCCATGGTCGCCGGCAGAACGGTGGCCATAGACCACGATCTCCGCTCCCTGGCCCCGGCTTGCTTCGACGATCACAATCTCTGGGCGCGTGTCGCCATCGAGGTCGACCAGACGGGGGGCGACATCTTCGAACACACGGTCTGTGGGGAGTTCAATCTCAGCGATCGAGATGCCCGAGGCCGCTTTGCCGTCCCCGCCAAGTTCGAGGCTGAGCCGGCTCCATTCCGAGTTCGGGCCGAGCACATTGTGCCCATATCGACCGGTTGGCTCGATCAGGCAGGCCTTCAGGCGCGAGGCCCTGTCCCACTCGCAAAACCGGACCTCAGCCGACAGCGCATCGACCGGCAGCATGACACCGACCAAAAGTGCCACCGCAGAACCGATCTGTCGGTAGTGCCTTCTCAAATCTGCTTCTCGGGCATTTTCACGACCAGCCCATCCAGATCCGAGGTCACCTTGATCTGGCAGGTCAGGCGCGACCGCTCGACATCTGGCTCATAGGCGAAGTCGAGCATGTCGATCTCCATGTCCTCTTTCTCCGGCAGTTTCCCGATCCAATCCGGATGGACATAGACATGGCAGGTCGAGCACGCGCAAGCGCCGCCGCAATCCGCATCGATCCCAGGAACGTTGTTCGACACGGCGCCCTCCATCACGGTGAGGCCTTCGGCCACCTCGACGACGTGTTCCTTCCCGCTGTGCTCGACAAAAGTGATCTTCGGCATGCTTGCTGGTCCTTGGTCTTGCGCTGACTGCGCCTGCGATCGGCGCCGTACTTAACCCGGTTTCTTTGGCTCGGCCAGAGGGGATGGATCGGAGGCCGAAGGCGACACCACCAAGGCCGAGCGACCCGAGGCATATGGGGCCGCCGTGGCCTCCGGCAAACCCTGTGTGTCGACCTTGGCCCCGGGAAAGCGGTCGAGATAGCGCCATGCCGCGAAGGCCGCGCAGGTGCCCACCAGGGCCGCGGCACAGGCCTGAATCAGAATCACGCCCGAAGCGTTGAGCCCAGCCCCGAGCAGAAATGCGAGCACCGGGATGACAACCGCATCGCGGCTCCAATTGAACGCTGCAGACCAGGTCGGACGGCCGAGGTTGTTGAAACAGGCATTCGACACGAACAGCACCGCTGTGAAGACATAGGCGGCCGTGCCAAAGGTCGCGAAGGAACGGAAAACCTCGGCGCCAGTCCCGGCGAGCCCGAAAGCTGCGATCAAATGATCGCTGAGCGCAAAAACCACCAGCCAGACCACGGCCACGTAGAAGATGGCAAACAGCAGCGCATCGCGAAAGATGAGCGGCAGCCGGGCATAGAGGCCGGCTCCGAGGTTCTGGCCAAAGATCGGGCCGACCGCGCCGGACAGGGCGAAGATGCCGCCAAAGGAGAGGGCGGTCAGCCGGCCGACCACGGCCCAGCCGGCGACGGCTTCGTCCCCATGGCTGGCAACGATCCCGGTGAGATAGGCCATACCGAATGGGGTGGAGAGCTGCGTCGCCACCGCTGGTGCGGCGATCGCCAGGAGACGCCGCGTATCCTTCCAGGCGGCCATAGGGTCGAGACGGCCGACCATCCGATGAACCCCGACTGTGAAGGCCAGCCCAAGGGCGGCCACCGCCACGCGGGTCATCGCCGTGACAATCGCCGCCCCGTCCAGCCCGAGATCCAGCGCAAAGATGAATATGGGGTCCAGCACGGCTGCCAGAGCTCCGCCGCCGAGCGTGACATACATCGCCCGGCTGGCATCGCCTCTTGAGCGCAGGAGCCCGCCCGACACCATGGCGATCCCGAGAAACGGAACCGGAGGAAGCACGATCGCCAAGAACCGGCTGGCCAGGGCGGCCGTCTCGCCCTCGGCCCCGAGCAATCCGAGCGCCGCGTCGCGCATCACCCAGACGCCCGCCGTGACCAGGGAGAGGATCAGAACCAACGTTAGCATCGACGAGGCCGCAAGCCGCTTGGCCTCCTCCTCGTTCCCTGCCCCGATGGCCCGGCTGACAATGGCCGTCGCCCCGATTGAAAGCCCGATCGAAATCGAGATCATGAAAAACTGCAGAGTGCCGGCGAACCCGATCGCCGCGGCCAATTCCTCTTGCCCCAGCAGCGAGATGTAGAAGAGGTTGAGCACATCCACCAGGAAGAGCGCCATCAACCCGAAGGCACCGGTCGTGGTCATCACCGCCACATGGCGCATGGTGGAGCCGCGGGTGAACCGGGGAGGCTCGGCCATGGCAGCGCTCACTCAGCCGGGCGCGGGACCGCCGCGCGCGCCAATACGGTCTCGGCCCCGGGCCCGGGATACCGTGGCACGAGGAATGATAGGGTGAGGGAACAGAGAGCCAGCGCCGCGGCCAGGGCATAGACCGCCTCGGGCGCCGCCAGCCACAACAGCCCAAGCGGCGCAGGCAGCGTCACGGCCGCGATGTGGTTGATGGTGAACGCCACCGCCGCTGTCGGCGCCTGATCCGCCGGATCAGCGATCTTCTGAAAATAGGTCTTCTGAGCGATCGCGAGGGCAAAGAGCAGATGGTCCGCCACATAGAGGGCAATGGCCAGCCAGACCCCCCAATGGAAGAAATAGATCCCGGCATAGAGCGCAAAGACCACAAACAGCCCCACATACTCGAAGATCAGCGCAAACCGCTCCCCGTACCGCTCAATCAGGCGGCCAGCCAGGGGGGCGAACAGGATCGTTGCGAGGTAGTTGGCGAGCATGAGCCCCGTCACCTCATGCACCTCCATGCCAAAGCGTTCAACCATCATGAACGGCGCAAAGACGATAAAGATCTGGCGCCGCGCCCCTCCGATAAAGACCAGCGCGTAGTACAGCCAATAGCGCGGCCGCAGGATCATCTTGCGGTGCTGGGCGACCGGCGCTTTGAACATCGGAAAGGCGATCCAAGCGACCAAAGCGATCAGCGTACAGGCGCCGCCGCCCATCATGAACATCGTCTGATAGCCCCAGCCCATCAGCTCGGAGGCGGCCATGATTCCGGCAAAGGCCAGGAGCGAGCCGGCAGAGCCCATCGCGACCATGTTGCCGATGGCCCTCGGCGCGCGATCCTTCGAGAGCCATTGGAGCTGCAGCGACTGATTGACCGTCTCGTAGTAGTGAAAGCCGATCGAGCTGAGGACCGTGGTCGCGATCAGTCCCCAAAAGCTTGGGAAGTCCGCCACAATTGCCGTGCCGATGCCCAAGAGGGCGAGCGACAACAGCGCCAGACGTTGCTCGTGGATGACAAAGAGCAGATAGATCACCAGGAAGGCCAGAAACCCCGGGATCTCGCGCGCCACATGCAGCACGCCAATGTCCAAGCCGTCGAAGGAGGCGTACTCCACGACGAAATTGTTCAGCAACGCCATCCAGGTCGCAAAGGCCAGGGGCGAGGCGAGCGCCATCAGCATGAGCAGCGCCTCGGGGCGTCTCCAGCGGGGGAGATGCGCCGCCGCGGCAATCGACAGATGGGCCATCCAGGATCCTTTCCCGTTCGACATAGCCCAATGGGGCAGAGGCCGCCAGCCATGCCCGCGCAAGGCACTCTTGCAGCGGCCGAGGGCCCCATAGGGCTGTGCGGGTCTGGCACCGCCTCGAAATCTGCTAGAGTTCGCCCCAGGAGCGACCCGCTCGGGTCCGATTCCACCGCTTTGATTGATGCCAGATACCCGTCACCCCTGTCGTGGCCGAATTTGAAGGAGAGACCCTTATGATCCGCATGCTTTTTGTGCTGGTGCTGGCCTTGGCCGGCTTGCCGGGGTGCCCGGGATTAGCCCAAACGGCCAGCCCTCAGGCCGAGCCGGCCTTGCTGACGCTGGACGATGTCCGTTCCGGCCAGCTCATGTTGCGCTCGGACCGGCCGGGCGCTTATGTCGCCGCGCCCCTGGTCTCGACCAAGATCGACATCTCCGTCACCGGCACAATCGCCCGTGCGACCGTCACGCAGCGGTTCACCAACCCCTCTGACAGCTGGGTCGAAGGTGTCTATGCCTTCCCGTTGCCCGCCGACAGCGCCGTCGACCGGTTGCGCATGCGGATCGGAGACCGCTTCATCGAAGGCAAGATCCGAGAGCGCGCCGAGGCCAAGGAGATCTACGAGGCCGCCAAGGCCGAGGGCAAGAAGGCCGCCCTGGTCGAGCAGGAGCGCCCCAATCTCTTCACCAACTCGGTGGCCAATATCGGCCCGGGCGAGACCGTGGTGGCCCAAATTGCCTTCCAGCAATCCCTGGCGCCCAAGGACGGGCGATGGGAGCTGCGGATGCCTCTGGTGGCCGCGCCGCGCTATAACCCTGAGCCCGTTGTCCAGCAGGTGACCTTCGGCGAAGGGGGATGGTCGGTTGCGGATCCCGTGCCCGACCGCGCGCGGGTCGAGGCGCCCGTGGCCGATCCTCGCCGCGAGCCGGAAGGCAGCTTGCGCAATCCGGTCGAGCTCTCGGTGGATCTCGCGCCCGGTTTTGCGATCGAGGCGCTGGAGAGCCCCTATCACGACATCCGCGTGGTCGCACCCGAGGACGGGCGAACCAAGGTGACCCTGAGCGGGCCCGTCCCGGCGGACCGGGACTTTCTGCTGATCTGGCAGGCCAAGGCCGAGGCCCCGCAGGCTGCCTTGTTTGGCGAGACCATCGACGGCGCCGCCCACCGGATGCTGATGCTCTCGGCCCCGGATCTCGGTCCCGCAGCCCCCCAGACGCCGCGCGACGTGATCTTTGTGCAAGACGTCTCGGGCTCGATGTCAGGCGAGTCGATTGAGCAGGCGCGCCGCGGGCTCGAGCTGGCCATTCGCCGCTTGCAGCCCAAAGACCGCTTCAACATCGTGATCTTCAACGATGAGTTCGGTGTCTATGCAGAGAACCCTGTTCAAGCGACGCCGGAGGCGGTGGAGCAGGCGATCGGCGCTGTTCGCTCCCTGATCGCGGAGGGCGGCACCGAGATGCTGCCGGCCCTTGAGTTTGCCCTCTCGGATCAGCCCGAACCGGGACGCCTGCGCCAGGTGATCTTTCTGACCGATGGGGCGGTCGGCAACGAAGCGCAGATGCTGGCGCTGATCGATGAGAAGCTGGGGGCGACCCGGCTCTTCACGGTCGGGATCGGGTCGGCCCCGAACAGCTATTTCATGTCGCGCGCGGCCGAAAAGGGCCGCGGCGCCCATGTCTACATCGGCGATCTCTCGGAGGTCGCGGAGCAGATGACCGCACTATTCAAGAAGATCGAGACACCAGCGATCACGGATCTGGCGCTCTCCTTGCCCGAGGGCGTCGACGCGGAGGGCTATCCGGATCCCCTGCCCGATCTCTATGCAGGCGAGCCGCTGACCATCGCGCTGAAGGGCGTGGCCGAGGGCACCGCCGTGATCACCGGCCGCCGAGGTGAGCAGCCCTGGGAGGTGCGCCTGCCCCTCGGCAAGGCCGCCGAGCGCGAAGGGGTGGCCAAACTGTGGGCCCGGCGAAAGATTGCCTCCCTCGAGGCGCTTCGCCTCTCCTCAAACGCCATAACCCGGGATCTCGGATTGGTCGATGTGGCCTTGCTAAAGACCGCGCTCGATTACGGCTTGGTGTCCAGATTAACCTCACTGGTGGCCGTGGACGTCACGCCGTCCAGGCCCCAGGGCGGGGTGCTGGCGACGGCCGAGGTTCCGTTGAACTTGCCGGCCGGCTGGGACCCAGAGGCCTTCCGGTTCGAGGCACCAGATCCCGTTCCCGCCATCGATCGCGCCGTCCTCGATCGCATTGCGCCGCGAGGCACCACCGACACACCGCAGGGCGTGCCGCTGCCGCGCGGGTCGTTGAACTGGATGTCCTCGATGCTGCTGGCCTTGCTGCTTGCGCTTGCCGGCGGAGTGATCCTCACCGCCCTGCGCTTTGGCGCGAAATCGGAGGCGCGCCCATGAGCCTCGGACGCCGTGCCGGCGCGTTGCTGGGCGCCGCGCTGATCCTGGCGGGCACGCTCGGCGCGGTTCGGGCAGCCCATGACCCGGTCAAGGCCTGGGTGGGCCAGATCCTGCTCGAGCGCAGCTGGCAGCAGATCCGAGACGGCGCCGACCCGGCACGCCCCTGGCACTGGGCCGACATCGCACCGATCGCAAAGATCACGGTGCCGCGGCTCAGGACGTCGGCGGTGGTTCTGGGATCGGCCTCGGGCGAAGCGATGGCCTGGGGGCCGGGGCATCTGGCCGGCTCGGCGCCGCTCGGCCAGCCAGGCCTGGCCGCCATTGCAGGCCACCGGGACAGCCACCTGGCGTTTCTCGCAGACACGCGGCCCGGCGACAGGATCGTCATCGAGACCACCGATGGCGCCCTTCACCACTTCGAGGCCACCGAGGCGCGGGTCGTGGACAGCCGCAGATGGACCTTGCCCATACGTCGCTCTGGCGAGGTCGCGCTTGCGCTGACAACCTGCTGGCCATTCGACGGAGGGAACGACGGCCCCCTCCGTTTTGTCTTGTTTGCAAAGGCTGTTTGAGGCGGTCCGCAGCGTGGCGGACCAGCCTGGCGCTCAGTTCTGCGCGTAGTACTCGACGACGAGGTTTGGCTCCATCATCACCGCATAGGGCACATCCGACAGGCCCGGGATCCGCACAAAGGTCGCGGTCAGCTTGCTCTGATCGACGTCCAGATACTCGGGCACATCGCGCTCACCGGACTGCGATGCTTCGATCACCAGCGCCATCTGCTTGCCCTTCTCGCCGACCGACACCTCATCGCCGGGGGTCACGCGGTACGAGGGGATGTTCACCCGCTTGCCGTTCACGCGAACATGGCCGTGGTTCACGAACTGGCGCGCCGCAAAGATGGTCGGCACGAACTTGGCGCGGTAGACCACGGCATCCAGCCGCTGCTCGAGCAGACCGACCAGCAGCTCGCCCGTGTCACCACGACGGCGCTCGGCCTCGGTGAAGATCCGGCGGAATTGCTTCTCGGTCAGATCGCCGTAATAGCCCTTCAGCTTCTGCTTGGCGCGCAGCTGAAGACCGAAATCCGACATCTTGCCCTTGCGCCGCTGGCCATGCTGGCCGGGGCCGTATTCACGGCGATTGACCGGGCTCTTGGGGCGACCCCAGATGTTCTCGCCCATGCGGCGGTCGATTTTGTACTTGGCGGCGGTCCGCTTGGTCATCGGTCAGTCCTTCTCATCAATATCAAGGCGACCTCCTACTCCCCGCATCGGGGCGACAGGACCCCGCTTGCGCGGGCCACGGACGCCAATACCGCCACCCTAACGGATGGCAGCCAGAGGGCGCCTGATGCCGCCGGTGGACAGGTATGTCAAGCCCCATCGCCCTAGCTGTCGCCCAGTGCCAAGGCGCGTGACGAACTGGTACCGCCGAGGAGCCCGCATGTTTGCCGTCAGTTTCGAGTACGAGCCCGCCGAGGGGGCGCTGGATGTCTATCTCGATCGCGCCGCAACTTTGCGCCCGATGCTCGCGCAGATGGACGGGTTCGTGTCGGTGGAGAGCTTTGAGAACCTCACCCAGCCGGGCAAACTGCTGTCGCTTTCGTTTTGGTGCGAAGAGGCCGCGGTCGCCGCATGGCGCATTCACGCGGTTCACCGAGATATGCAAAGCCAGGGGCGGAGCGGCCTCTTTGGCGGCTATCGGCTCCGCGTCGCGGGCGTGATCCGTGACTACGGGATGCATGATCGCGAGCTAGCGCCGGCGGACCAACGTCACCACCATGACCGTCCGACGACCAGCACCCCCTTCTTTGACAAGCGCTTAGGACAATTGCAGTTCCGCCACGCCCAGCGCCCGATCCTGCGACCGACACCAGAGCCAGACCTGGATATAGTCCCCGATGTCGAGCCCATCGGGCAGGGCATAGGTTTGCGCCCCGCTCTGAGATCGCAGGGCACCAAGCACGGCGGCTGGATCGTATCCCGTTGCGCCGAGCGTTAAGATCGGGCTTGGCGACGCGTCGGCCCCGAAATCCTCAGAGAGCGCGATCAGCCACCGCCCACCGGTCCGGACGATCTCGACCCCGCCGCGCATGGCAAAGCCATTGGCGCCGACGAAACGGCCGCGGGCGGTCACCAAGGCGTCTGGGCCGATCACCGGACCGGGTGTGGTCGGACTAGCTTGGTCCCCTTGGGGACGCGCGCAACTGGCGAGTCCAAGAAACGCCGTGAGACAAAGCCCCTGCACCACAGCTCGACGGGACGCGTTTGGATCCAGCACCTGGTCCTCCACATTCACCTCAGACTTGGCACCCTCGGGCGCACCAAGTAGCCCTTGTCAGGGGGTTAACGAACCAAGGCGCCCATTCCCGGCGCAGATTTGATGAGAGACTGCGCCATGCACTATGCCGTGATCGGGTGGGGATCGTTGATCTGGGATCTGGACGATCTGGCCTCCAAAGTCGAGGGGCCTTGGCAACGGGGCGCGGGGCCTGTCCTGCCGCTCGAGTTCTCCCGGATCAGCGCCAAGCGCAAACAGTCCCTGGTGCTGGTGATCAGCCGAGCCCATGGCGATCCCTGCCCCACCCATGTGATCGCCTCGCAGCGCCAGACGCTGCCCGACGTGGTCAGAGACCTGGCAGAGCGCGAACGCACCGCGCCCGATCGCATCGGTGCCGTTTGCCTCAAGGACCAGGTGTCGCAGAGCGCGCTCCCCACCGTGAGCAACGCCGTCGCCGATTGGTGCCGGGCCAATGGATGGCAAGGGGCCGTCTGGACGGATCTGCCGGAAAACTTTGCCGAGATTGCCGGTCAAGCCTTCAGCGTGGATGCGGCCGTCGCCTATGTCCGCCGCTTGCCCGAGCCCAATCTGGATGAGGCCGTGCAGTACATCGAGCGGGCCCCACGGCAGACCAACACCCCGGTCCGGCGGAGGCTCGCGCAGGACCCTTGGTGGCGAGACGCCGTGAGTGCCCGGTCCGGTTCGCTCCGATAAAGCGCAGCGCTCAGGATTTGGCGTCCGCCGCCGCATGCAGCAATTGCTCGCCGCTGAGGGAGAAATCGGCCTGACGCCAGGTCTCGCGCGCCTCGAACAAGGCGTGGCCGAGCTCGGGCCCGGGTTGCCACCCCCGGCGCAGAAAATCGTCGGCCGAGAGCGGAAAGCGCGCCGACGCCCCCCGCGCAAGCTCCGCGTCAAGCGCAGTGGGCGGCATCCTCTCGGCCATGGCATAGCTGATCATCAGCCCGGCCCGGGCGATGTCAGCGCCATGGGCTTCGGCCGCCAAGGCGGGCGGCTCTGGCGCTGCCACAAGCCCTGCGATGCGCTCAAAGCGCTTCGCCTCGGTCCGGCTCAGCCGAAGGGCGTCGGTGGGCGACGGGCCGGACCCGCAGAGCGCGACCAGCCGCGCCAACCAATCCGAGGCCGTGCCCAGACGATCCTCGAGCGTCACAAGCGCGGCAAGCAATCCCGGCTGCGCGCGGGGCAGCACATGGGCAAGAACACCGGTGTCCTGCATCGCCTCGACCGCCCCCAAGGGGCGCGGTGCGCTCAGCAGTTTCCGCAGCTCGACGCCAATCCGTTCCCGGGCCAACCGAGTCAAGCCCGGCGCCTCCTTTCGGCAGGCGCGCAGGCCCTCGGGATCCAGCGCGCCCAGCGCATACCAGGCATGGAATCGGAAGAACCGGAGGATACGCAGGTAGTCTTCCCGAACCCGTGTGGCCGCCTCTCCGATGAAACGAACCCGCCGCGCCTGCAGGTCCGGTAAGCCGCCAATTGGATCGAGAACCGACCCATCCGCACGCGCATAGAGCGCGTTGATCGTGAAATCCCGTCGGCGCGCGTCCTCGGCCATGTCGGTCGAAAAGCGCACGGTGGCATGGCGGCCATCCGTTTCGACATCGGCGCGGAAGGTCGTGATCTCATAGCTGTGGGTCTCGGTGACCGCTGTCACCGTCCCATGCTTGATCCCCGTTGGGATCGCGCGCAGGCGGGCATCGCCCAAGCGCTCTAGCACGAGATCGGGTGGCAAGGGCGTCGCGAGGTCAACATCCGCAGCGTCAAGGCCCATCAGCGCATTGCGCACACAGCCGCCGACCAAGACGGCCTGCCCCTCCAACGCGCGGAACACCTGCTCCAATCCGGGATCCGACAACCAATCGGCGGCAAGGCGCGGCGGCGCGGCGGTCATGCGGCATCCCCGGCGGCTCTGAGCGCGCGAATGCGATCGGACAACGCCTTGAGCATGCCCGCGGTGGCGCCCCAGATGTAGCGCTCTTGCCAGGGAATCGCATAGAAATAGCGGCGGCGGCCGTCCCGCTCGTAGTGGCTCCGGATGCAGTTCGCCGGGTCCATCAGGTGATCGAGCGGGGCCTCGAAGACCTCGTCCACCTCGGAGGGATCGCAGGCGGGCTGCCAGGTCGGATCGACCACGCCCACAAAGGGGTGTACGCGGAACCCAGTCCCTGTCAGGTAGGGATCCAGGCGCCCCAGGACCCGGACCATGGCAGAGGCGAGGCCGATCTCCTCCTCGGCCTCGCGCAAGGCCGCGTCGAGCGGGGTCGCATCGGCCGCTTCCAGCTTACCACCGGGGAAGCTGATCTGCCCCGCATGGTGGCGCAAATGGCTCGCCCGGCGCGTCAACACCACACGGAGCCCTGTGGAACGCGGCACCAGCCCGCAGAGAACGGCGGCCGGGCGCGGGGCCGTGGCCGTCTTCGCGGGCTCGGGGTTCAGATCGAAATCCGAGCGCTCGCCAAGCGGTGCCAGGGACAACGCCCCCGAGATATCTTCTGCGGTCAGTTGCATGCCCTGAAAATGCGGTGCCCCTGGCAAAACGGCAAGGTCTGGCGATCGGGATGGTTGGACTGGCGCGCGCGTGCCTATATAACTCCGAGGCGCAGCAGGACCCGGGGAGATCCACTCATGAACCGCCGCGACAACCATTTTATGACGCAGTTTGCAATTCGGATTGTGTCTGCAATCGCCGTTGTGCTGCTGACCTACAACCCGACGGGCTGGTCCTTTGTCCACTGGCTTCGGGACGGTTTTGAGACCAATCTTCCGCTTAAAGTGCTGGCTGGTTTGGGTCTTCTGATCGCCTATGTGGTGTTGATCCGAGCGACGCTGCACTCGATCCGGATCGCCGGGGTGGTGCTGGTCGGTGCGCTGGTCGCGGCGATCGTTTGGGTGATGGTCTATTACAACATCCTCAACCTCGACAGCGGTGAGGTGGTGCAATGGATTGTCTTGCTGGGCATCGGCTTCATCCTGGGGGTGGGGCTCTCCTGGGCGATCATCCGGCGCCGGATCAGCGGCCAGTACACGGTCGACGAGGCCGAGTCGGCGGACGGCGTGTGATCTGAGCCGGCGCGCGCCATGGCGCATCCGACCGATCCCAGACCGGTCGCCGACCAGGGCGTGGTGCTCTTTGGCGGAAGCTCGGGCATCGGTTTGGCCGCGGCCCATGCTTTCACCAGGTCAGGCGCGCGATGCGTTCTGATTGGCCGTGCTAGCGACCGCGGGGCGCGGGCCGCCGCTGCGGTTGCCGGAGACACACGGTTCATAGCAGCGGATTGCAGTCTGCCTGAGCAGGCCTCAGCAGCCGTCGACAAAGCCGTTATGCATCTCGGCCGGATCGACACCTGCCTCTGCACCATGGGCGGCAACAGGCTGCCGGAATTGCTGTTTCGGCAGAGCCTCGAGGAGATTGCGGCGACCGTTCGCCTGGATCTGGTCCCAATGCTCCTGGCCACGCGGGCAACACTGGCGGCGATGATGGAGGCCGGCGGTGGCACGATCCTGTCCGTCGCCTCGGATGCGGGCAAGCTGGCGACCCCGGGCGAGGCGGTCATCGGGGCCAACATGGCCGCGATCATCCAGTTCACAAGGACCCTTGCGCTCGAGGGCAAACGCAATGGCGTGCGGGCCAATGTGATCACGCCAAGCCTGGTGGAAGGCACGCCGCTGACGGATCGCTTGATGGAGGAGGGCCGGTTCTCGGCAAAGCTGTTTGCCAAGGCGCGGCCGAAGGCGGATCTGGGCGCAACAACGCCCGAGGATCTGGCCGAGCTGGCCGTCTTCTTGGCAAGCCCGGCGGCGGCGCGCATCACCGGCCAGGCAATCAGCGTGAACGGCGGGATTTCGGCGGCCTGAACGCGCTCCAGACAGCGATCGCGAGACAGGCCCATCCCAAAGCGCCCCGCGCATGCGCGGACAAGCTGGGCCGCTCGGCAAACACCAACAGCTGCAACACCTCGATGGGCCCAGGAGGCCATCCGACAACGACTTGCCACGGCAGATCTGGGATCACCGCTTGGTAGTAGAGGTAGTAGACCTGAGGCGAGAGCCATAGGAACGCCCACCATGCGAGCACGCCGATCAGCGCGGCCAAACCCGGTCGCGCGGCCCAGAGGCCGATCCCAAACCGCAATCCGACCAGCAAGAGAGTCGACAGGCCGCCAGACAACACCATCAAACCCGCCTGCGCGGCGGCGGAAAGCGTGAAGAAGCTATCGCCGTCATACATCGCCCTCTTGTCCCGTTCCGCCTCACACCCAATGTCCCGGTCTCGACAGCAGGTCACCGAAGCATTAGAAGCCACGCTCGACAACCATGCGAGGCTGCGCTTCGCCCGCGCCGCAGAGGATCCGGACCGAGCCCATGGAAAACGTGCTGCTGATCATCCATCTGATCATCGCGATCTGTTTGATCGCCGCCGTGCTGTTGCAGCGCTCCGAGGGCGGGGCCTTGGGGATCGGCGGCGGCGGGGGCGGAGGCCTTGCGAGCTCCCGGAGTGCAGCGACTGCGATGTCGAAGGTCACCTGGGGCTTGGCGGCGGCCTTCATCACCACCTCGATCACGCTGGCGATCCTGGCAGGCGGAGATCCTGCCGGGCGATCGGTGCTCGACGAATTGGGAACGCCTCAGGACGGGATCCTTCTGCCCGATTTGCCAGCCCCGGCCGATGACGACGGAGCGGGTATCAGCCTGCCAGCCCTGCCCCCGTCCGACAGCGCGCCCGAGCCGGCGCCGGCTCTGCCCCCAACCGCCGACTGATCTGCAGACCGAACAGGCTCCGGGCGAAAGCGGGCGAGATGCAGCCGGGCCCCAATAGCCTTCACCGTCTCGAGACGTGGCTGGCCAAGGCTCTCGACTGGGTCGCGGTGTCTCGTCTTCGACGGGTTGTGCTGATTCTGACCGTGGCGGTCATCGCCGGGCTGCCGGGGCTCGGTGCGCTGCCCGTGACGGACCGCGACGAGGCCCGGTTCGCCCAAGCCACCAAACAGATGCTCGAGACGGGCGATCTGATCGACATCCGCTTCCAGGATCAGCCGCGCTGGAAGAAACCCGTCGGCATCTATTGGCTGCAGGCCGCGAGTGCATCGCTCGCAGGCGGTGTCGAGGCATCGATCTGGGCCTATCGCGTGCCGTCGCTGTTGGGCGCTGTGTTGGCGGCGCTGGCTGTGGCCTGGGCGGTGCGGCCCTTGGTCGGGCAACGGGCCGCGATCCTGAGCGCCCTGATGCTGCCCACTGCGCTCCTGACGATGGCCGAGGCGACGATCGCCAAGACCGATGCGGTTCTGCTGGCGTTCGCTGTGCTGGCGCTTGGCGCGGTTGTGCGAAGCTTGCCGGATATGCCGCGGCCCAGCCGGCTGGTGGCCGCCGCTCTGTGGGCGGCCCTGGGGTTTGCCGTTCTCGTGAAAGGACCGATTGTGCCGGCCATTGCGGCCTTGGCGCTCCTCGCGCTCTGGCTCCTGGCCCCGGTCAAGCCGCAAATCGCCAGGCTGTTCCCCATGGTCGGCCTGGCCGTTCTGGTGATCGTCGTCGCGCCCTGGTTGGTGGCGATCTGGCATGTCTCGGATGGCCGGTTCTTTGCAGAGAGCGTCGGGCAGGATTTGCTCGGCAAGGTTGCCCAAGGCCAGGAGAAGCATTGGGGGCCGCCGGGGCTCTATCTTGCGCTGGTCTGGCTGACCCTCTGGCCGTGGGCCGCGTTCATCCCGCTCGCGGCGGGCTGGATCTGGCGTGAGCGTGGGACCCTAGCCCTCATCGTGCTGATCGCGTGGGTGGTGCCCTTCTGGCTGGTTCTCGAGGTGGTTCCGACCAAGCTGCCGCACTATGTGCTGCCGCTCTATCCCGCGCTCTTGACCGCGCTGGCCTGTTGGGCGGCGTCTGAAAGGACCGCCGCACCGAGCCCGGCTTTGGCCTGGACCTCTGCCGGCCTCGTGGCGGTGCCGGGGACAGTGCTTGCGCTCGCCCTTATCGGCTTGCCCATCGCGCTTGAGAGCCGCGTGGTCTGGGCCGCCGTTCCGCTCGCAATGCTGGGCGCATTGGCGGGTATCCTGGCGGCAAAGGCGGCCTTCTCCGGCGCCCGCTTGGCGCAGATCGCGGCAAGCCTGGTTGCCGCTTTGGCGCTTGGCGGCGGCATTTTGCAGGTTGGGCTGCCATCGCTGGGCACAGGGTTCGCCTCACCCCGGATCGCCGCCATGGTCGAGCCGTGGCGCGCCTGCGCCTCCGGTCCCCTGGTCTCGGCCGGATACCGCGAGCCATCGCTGGTGTTCCTTACTGAAACCGGTACCCGCCTCGCCTTGCCCGCCGAGACGGCCCGGTTCCTGGCCGAAGACGAGGGCGCGCTGGTGGTGCTGGAGCGGCGCTGGATGGAGCGCGTCAGCACCCACTGGGAGACCGCGCCATCACTGGTTGAGCGCGCCAATCTGCGGTACTTCAACTACAACCGCGGCCGCTTTGAGGACGCGGTGCTCCTCACCAGCGATGACGCGCGCTGGCAACCCTGCGCACGGTGATGTCCCATTTGGGCCGCCCCTTGGCTCGGCAAGTCGGCTCGACTATGGTCGTCGCCAAGCAGGACGAGGACCGATGACCCAACCGCCCCCCCGTTTCAGCGTGGTCGCGCCGATGCTGAACGAGGCTGACGCGGTGACGCCCATGGCCGAGGAAATCTTCGCCGCTTGTGATCCGCTGGGTCCGTTTGAGGCCATTTTCGTCAATGACGGTTCGACCGATGCGACATCGGAACGCATCGCCGCCTTGCAGTTGCGGTTTCCCTGGTTGCGCGAGATCGGCCACGCGCGCCCCTGCGGCCAGTCCGCGGCGGTGCGCTCTGGCGTCCTGGCCGCCCGTGCGCCGTTCGTCTGCACCATCGATGGGGACAACCAGAATCCGCCGGCCGAGATCCCCAAGCTGCTGACGCCGTTGCTCGACGGCGAGCCCGGCCTGGGCCTCGTCGCGGGCCAGCGGATCGATCGTCAGGATAACCCGTCGAAAAAGATCGCCTCGCGTCTTGCGAACAAACTTAGGGCAGCGATCCTGCGCGATGATACGCGCGACACCGGGTGCGGGCTCAAGGCCTTCCCCCGCGAGGTGTTTCTGTCGCTGCCGTTCTTCGATCATGTGCACCGGTATCTGCCTGCGCTGGTGAAACGCGAGGGCTACCGGGTCGCTCTGGTCGATGTCAGCCACCGGGCACGGGAAGCCGGGCGATCAAAGTACACCAATCTCGGCCGAGCCGTGGTGGGTTTGACCGATCTGATCGGTGTCTGGTGGCTGCTGCGACGGCGGCGGCTGCCCGATCTTCTGCCCGAGCGCCCGCCCGGCCGGCCCCGGGCATGAGCGGGACGCCACCGGACTGGCTAGCCCAGGCGCTGTTGGTCGAGACCTGGCCCGCCGTCTGGCTCGCGCTGTTCGGACTTGCCGCCCAAGCGGTCTTCATGGCGCGCATGGTGATCCAGTGGCTGGCCTCCGAGCGCGCCCGTCGCTCGATTGTGCCGGTGGCCTTCTGGTGGCTGTCCCTAGCCGGCGCCGCGATGCTGCTGGTCTATGGCGTGCTGCGTCGCGACATCGTGATCATCCTCGCCCAAAGCTTTGGAGCCGTGGTGTATCTGCGCAATCTCTGGCTGATCCGCGTCGATCGTCGGTCTGGCAGCACACCGCCATACGGGGCCATTGGGGCTTGGCCCCGCGACCCGGCGCGCATAGGCTCTGCCGATGAAAACCTGTGTGGGCGAGGACCCGCGCGCAATGGGAGACATAGGGATGATCACACTCGATGGCCTTAAGGCCGATCTAAAGGCCGGGCGCATCAGCCGCCGCCGCTTTATGGAGGGCGCGCTGGCGATAGGCACGACCGTCGTTGCGGCTGAGGCCATGGCGACCAAGGCGCTGGCTGCCCCGTCCAAAGGCGGCACCTTCAAGCAAGCCCTAACCGGTGGCGCCACCTCGGACAGCATGGATCCCGCCAAGATCCTCGACACCTACATGATCAATGTCAGTTCGCAGCTGCGCAACAACTTGACCGAGATCGGCCCGGACAACCAGCTGCGCGCCGAGCTTGCGGAGTCGTGGGAGGCCTCGGCGGACGCTGCCACCTGGACATTCAAGCTGCGCCAGGGGGTCGAGTTCACCAACGGCAAAAGCCTCGAGTCCGAGGATGTGGTCCAAAGCTTCCTCCACCATATGGGCGAGGGCACCGAGAGCGCGGCCAAAGGCCTGATCGACCAGGTGACCGAGGTGAAATCGGACGGCAAGGACACGGTAGTCTTCACACTCAAAGGCGGCAATGCCGACTGGCCCTTCATCGTCTCGGACTATCACCTGCCGATCTG
The DNA here is from genome assembly GCA_039187815.1 of Pseudomonadota bacterium. Taxonomy (GTDB): domain Bacteria; phylum Pseudomonadota; class Alphaproteobacteria; order Rhodobacterales; family Rhodobacteraceae; genus Thermohalobaculum. The sequence continues at coordinate 6,109 of JBCCZI010000001.1, read as the reverse complement.
TCCCGCCAACTCCGGTGGTGGCATCGATTGGGAGTCGGGCACCGGTACCGGCGGCTACAAGGTTGTCAGCTATGAGCCGGGCGGCACAACGATCGTCGAGCGCAACCCGAACTATTGGAAAGAAGGCGCGGCCCATTTCGACTCGGTCGAGAACCTCTTCATCGCCGATGCGACCGCGCGCACCTCGGCCCTGATCGGCGGCCAGATCCACTCGATCTCGAACCTGCAACCGAAAACGATGGGTCTGCTCAAGCGCAACCCGAACATCGTGATCGTGCCGACCTATGGCAACAAGCATTGCACCTTCCCGATGCACGCCACGGTCGATCCCTTCAGCGACAACAATGTGCGCATGGCGCTCAAGCTGGCGATGGATCGTGAGCAGCTGCTGAAGACCATCCTGTTCGGCTATGGCGAGGTCGGCAACGATCACCCGGTCGGCCCGGCAAATGTCTATCGCGCGACGCCCGAAGAGCTCGAGCCACGGGCCTTCGATCCGGACAAGGCGAAATTCCACCTCAAGCAGGCGGGTCTCGACAGCCTCTCGGTCGAGCTGTACGTCGCGTCCTCGGCCTTCGAAGGCGCCATCGACGCGGGCGCCCTGTTCCAGGAAACCGCGCGCAAGGCCGGCATCGAGATCAAGCTGAACCGCGCGCCTGACGATGGCTATTGGTCGAATGTCTGGCTGAAACAGCCGTTCTCGGCCAGCTATTGGGGTGGCCGCCCGACCGAGGACTGGATCTTCAGCCAGATCTACAAGACGGGCGTGGACTGGAACGAAGGCAAATGGTCGAACGAGCGCTTCGACAAGCTTCTGGTCGAGGCTCGGGCCGTGCTCGACGCCACCAAGCGCCGCGAGATCTACGTGGACATGCAGCGCATTGTCCGCGACGAGGGCGCCTCGATCATCCCGCTGTTCATGGCCTATACCCACGCGATCTCGAAAGATATCGCGCTGCCCGATCAGGTCGCCTCGAACTGGGAGCTCGACGGCCACAAAAACGGCGAGCGCTGGTCGTTCAAGGCCTGACCGCAGACCAATCAGGGGGGCGCCCAGATGCGCCCCCTCGCGCAGCCTTGCGGTGCCGCAAAACTATTCCCCCTGACGGACCCTGTGTCGGCAGGCGCGGTATCGTCACTGAACCGTTATCAAACAGCCGCGGTTCAGTTATGCTCCTGGCCTAACGCAAAGGACGGCCCGGGTCCGCGCCCGACCAACGTCCAGCATAGAGAGGAGGTCCCCCATGAAGATCGCATCCACACTCGCCCTGACCGCGGCGTTCAGCGCCCTTGCGGCGCCGTCCCTTGCGGCCACCGAGATCAGCTGGTGGCACGCCATGGGCGGCCGTCTGGGCGAGATCGTCGACGAGATGAGCGTCAAGTTTAATCAGAGCCAGTCGAGCTGCAACCTCACGGCCAGCTACAAGGGCAACTACACCGAGACCACGACCTCGGCGATCGCCGCGTTCCGCGCAGGCGAACAACCTCACATCGTGCAGGTTTTCGAGGTCGGCACAGCCACCATGATGTCGGCCGAAGGCGCGATCTATCCGGTCGAAGATCTGATGGCCGACACCGGCAAGCCCTTTGACCGATCGGCCTATCTGCCGGCCGTGATCTCTTACTATACGACGCCCGAGGGCAAGCTGCTCTCGCTGCCCTTCAACTCGTCGACCCCGGTGCTGTGGTACAACAAGACCAAGCTCGAGGAGCTGGGCATCGCAGTGCCGTCCACTTGGGACGAGTTGGCCGCCGCAGCGAAAGCCGCTAAAGCGGGTGGCGTCGAAGCGCCCTTCTCGTTCGGTTGGCAGAGCTGGACGCAGATCGAGAACTACTCGGCCTGGCACAACATTGCGACCGGGACACTTGAGAACGGCTTTGCAGGCCTCGGTACCGAGTTCGAGTTTAACAACGAGGCCGTGATCGCCCATATCGATCGCATCGCCAAGATGGGCGACGAAGGGCTCTTCAAATACGGCGGGCGCCGCGGCGACAGCCGGGCGATGTTCGTGAACGGCGAGACGATTTTCTGGATCAACAGCTCTGCCTATTACGCCGGCTTTGCCAAGGACATCCAGGACTTCGAGTTTGCCCAGACCATGATGCCGCTCGATACCGCGGTGGCCGAGGCTCCGCAGAACTCGATCATCGGTGGCGCGACCCTCTGGGTGCTCAGGGGCGGTGAGAGCGCCGAGTACGCCTGTGTTGCCGATTTCCTGGCCTTCCTGTCGACGGCTGAGAACCAGGCGGCCTGGCACCAGGAGACCGGCTATGTGCCCATCACGACCGCCGCCTGGGAGCTCTCGCAAGAGCAGGGCTACTACGAGACGGCGCCGGGTACAGATACGGCCATCAAGCAGCTCTCGCTGAACGCGCCGACCGCCAACTCCAAGGGCCTGCGCTACGGCAACTTTGTGCAGATCCGCGACATCATCAACGAAGAGCTTGAGGCCGTCTGGTCGGGCCAGAAAGACGCCCGCACCGCCATGGATGCGGCCGTTGAGCGCGGCAATGCCCTTCTGCGCAAGTTCGAGGCGGCCAACAGCCAGTCGAACTGAGCCAACCACACAGGGGAGGCCGCGCAGCCGGCCTCCCGACGACCGCTCAATCGCCGCCACCGCCCCCGTGCACCCTTGAATTCAAAGCGGGGCGAGGCTCTTTTAGGGCGCCGGCGACACAGAGCGAGGCGGGGGACAGATGGCACAGCGCAGGACGGGGTTTCGGGGGACACTGCTGCCCCTCATGCTCGTCGCCCCCCAACTGGTGATCACGGTCCTGTTCTTTATCTGGCCGGCGGCGCAGGCGCTCGAGCAAGGCTTCTATATCGAGGATGCGTTCGGGTTCTCGCGTGAATGGGTGGGCCTGGCAAACTATCGAGAGCTGTTCGACGATCCGCGCTATCTGGCGAGCTTTTGGCGGACCCTGATCTTTGGCGCGGCCGTGACCGGACTGGCCATGGCGATCGCTCTGATCCTGGCCCTGGCCGCGAACCGAGTGCTGAGGCTGGCGCTTGCTTACCGAACCTTGCTGATCTGGCCCTATGCAGTTGCCCCGGCGCTTGCGGGTGTGATCTGGTACTTCCTGCTCAACCCCTCGGTTGGGATCTATGCCAACTGGATGGCGGCGGCCGGCGTCGAGTGGAACCACTACGCCGACGGCAACCAGGCCTTGGCCCTGGTGATCGCCGCCAGTGTGTGGAAGCAAATCAGCTACAACTTCCTGTTTTTCCTGGCCGGGCTTCAGTCGATCCCGCGATCACTGATCGAGGCGGCAGCCATCGATAGGGCGGGGCCATGGACGCGGTTCTGGACCATCACGCTGCCGCTGCTCTCGCCGACCACGTTTTTCCTTCTGGTGGTCAATCTCGTCTATGCGTTCTTCGACACCTTTGCGACGATCCATGCGACGACCAGTGGCGGCCCGGTCGATGCGACGACGACCCTGGTCTACCGGGTCTACTCCACCGGCTTTGTCGGGCAAGACTATGGCGCCTCGGCCGCCCAATCGGTGGTGCTGATGGCACTGGTGATCCTGATGACCACGGTCCAGTTCCGTTATGTCGAGCGGAGGGTGGTCTATTGATCGAACGCCGACCCATCCTGGATTTTCTGACCCACCTGCTGCTGATCATCGGCGTAGCCGCAGTGTGTTTTCCGATCTGGATGACGCTCGTTGCCTCTACCCATGAGGGATCGCGGCTGGCGCGAGACCCCTTGCCCATCTGGTTCGGCACAAATGGCTTTGAGACGTATTCGGCGATCCTGGTCGAGGGCACCAACGGCACCGTGCCCGTCTGGTTGATGATGGCCAATTCGTTGATCATGGCGCTTGGCATCACGGCGGGCAAAATCGTCATCTCGCTGACAGCCGCCTATGCGGTCGTGTTCTTCCGCTTTCCCGGACGGATGCTGGCCTTCTGGATGATCTTCATCACGCTAATGCTACCGGTCGAGGTTCGCATTTTGCCGACCTTCGATATTGCAGCGGATATGTTCAAACCAGTCCGCAGCCTGTGGGATGTGCTCTCGGGCGATGTCGCGCTCTCGGCCTGGCTCGGATACGAGATCAAGGTCGAGATCCCCAAGCTGTCACTGCTCAACTCCTATCAAGGGCTGATCCTGCCGCTGATCGCTTCAGCCACAGCCACGTTCTTGTTCCGACAGGTGTTTCTGACAATCCCAGACGAACTGGTCGAGGCGGCAAAGATGGACGGCGCAGGGCCGTGGCGCTTCTTTCGCGACATCTTGGTCCCCATGAGCCGAACCAACATCGCAGCGTTGACGATCATTCTCTTCATCTATGGCTGGAACCAGTATCTGTGGCCGCTGCTCGTGACCACCGATGCCGATTACACCACCGTGGTCATGGGCATCCAGCGGATGGTCAACAGCGGCGAGGCCGAGCCGATCTGGAACGAGATCATGGGGACAGCCGTGCTCGCCATGCTTCCCCCGGTCATCGTGGTGCTGGCAATGCAAAAGCTCTTTGTCAAAGGCCTGACCGAGCAGGAGAAATAGATGGCAACCGTGACTATGGAGGGATTGGCCAAGACCTATCGCGGCGGCGTCGATGCCGTCCAGGGCATCGATCTTGAGATCGCCGACGGAGAGCTGATCGTGATCGTCGGGCCCTCTGGCTGCGGAAAATCGACGCTGCTGAGAATGGTGGCGGGGCTTGAGAGCATCACCAAGGGCACGTTGAAGATCGACGGCCAGAAGGTGAACCGCAAGGAACCAGGCGAGCGCGATATCGCCATGGTCTTTCAGAATTACGCGCTGTACCCCCATATGACCGTGTTCGAGAACCTGGCCTATGGCCTGAAGAACCGGGGCATACGCCGACCGGCCATCAAGCGGAAGGTCCGGGACGCGGCCGAACGGCTGGAGCTTGGCGGGCTGCTCGCCCGTCGGCCGCGCGAGCTCTCGGGCGGCCAGCGTCAACGCGTTGCCATGGGGCGCGCCATCGTGCGCTCGCCAAAGTTATTTCTGTTCGATGAGCCGCTGTCCAATCTCGATGCCAAGCTGCGTGTCTCCATGCGTCTCGAGATCAAACGCCTGCAGCGCGAGTTGGAGACCACATCGCTCTATGTGACTCACGATCAGGTGGAGGCGATGACCCTCGCGGACCGGCTGGTAGCGATGAACGGAGGGAGGATCGAGCAGGTCGGCTCGCCGCTGGAGCTCTATGAGAGGCCCTCCTCGCTCTTTGTCGCGGGGTTCATCGGGACCCCGCCCATGAACATCCTGCCCGCCATGACACGCGATGGCGGCATCTGGTTCGGCGAGGTGGGTTTTGCCAAGACGGACAAGCCAGATGGAACCGAACTGTCGGTCGGCGTTCGGCCCGAGCACTTCCGGCTGGTACCGCTCGGGACCACGCCGCTCGGCGGCACGGTGGAGATGATCGAGCATCTGGGCGCAGACACCTATGTGCACATCGATCTGCTCCAAGACCGCAAGATGCACCGGGTGATCGTGCGCACCGGCTCCGAGGTGCCCGAGGACGGCATGGGCATCGGCCTCGATCTTGAACCGGGCCGGCTGTCGGTTTTCGACACCGATGGCCAGCGAATCGAACACGAAGAAGCGGCGCGTCCATCCGCGCGCTGATCTTTCAAAGGAAGATATTCGGCGGTGGAACCACCGCACACCGACCGCCATCTCCTCAACACATTTGAACGGCTCCGGGACACGGTCCGCATATGGGTGAGCGGAGGCGAATTCGAGCTATTTTCTGGAGAGCAGATTGATGGCGAAAATTACAATTGTTTCGTGGCGACTGGTGGGGCGAAGTTCAAAAGAAAGTCAGTCCAACGTACGTCACCTGGAACACCAATGAGCTCAACGTCGAGATCGACGTCGGCAAAGCTCTGCACCAAGAGCTGATAGACAACCCGAATCTGCTGGATCGCCAGGCGGTCACAGGGTCCAAAGCCTACAAAGAGTTCATTGCAACGCGCGTCGGCCATATCGTAAGCGTCCGGTGAGGTTTCTCGGCCTGTTCTGAGGATGTTCCAAGGCAGCCGAGCCTGGATGCGATTGATCGGATGGTCTGCGATGCGGTTGAGGACGTCGTGGAGATAGGCTTCCGGATCGAGGCCGTTCATCTT